>JAUWRD010000175.1 GCA_030610765.1 Actinomycetes bacterium
ATCTATCTCAACGCCTCTGACACAATGGTGCTACCTTACAAAGAGATATATCAAAGCGGTATTATCCATCTCGCTTTCGGGTTCGGTCTCCCGACGATTTGCTCCAACACAGGTGGTTTGCCTGACGTAGTCGAGGACGGAGAAAACGGATTTCTGTTCGAGCCTGGTGACGTGAAAGCCCTGGCCGAGCTGCTGATCAAAGTGCTTAATGACCAAGCCTTAGCGCAATGGTTGGGTGCGGCTAGTAAAAATTCCACAGCCAAATTTTCCTGGCCATCAATAGCTGACAAAACACTTGAGATTTATGGTGTGCTTGACAAGAGAAAAGTTGAAACGCATGGTTAGTTATGGCATTTACGCTTATCAGATAACCGGGAGATTTTTATAATCACGCATTTGGAGTGTTGCTTTGAGAGTTCTTTATCTCCATCAGTATTTTAACACGCCGGAAATGCCCGGTGGGACTCGATCCTATGAATTGGCCCGCCGTCTGGTGAGTGCCGGGCATGAAGTAGATATGATCACCTCACAATGGCAGACAAAAAATAGTGATAAGAAGACTTGGTTTCAAACTAATGAAAGCGGCATTAACGTCCATTGGCTGCCTTTACCCTACTCTAATAAAATGAGTTATCGTGACCGGATCAAAGCGTTCTTCAAATTTGCCTTGCTGGCGGGGCCAAAAGCAAGGTCCATCGGAGCCGACGTCATATTTGCCACCAGCACGCCGCTGACCATTATTCTGCCCGCGATTTACGCGGCAAAAAAAAATGATATCCCTCTGATATTTGAAGTGCGCGATTTATGGCCGGAAATACCAATTGCTGTTGGGGCCTTAAAGAACCCGCTCGCTATTTTCGCGTCGCGCTTGCTCGAACGTTTCGCTTATCGTAAATCCACTCACATCATTGCTCTCTCGCCCGGAATCAAAACCGGGATTACTGCGACGGGGTATCCGGAAACTCAAGTTACCATGATTCCAAATAGTAGTGACTTAGATCTATTCGACGTTGATCACCGAGTGGGCCTGGAAATACGACGACAGCATAAGTGGCTTGGTCAACGCCCTTTAATTGTATATACAGGCACCTTAGGGTTAGTTAATGGCCTGGAGTATCTAGTTCGTTTAGCGAAGGCCACGTTGGCGATCGATCCGGAAATCAGATTTGTGGTGATCGGTTCAGGTCGGGAGGAGAATGAGGTAAGACATAAAGCGGAGCAATTGGGCGTTTTGGGCGTAAACTTCTTCATGCTTCCCGATATCCCGAAATATGAAATCCCTAAATGGCTTTCGGCCGCCGACATTGCCACATCCCTCTTTATTGACCTTGAGGCGCTGTGGGCCAATTCGGCAAATAAGTTTTTTGACGCTTTGGCCGCTAGCAAACCAATTGCCATTAATTACGGCGGATGGCAGGCCAAACTCATTAAGGAAGCAAACGCGGGCCTAGTCCTTACCGCGAATAATCCGACATCATCCGCTAAAATTTTAGCCAAGGCGGTAACAGATAAACATTGGCTCGCAACAGCCGGCGAATCGGCGAGAAGGCTCGCCGTAGACCGTTTTGACCGTGACAAGCTGGCGTCTAAATTAGAGAAAGTACTAAGCAGGGCCTTTCAAGCAAAGAAAGTCCGCTCGTCACGTTCCTATAGAACAATCAAGCGATCAATTGACCTTGTTTTGGCGACGCTAGGCCTTCTTCTCACCGCCCCCATCACCATAGTCGTGGCCCTGATAATAAGGATGAGCATGGGCTCCCCTGTAATATTCCGCCAAACGCGATCAGGATTACATGTGGCTCCTTTTACCATATATAAATTTAGGACTATGGCAAGTTCTCGAAATAAGAACGATGATTTGCTTCCAGACGAAGAACGCCTTACTTCTTTTGGCAAATTTATCCGCAATTACAGCTTAGACGAGCTACCGGCGTTTCTGAACGTCATAAAAGGTGACATGAGCCTAGTCGGTCCACGCCCCCTGCTAACATCCTATTTAGAACGATATACACCCGAGCAACAACGGAGACACCAGGTCAAGCCGGGCATTACGGGGTGGGCGCAGATTAACGGACGAAATACAATTTCCTGGTCTGATAAGTTCAAGCTTGACGTTTGGTATGTCGACAACCGATCACTCAAGCTCGACATCAAGATCATGTGGATCACGTTGATAAAGGTATTAAAACAAGAAGGCATCAGTGCTCAACAGCACGCAACAATGCCTGAGTTCAGAGGAGATAATGAACTCAATGAATGTACTCCTGACTAGCGCTGGAAGAAGGGTCAGCCTTCTAAAAGCCTTCAAAGACGTAACACATCAGCAAAACGGCAGAGTATTCGCTGGTGATGTGGATAGCTTAGCCCCCGCTCTTTACTTTGCCGATCAATCGCTCCGGTTGCCTAGAATAGATGATTCGGCCTACATACCAAGGCCCAAGGCGATTGTACAAAACCACCACATTAACTAATCGTGCCCACAATCGACTCAGACCTGCTTATTTTGGCCCGTGAGGCTTCTGATTTCAAGCGTATGGGGTGCGAGGTGCTAGTGTCTTCTCATGATCT
>JAUWRD010000226.1 GCA_030610765.1 Actinomycetes bacterium
AATTGAAGCTTTGGGTTTAAGAAAAGATGGCACTGAGTTTCCGGTTGAGTTGTCTTTAACCACATCGGCCATTGAGTCAAGCGCCATACTGACCTGGCTTGTCAAAGATGCCACCGAAACAAGGCAAGCGGAAAGGCGACTGAAGAAAAGTGAAAAGGCTTACCGTGCTTTAACTGAAGCTATTCCCTCCGCACTTCTATTAATTGATTTGAACTCCAATATAGCGGTCTGTAACCATCGGGGGGTTGCTCTATTTGCAGCTAAAAACCTTGCAGCCGTAGTTGGTAAGAACTTAGTTGAAATGGTTGCGCCCCAAGATAGGCAACGGCTCGAATTAGACATCAAAGAAATTATGGATACAGGGAGCGTTAGCTACAACGAATACGCTCTGGTTTATCAGGATGGCGCGAGTTTTCCGGCGGAGCTCAGCATGTCTGCTGTCTACAACAGTAAAAAAGAACCAAAAGGCGTGGCGGTGACTATTCGCAGCACCGCTGGTCGGGAAAAAGTGGCTGAACAGCTCCGCGTGAGGGTTAGTGGTCTAGAGGAGATCCAAGTACAAACCGTTAACGCTGTTTCCAAGATGATCAGCATGAAAGACCCTTATGTGGCCGATCATCAAGAACGGGTGACGAGGCTGGCTTGTGCGATAGCAGCGGAGCTGGGCCTTTCACAGGAAAGAATCGGAGAACTGCGCTTAGCGGGAATCTTTCATGATGTTGGCAAGCTATTTGTTCCGTCACATATATTGAGCAAGCCCGGAAGGTTAACAGACCAAGAGTTCCAAGCTATCAAGGGTCACGCCAGGGCTAGCTACGATACGATAAACGCTATCGGATTTCCTGTTTCGGTAGTCGAAGCGGTTATTCAACACCATGAACGTTTGAACGGCTCAGGTTATCCTGATGGCTTGAGTGGCAATGAGATTACTTTGGAGGCTAGAATCTTGGCGGTCGCCGATGTTGTTGAGGCCATGTCCACTCGACGCCCCTATAGGGCTGGCCTTGGAGAAGGAAAGGCTCTCGAGGAAATTGCGGAAAACAGTGGACGTCTTTTTGATTCAGAGGTAGCCGAAGCTTGCAAAGAACTCTTTACAATTAAAAGGTTTACCTTTCATAAACTCAATAACCACACATAATTTAATACGGGGACACCATATTTAATACGGGGACACCATACCTATTAATTTAATACGTTTAATACGGGGACACCATA
>JAUWRD010000147.1 GCA_030610765.1 Actinomycetes bacterium
AAGAGACATTGCCTTGGATTGTCGCGCACCACGAGCGATGGGACGGCAAAGGCTATCCTGAAGGGCTAAAGGGTGAAGAAATTCCACTGGAAGCCCGGATTCTCGCAATATGTGACTCGTACGAGGCGATGACTTCGGATCGTCCGTACAGAGAGAGCCTACCTCGCGAAAAAGTCGTTGACGAGCTGCGAGACAACAGCGGGACACAGTTTGATCCAGGCTTAGTTGAGGTTCATTGAATTTATTAACCGCCCGAAGAATAAGAAGAGAGCTGCTTAAAGCCGCTTATTTTGTAAGCGGCTTTCTTGCGTTCAATCTAACAAAATGTCTTGGTAGCTAAGAATACCCTTGATGTTAATCGCTTGGTTGATAGACTTGAGATCGCTGACCTAGTGTATTTGCTTTAGGTTTTTGTATCAAATGCCGATGCTAGTTAAAGCAACTACGAGTGAAAGATGTCAAGAATTGCTAATAAAAATTAGAAAAACCTGTTTGTTTGCTACGGTAGTTTGCCTTTTTGTGATAGTTTTTGCAGGTCAGGCACAAGCTACGAGCAGCATCACTATCGCTAAACCAGCTAGAAACAAGACAATTCCTGAAAGCCATGATTTTCCAACAGAACGGTTTGCCGATCCCTGGGATATGTCGAAATACACTGATTTGTCATTTGGTCAAAACATGAATGACCTCGGCCGCATCACCTGGAAGGGCGGAACTTTTACCGCTCGAACCACGGGCAATGATCCGTCTATTCAGCCGCTATTTGCTGGCTTTGAAGGAGTGCTGTTTAACGGGCGAGACGGATATATTAATCGCATACCGACGAGGAAGTATAACCGCTTCAGCGTCAGGATGTATTCAAGCCGGAAAACGTCTGGTCAGCTTTTCTGGTTCTATGACCAACGTTGGAGCAAATTTGGCGTGGTTACGTTTACTATTGAAAAGGGTTGGCATACTTATATTGTTAATCCCAGGCCCGGTGGAAAATGGAAAGGGAAGCCATTAGGGCTGCGTTTAGATCCGGGCCAGCGTGCCGATACGAAGATAAAGATAGATTGGATGCGCTTGTACAGGCAGACAACGCGTCGGGTCAAATTTGAATGGACAGATAGTGCACCGAAGGGGACCACGAAGGTCTACCTCGATACTGACAAAAATCCGAGTAACGGCAATAAGGATCTCTTAAAAGTGAAGTCGGGCAGGAGCTCAGACGTTTATTATTGGGATCCATCGGGATATTCGCCGGGAAACTATTTCTTATATGTAAAGCCCGGGAACCGAGAGGGCCAATATTCACGACGCATTACAATTAACAGGGCGCCGCTCACCAAAATTTTTAATCCAGATGAAATGGGCGGAAAAGACTACGCGGGCAGCGTGACTAGAGATCCGTGGGATATGGCTCAATCGAGCGACATCTGGTATTCGCGGAACCTGAAAGACGTCGTATTCTCCAAAGGCTATTTGTCGGCCGTGCCGTCAACTGGTGACGGTTACTTTCACCTTCGGGTACCCACAAAGATAGATGCCGATAAGTATCATCGCTTGGTCTTTAGGATGCGCTACGATGGTCCGTTCCATTATGGCGATGGCACAATGAGTCGTGTCATCTGGTCTCCGGATCATCACAATATTAACCTCTTTCAAGTGAGCAACGACATAATTGTCTATCCGACCTGGGAGACATACGTTATCGACCTCAAAAAAGCGAGTCTTGACCAAGGCACTATTGGCTGGAACGGTTTGGTCGACACTTTCCGGTTTGATCCCCTCGAATGGCGAGCCAGACGACGATTTCAAATTGATTTTATTAAGTTGAGGGCGGACGATACCGCTAATAAACGGTTTACGGTTAAGTGGCGTGATGCAAAGAAAGTACGCCGTCCCACTAGAGTCAGTCTCTATTATGATAACAATAAGTCAGGCTTTAATGGCCGGCGTTTCGCTAAGAATCTTCTGCAAAGAAAAGGCTTAAATCGGTTTACCTGGAACACAAGCAGGGTGCCGGCTGGCGAGTATTATGTCTATGCCATTGCCAAAGACGGGAAAAACGTAACGAAAACGTATAGTAGCGGACCCGTACAGATCGTACACTAGAGCACAGCTTAATGCTCTGTCTGCGGCGTTTTCCTTGTCCTCGGCTCGATCACGTAATAAACACATACGCTCATTCGCCTCAGACTTCGTCAGCCTTGCATCCAGAGCTTTAAGCTGTGTTCTCACTTTTTTGTTTGCTTATCTGTGGATTGTCGGTACAATATCTTTGATTTAATGCAAGCATGCGCTGGAGCAAACCATTGATAAGAAAACTACTATTATTGACTATCATTTCATTTTTTGGCGTTGCAGTATTTGCTAGCCAAGCCTGGTCTGTAGCCGAAGTCACAATTACTCAACCGGTGGCAGGGCAGGTCATACCGGAACAGCGAGATTTCCCGAGTGAGCATTTTTCCGATCCTTGGGATATGACAAGGTATACCGACATTTCTGGTGGCGAATACATCACTGACCTCAAGAATGTCCAGATCAACGCCGGCGTTTTGTCAGCCTCAACCTCAGGTGAAGATTCAGGTTTTCATCCATTGTTTCCCGGATATGAGGGCGTGCAATTCAATGGGCGCGACGGCTATATTAACAGGATACCGACAAGAAAATACAACCGCTTCAGCGTCAGGATGTATTCCAGTAAGCGTACGGCGGCTCAACTGTTTTGGTTCTACAATCAGAGATGGACGGATTTCGGTATGGTGACTTTTAAGGTCAAAAAAGGTTGGCACACATATATCGTTAATGTGACCTCCACGGGCCAATGGAAGGGAAGGCCAATTGGATTGCGACTTGATCCGACCTTTGAAGAAGGCGTTGATATTAAGGTTGACTGGATGCGCCTTTATAAATACTCAAAGCGCCGAGTCGTCGTGGCCTGGCTTGACCAGTCGCCCGGGGGAACCACTGAGATCTTTGTTGACGAGCCTAAACAGGCCGGCTCGATGGAACTTGTCGGCAGTGTTGACAGCAGGGGGAGCAACTCGTTTCTTTGGGATTCCGCGCCGTATCCGCCGGGCAGTTATCGCTTTACTATTAAAAAACAAAACGGAGCAAGCTTTAATTCTTTGCCCGTTGTTATCAGCGGGTCTCCACTGACAAAGATTCTTAATCCAGATGAAACAGGCGGAAAGGATTATGCCGGCACCGAATTGGGCAACCCGTGGGACATGAATCATCGAAGCGACATATGGTATTGGCGAAACCTGAAAACCGTCCGGTTTCGCAACGGGATTATGTCCGCGACACCATCAAATGGCGATGGCTATTTCCATTTGAACGTCCCCAAATCGATTAACACACGTAAATAT
>JAUWRD010000054.1 GCA_030610765.1 Actinomycetes bacterium
ATCGGCGTGATTGATAAAGACAAAGGCGAGATAAGCAAGCTATTAGTTGATGATACACTGCGATCAGACGAGCTTGCTAAGCTGATAACCGTCAAGAAGATGAGCGCTGCGCGGGCCACCAGGCTAATACAGCGTGGAGAGCTAGCAGCGGCAGTTGTGATCCCTAAAAGTTTTTCTGCCCGTGTACAAAACGGAGAAGGCGGAGAACTTGAAATCCTAGGTGACCCAGGCCAAGCACTTCGATCGTCAATCCTGGAAGGCATTACAGGGTCATTTGCCCGGCGTCTTTCAGCCATAACTATTGGCGTAAAAGCACCCTTGGACATTTTGATAGAATCTGAAGCAATCGCTCCAGGTGATGTAGATCAAACCGCCAATTTGCTCACTAAGGAAGCGCAAATAGCGGCATCCAAACCAACAATAACAGTCGGCAACGAAAAAACGGCAGCAAAGATAGAACTCAGCGCTATTCAATACTACGCTGCCGGCATGGGCATCATGTTCTTACTTTTCTCCGCCATGTTCGGAGCGATTGCGTTAATCAATGAACGCGCCAACATGACATTAGCGCGCCTTCTTTCCACGCCGACGAAAAAGTCCACAATTCTGGGCGGGAAACTTGCGGGTATTTTTCTTATCGGATTCCTGCAATTCCTCACACTTGCGCTAGCCACCCGGTTAATATTCGGGGTCAATTGGGGAGATTCGTTGCTCGGGTTTACGATTATGGTTGTAGCTACCGTGCTAGCCGCAACGGGCATGTCTGTCTTCGTCGCCGCGGTGGCAAAAACGGTCGGCGCGGCCAATGCGATCAGCCAGATACTAATACAGGGCATGTCGGCACTCGGGGGCTCAATGATACCACTTGTGGTCTTTCCTGATGCTCTTAAAAATGTGAGCAGATTCACGATCAATTATTGGGCTATGGACGGCTTCACCAAACTCATGCAAGGCGCGAACTTTAGCGTGACGCTTTTTCCAGCGCTCATCCTGCTTGGTTTTGCCACGGCATTCATGACTGTGGGTATCTGGAGGTTCCAGTATGAATAAGAGCCTTCAGATCGCGAAAGTTATGCTGATCGAGATCAGTCGAGATCGGACTACCTGGGTTTCAATGTTGATGATCCCCATCCTCTTAACGCTTGTCATGGGCTTTATTTTTGGCAACAATTCGGGTGAGAAATCAGAAATGCCTGTTGTGGACTACGATAGATCTACATACTCTCAACAACTTATCGCTCAGTTAAAATCGGAACCTGCCTTTAGGGTCACCAAGGGTAAAGAAGCTAAAACGCGAGATAGAATCCGTGAGGGCCAAATAAGCGCGGCTTTGATTATTCCGAAGGATTTCGGCAAGAGCTTAAGAGCCGGCCGGCAAACGAAGCTTGAAATTATGCAACTGGCCAATTCCTCCCAAGCACTCGGGGTCTCGCAGATAATGAACGGGTTGGCCACACGTTTCTCAACAAACGGCGCTGCCGCGGAAATAACACTGAAGCTACTAAAGCAATCCAATAAAGTTGCTGCGGGGGAAGATGATAAAGTTTGGATCAATGCCTTTAAGGCGGCCGACAAAGCCTGGTCAGAACAACCTGTTATCGTTAAAGCGAAAAACCTCAAGGCCTCCGAAGTTAGAGGTGAAAACAGTTTTGCCGGTGGTTTTACGCAAACTTCGATGGGTTTCACCGTCGCCTTCGTTATTTTTATGGTAGTTGTGCGGGCAACGACGATACTCGAAGAAAGACAAAACAATACGCTTGGGCGCCTGCTGACCACACCGGCCACCAAAACATCAATCATTAGCGCAAGATCCTTGGCATATTTTCAACTGGAGCTATTCAAGCTGCGATCTTAATCGGGGCGGGAGTTTTCCTCTTCGGGGTTGATTGGGGACGAGCGCCCTTGCCTCTGATTGTGATCATGGGAGTATTTATCTTCAGCATGTCAGCCCTCGGAATAATGATTTCCTCTCTAACCCGTACTCTGGCACAGGCCAACAGCATCAGTCCGGTTATTGTTATCAGCATGGCTATGCTGGGGGGCTGTTACTGGCCACTTGAGATCACACCGCCCCTTATGCAATCGCTTGCAAAAGCATTGCCAACGGCCTGGATGATGCAGGGTTTAACCGACTTAATTGTGAGGGGTTGGGGCTGGGAAGCTATCTTTCTCCCAACGATTGCGTTATTTGGATTCGGCCTGATTTTTCTAGCGATCGGTTTAAAATACTTGAGGTTTGAATAGTCGGCTATTGGCTATCGCGTAATGCCGACTATTAGTATTTTGACACATTTCCGGAGCCGGAGATATTCTCACTAACGGTTGGCGACCCGAGATACTGAAGATCGCCGCTGCCACTGATTGTGACATCCAATTCATCGCTGGCTCTAACCACGCCTCTGCCTGAACCGCTGATCGTTACGTCCACAGTTTTTGATTCAAGCCTCTTAGCATTGTGCTCGCCGGAACCGCTGATTCGTATATCTTGTCTCTGGGCTTTGCCCGAAAAATTGAATCTACCTGAGCCCGACACATCTACATCTAGGTCTTTGACGTCAATCGCCATGTTTCCTCTGCCCGAACCCTTAACCCGGATATCCAGACGATTAGCTTTTAAGCCTTTTGTTTGAATAGAGGCAGAACCAGAAACTTTGATCGACTCGAGCTCATCAACGGTGAGATGATAATTGATTTTCCGACCTGTCACAAAAAATCCCCAAAACGTCCACGGCTTATCTATCTCGATTCTCAGAGAGTCACCAACTACTCTCGTTTTAATGTTGTTGATCATCTTTTCATCCGCTTCAATCTCGAGCGATTCCTTGCCGGTTTGATCAATGATTAGATTTCCGTACCCCTCTAGTTCAATCTTGCTAAAATTAGAAACACTCCTTGTTTCAGTTATTAAATTTCCTGAGCTGCTTTTATTAAAAGAACCGCTAATAATCAAGCCTACGATTGACGCAACAATTAGAAGAAGCACTATCACTATGACGCTTACGATAATAAATATCGCGAGTCCCGATGATTTGCGATTTCCCGCAGCCTCCGTAGTCCCTTTTTCCACGCCAAAACCCATAACACCCAGGGCCGGGATAACGACAACCCAAACAGCAAGAGCAATAATTACGCCAACATTTGTTGAATAAAGATTGGTCAACGTCCCTATTAGTAAAAAAATGAACCCAATGCCGCCGATTAGTCCCCTAAGCGCTTTCTTTTGTTCTTTGGTCACACCAGCCTCCACGACGTCCATAACAAGCAACTATTTATTAACTTAAGTGAGTGTAGCAGTCCAGGCGGTTGGAGACAAAGAATGAACGGATCGTTATCTTGATTTGAATATCTTATTCGACAATTATCGTGCCGTTCATCCCCGGGTGGATATGGCAGTGATAACCATATTTTCCAGCAGCGTCAAACTTTAACTCAAAGGTCTTGCCTGGCTCAATGGGCTCGCTATGCCAAGCCCCATCATTAGCATGAACCTCATGGTTCTCCGAGTCTTTGTTCTTCCAGATAATTGTTGTTCCCGGTTTTATCGTTGTCGTGGCAGCCTCAAACGCAAGATTCTCTATCAAAACTTCTTGCGAAATCTCGCCGCTCTTGAGGTCGGAATCATTGCTTTTTAGGCCAGCTTTATTGCTTTCTTTGGTATCGCTCTTGGCAGATGAGTCAACCTTTGAGCTTTCTCCACACGCTGTAATTGCGAAGATGCAGAAAGCAGAGAGCACAAGGATATAAAATGCTTTTCGAGGTATTGAGTTAATGAACATGATATTTCGCCTGCCTGAACAAAGATTTTGCTTTCGTAAGTTTTATACATGATAGAAAACCGCTGGATATGTGTCAAGTTGGCGCCCTTGACGACAACTTTTCAAAAATGGAAGGTGACTCCTATTTTTGCTCAACCAACTGACCGTCGTTCATTACAAAAAGTCGATCGGCTAGTTTTTGGGCCTGCGATGAATGCGTGACTAATATAATGGTCTTGTTTTCGCGCTTATTGAACTCTGCGAGCAACTCGATGATCTCGGCTCCGGTTTTTGAATCAAGGTTTCCGGTTGGCTCATCGGCAAGAATTAGTTTCGGGGCGTTAATAAGCGACCTGGCAATTGCTACCCGTTGCTGCTCCCCTCCCGATAATCGCGACGGCAGATGCCTCGCTCTAGACTCAAGTCCGACCTTCGCGAGCATTTCTTTGGACTTTTGTCGATCGTTGCTTGATCGTTCGCTGATGGCCGACTCAACATTTTGCTGCGCTGTAAGGGTTGGGATGAGGTTGAAGTGTTGAAATATAAAACCTATATTTTTGAGTCTAAATTCAGTTAGTTTAGACTCTTTCAATTTTTCGAGATTTTTGTCACCAATCGCGATTTTTCCCGCCGTTGGACTATCCAGCCCCCCAAGCAACTGAAGCAAAGTGCTTTTTCCGCTCCCCGACGAACCCGTGATCACCACGAACTCGCCTTCATTCAGATCCGCATTGATATTGTCGCAAGCGTTAATAGGGATTGACCCCTGTCTAAATACTTTATCTACTTCTCTTAATTCTATAAATGACATATGTTAATCCAGATTCCTTAAAGCTACTTGAGGTCTAAGCCTGGACACTTTAAGAGCCGCAAAGAAAGCAGATACCAGGGCGCCCGCAATAGCCACGGTCGCTCCAACTCCAAACACGATAACTGATGGAGCTATGTTAAGTTCGACCGACGTTTGAATTCCATCCGACAATCCTTTAGCGGCACTTGTTGTCTCAATCATCGCGTCTAAAGCGATGTTGTTGGCGTTGAATATGTAGATGGCCAGCAGCCCAAGACCTACGCCTATAATTGCGCCCAGAAGCCCAATAGTGACACTCTCTGCCAGAATTTGCCTAAGCACCTTAAAGTTGCTCCAACCTATTGCCTTGAGCGTGCCGATTTCCCTCGTTCTTCTATTTATCGAAGAGACCGTTAAAAGGCTGACGATTATAAATGAAGCCGTGACTATTAAAATGCTAACCGTCTGGACAAAACGGCTGGTTAGTTCTGCTGCTTGAACCAAGCTTCCCGATACTTTGTAAGCGGTATCCTTTGAGCTTGTAAGCACCGCTCCAGGCAAGATTCGCTCTATATGGTCTTCGGCCGCCCCTAGCGAGTTTATGTCGGCAGATTTGACGAGCAGAACATTAACCCGGCCTGCCTTATCTGAAATCTTTTGCAACTCCTTTAATGGCAGATATATGTCAGCGGTATTTGTGTAAAGCTTGGGTTCAACAAGACCAATAATTTCGTAGGAGATACCGTTTATGGCAAAGGAATCACCCACACCAATATTGTTTTTGTCACCAAAGGTTTTGTTAATGATAATACTGTTGCCGCCATCAAAATAAGTTCCATCAACAATTTCCCCAGGCAGAATCAGCCCGATATCTTTGCGATTTGTATCAACCCCGCCAACAGTGTAATTAGATGTATTTACATCGGTAGTAATGGGGCCGACATCTTTTTCTATAGTCTCTTTTGGGGTCGTGAATTCTTTTTTAAACTTCTTAAATCTCTCAGGCAGAGCAGCATTATAGGCGGATATAATATAGGCCGAGCCTTCCGGGGAGCTAGGTTCTATCCCGCGTGCCTTTAGAGCGTCTACGGCTTCGGTCTTAACTGCACCCAGCCTCGCCTCTTCCGCCTCGGTCATTGGCGCAATATCATCTTTAACCTCGTAGGTCTTGCCGCCTGTTTCTATAGATGTTGTGACTTTCGGTATTTTGCCTTCTTGGTGGGTAACTTTGTAAATCAACCCATACGCAAAGTTGGCTATCAGAGAATCGTCGAGCCTCTCGGTAACTGAAGATTCAAAAGTGAGCATTGTTCCTGACAAAAACTGATCCCTTGAAAACTCATCTCCGGGGTCTCCAAGTTCTGCAAGATCTGTCTTGGTTGTATTCTCATCCAGGTATTCAAGGCGTGTCGCTTCGTCCAACTTCCCCAACCGCTCGGCCGTTGCAGAAAGAGACACCAAAATATCTGTACCAACGTTTTCAAGTGGGTTTAAAACCTGCTCTTGAGAGTTTGATAGAGCCTGAGAAGCGGAGATAATAAGAATGACTATCGCGCTCGTTACAGCTAGCCCCGCCGTAATTGTTAAGGTTTTTCCTGATCTGCGGAATATTTCCGCCAGTAAATATCGAATATAGAACATCGCTCATAGTGTACCAAAAAATCACTGTGAGAAGATTGGTTTTGTCTTGCCTTGCTCGCCTAAGACCAGAGGGATTCACCACAAAAAGTGAACCCCGGCTGGCCTTAGGCGAAAAACTTTTGCTCTTAAGCGGCTCTTCTTAATGGTTCGGTTGAACGATCTTCTTCGAATAATGCCCGGCCTTCATCATTAAACATAGCCCAAAGACAATAAATTCCAAAAGCTGTTCCCAATGGAAAATTGAATAACTGAAAAACACCGAATATGATTTGAACTACGCGTGCCCAACTTCTGTACTCGGAAAGCTTAATTCCAACTACGATTCCTAAAACTCCGAAAGCCACCACGACCAAGCTTCCAATTAGCCCCGAAATGCGAACTGCATCACTTGAAATTGAAGAGCCCGCGCCTATAAGGCCAATAAACAGAATTACGCCTCCAAGAGCGGTCAAAGCTCCGATAATTATGTCTATAACACTGATAACCTTAATATTGGTATTCATGTTGATCCCTCCCCCTTAATGATCATTAACAGGTTCATGACCGATTAGACTATTCTTAAACATGACATAACCTAATTTACCTGCAGGGGGAGCCAGGCCTATTTCATTTTCCATTTGCCTTTGATTTGGGGCTTTTAGCTTTGCCTTTTTGTGAGGTTTTCGTCGAATCCCCCGCTGGCGCAACGCCATGCGTATCGCTCCCGCTTTTCGGTCCGCGCTTATCAACTGTTTCCGAGGCCGTATTTCCACCCTTGGACGAGCGATTGATCGCGTTTTGAAGTCCCCTCTTGGCTTGCTCGGGAGCCTTTTCGAGCACACCCTCTAAGACCGATATATGTTTGTTCATCGCCTCTTCGACGTGTTCAGAAAGTGATTCCGTTGATTTCTTGCTCGCAGCGTTTGTCGTTTTTTCAATCATCTTGGATAGTTTGTCTTGGATATCGTTTAAGCGATCCGCGGTCTTAGTAACAGCCTTAGCCGCTTTGGCTTGAGCCTTCGGTGACCCATTGGCCGCGATTTTTTCAAGCTTTTTACTTAATTTGGTTAATCTTGATACAGCCAAAGCAAGCGCGTTCGCCGCCTTCTTTTCGTTGACTAAAGAAGCTGATTCTGCAAGCTCTCTGATCTGATCCAAAGTATCTGATTCAAGCTCTGCGAGGAGCACAAGGCTGTCTATGTTTTGGCCCGCCAGTGACTCTGCTTGTTTTCTGGTTTTCTGGTAATCAGAGATAAGTTTACCGACAGTTTCAGTGTTTTCTGTTTCTTTGGCTTCAGCAAGGCGCTCGCGTCCTATCCTTGATAGGGCTTTCACTTTTTCTTGAGGGTCCAATGTAAAAATGAGCTGAATTCTTTCGGACAACAAATCAAACCAATAGAATGAACTTCCCGGGCCCACGCCGGCCGGAGCTTTGCTTTCAGCAAACGCGATGCCAGTAGTCAGAAAGAAAAGCGCAATCGTCAGGCAAATAAATTTTTTCATCAACAAACTCCTTTTGGTGTGTATCATCAATAATATAAACGTGTGGCCGATATATTTGTTACAAGAAGTATCGGAAAATATTAGAAAAATATGTAACATTCGCTGGGATTAACCGTTTATTGAGATAGAAGATGAAAAAAAACCAGGAACTGCGAGAAATCATCAAGAGGGCTCAAGAACACGATATTGAGGCCCTATCAGCGATATACGAACATTTTTTTGACAGGATTTATAGATACATTCTTATCCGGGTGCGAAGCAAGGAGACAGCTGAAGATATAGCTGGTCAAACATTTTTAAACATGTTGGAACGACTTGCTGGTTTCAAATGGCGCGGAGCCGGATTCAAGTCATGGCTCTTTCGGATCGCTCATAATTTAGTTGTTGACTGGTTTAGGGAGAAGAAAGTTACGGGTTTTGAGGCCGCAACTTTCAGAACTGTTGGAAGCGCCGAGGACTCAGCGCTCGCCAACCAGACTGTAAATGAGGTACTGAGTGCTTTGACATCACTTAATGATAATCAGCGCCACGTGATTTTGCTGCGGCTAATCGGAGGTCTATCTTGTCGCGAAACTGCGCAAACACTGGCACTAAGCGAGGCCAATGTGCGAACTCTCCAGCACCGCGCCCTGGCAATTGTCAGAAAAGAGTTAAAGGTGACAACAAATGCTTGATGCTAATGAACTGGACAAAAAACTTGATCTTCTAATCGAAGGTGAATCTCTTGACGATGGAGATTCTGCGTTGTCGACTGCGAAAGCGATCGCAGAGCTTCCTTTGCTGGATATTGAAGGCAACCGCCGAGACACGATCAAAAATAAGTTTCTTGCTCAAGCAGCCAAAAAGCAGACCCCTCGTATCAAACCGGCAAGAAGTTGGCGCATCTTGAGCGGTCGAAGAATCGCGGCGGCAGCCCTTGCCGTCTTTATGTCATCGGGCGCAACGGTCTATGCCGCGAGCGGATCAATGCCTGACAGCACTCTTTATCCGATCAAGCGCGCAGCCGAGGACACTGCTTTATTCGTCGCGCCCGACGGCCTTAAGTCAACCATGAAGACGAAGCTCGCCCGGGAACGAAAAAAGGAAATTCGATATATGTTGGCTAAAGAGAAGCCGACTGAAACAAGAAGTGATATTCAAAAACCAGTAAGAGATGCTCTGGATACCGGAAGGAATCCTGGTAAACATGAGACACCGAAAAAGAAAACCGAGCATCGAAACCAGATTAGGCAGCGCGACAAGAAGGACAACCAAGGCAAAAACAACAAGAATATATTACGAAATAAAGACAGAAAGCCAGCCAAAAACCGCGGCCAAAACCCTAACTTGTAACCTTTGGTGGTACATATAGGGCTTCCGCTACCTCGGTGATGTAATCTCGGACAGCTGCTCCATGGCTATCACGCTCCGGCTTGCCGTCTTTATCAAGAACTATGAAAGAAGAATGATGCGTCTCCGGATCTTGCTTCAGCACCGGCTCGCACCAATCCCCGCTATTTAAATACAGTGATTTTTCATCGTCAAAAACAAGTTCCTGCTCATCGGGCACATGTGTATGCCCGAAAACAATAAGTTTGATTTTTTTATCCGGATGCTGCTCGCAAAAATTCTTAAAGACATGGTCTGCTGCTTCACCCCAGTTAAGAGGCGTATAATAGCGCTGTATCAACGGACCGACCTTTCGCCAAAGCCATCTTTTGACGCTCTTTAAGTCGAGTTGCCAGCTCAGGCCAAGGGGTCCGGTCTTTTCCCCGGTATCAGGATGACGACGCTGAGCAGCCCTTAAAACCGCGCCCTGAAGTGCCGTCGGGTCGGGCCCAAGGGTGCTTGGCGCTTTCCGCGCATCAGCGCGGGGAAAGAATCGAAATTTTAGCCTGGACATGACTTCCTTAAATTTCCAAATGAAGCCCATCGGAACCATGGATTTAACCGCGTTCTTTATATAGAGCGTTAAAGCAGGATCATAGTTATGCCCGTGTTCAAAATAGATATATGCTTCTTCTGTGACCGCTTCGGTTTGTATTGAGAGCTCGGGATAGCATGGATAGCTAATCTTTAAGTTCCAGAGCTTTTTTATCCGAAGGCCCCAGAGACCAAGGTCGTGATTACCGATAAAATAATACAAATTCGTATCCTGCGCCAAAAGAGACAACCTCGTGAGCACTTCCTCATGCGTTGGCCACAGGTCTTTGCCTTTTCCAGGCGGGGCATCGAATAGGTCGCCGTTTATAATGAACGTTGCCGTGAATGGTGTAATCCAATCAAGGAAAGCAAAGAAATGCTGTTGTTTCGTTTTACCGTTGAACTGCTTGGTTTGATTCCAAGTATCGATATGAAGATCTGATACGATCACTGTTTTGTCCTTAACCAACAAATCCCCTCTCTTTTGCCGGGTTCATTATTCGCGCGAAACAATGTATCTATAGCATACTATATTACAATACTACAATAGTTTTTGATCAATGAATTGAGGACAAAGCTCTGTAGTTAAAGGAATCAAATCAATTTTTCCGCTATCAATTGCGAAAACGGGTAAAAAGCCCAATGGGCATTTTGAGGCAAATTTTTCAGAGAGCCGAACCTTCCGAAACCTATGATAAAGAGACGAAAAAACGTGAGTCATTAGTTGCCGAAATAATCGGACTTGAAACCGGCATTGAGCTAATTAATATAATTGATCGGGTGCTCTCGACTGAAAATCAACCCAAAAAAGTCTTTTCTTTGATTGCATCTTCTTCCGCAACACTAACAGCGGCCGAAGAGGCCTCACTCATGCTATTAGATGACGAATCAAACGTTGCGGATCGCCGCGTCGACCGGCCATCTATCCCATGACCTCATCGAAAAGACCAGACATAAGATTGGCGAAGGTATCACTGGAACCGTAGCACTCACAAACAGCCCGACAATAATCAACAGCAAATCAGAAGGAATTTCTGATTTAACCCTTCTCTGGGCAACATTTGCCGACCGCATTATGCGTCCCGGTTTCTTCTTCTAAAGCAGTTAGAGATTATTCGGTAGGCATAGCGGAGCAGCTCGGCTGCCAAGTCTCTCGCACGCAGAGATTGTCAATTGCCGGCTATCTTCATGATCTTGGCAAAATTGGTATTCCCGACGCCATCATGAAGAAAACGGCCAAGTTAACTGATGACGAATATACGTTGGTTAAAACCCACCCGAAAATTAGCGGCCGGATCTTGAGGCCGGTAGATTTTTTCAGTGATATCATCCCGATTATCGAGCATCATCACGAGAAATATGATGGTAGTGGTTATCCCGGCCAACTGAGAGGTAATCAGATTCCTCTCGGGGCCCGCATTATGGCTGTGGCTGATGCTTTTGACGCCATGTCGTCGAAAAGAGCGTATCGCAAGCTATTAACTACCGATGAAATATTGGCGGAGCTAGCACTAGGAAGGGG
>JAUWRD010000193.1 GCA_030610765.1 Actinomycetes bacterium
TCGAGCTGCGCCACTAGTTCCTTTTCCGCCACCGAAATTCAGTGCCTCCAGAAGGGTATTGTTGGCCATACCAAGATTCTCTGTGGCAGTGGTATCAAACACTGCTCCAAGAGTTGTGTCGGTTGAGTAATTTTCCCAGGAGTCAGTATGATTCTTCCAAAAGCCAGGGGTAAAACCTTCGGGTTCATCTGTTCTACCTAAGTAGTGGGCCGGATTATCGTCTTCTACGAGTACCTGTGTGCCAACTACGTTACCTGTGACGGTGGCTGTATTGGCGTGCTGTCCGGCTACCGCGATCTTCGGCAGGGCCAGTTCGGTGGAGTCACCGGCTGCCAGGTCCCCGATATTCCAGATAGCTCCATAACTCGTGTCATTAACAGTGACATTTTCTAGATTAAACGGGCCGGGGTTGGTTACGACAAAATTGAAGAGAGCGTCGCCGCCAATCGGTATTACCGGTCCGGTCGGTGTGTCCGCGGGATCGCCGTTGACAGATTTCAATATCTCAACAGTCGCCGGGGTGCCTAAGTAGTGGGCTGGATCATCGTCTTCTACGCCTGATCCAATTTGATACTTCCCAAAATAAGGATCTCCCGTGGCGGGCGCGTTGTTGGAGTACGGTCCATCTATAGCAACGCCGACTGCATAAATGTTTTTGAATTGACCGGGTGCCAGTGTTGTGTCAAACGAAACCTTTCCAAGAACATCGTCCCAGACTTCAACATTTCCGAGAACAGTATTACCGTTGTTATGAACCCAATATTTGAAAATAGTTGCACCACCAAAAGGTATTTGTGGTGCGGTCGCCGTGGTGTTCGCGTCAAAGTCGTTGACGTATTTCATTAACTCAATGTCTGGTTTGACAACGAGCGAGCTTTTTTCGGCATGTCCAAAAGCTGAATCGCGAATTGGGAAAGCGTTATCTATGCCAAATACTTCAAAAATATTTAGGACGCTAAACATATTTGGGGCGTGTTCCACCAGATCATTTTCCGCGACCGTATAAGTAACATCGAAGCTTTCTGAATCACCGGGTCCCAGAGTTAGTGTCGAGTCTATTAGTTCTTTTGCATCTCCGTTAGGCAAGAAGTCTACAACTCTAGTAATGTCGTTCGTTAAAAATCCACTTGGATTCACAATAGTTACTTCATACGTGATTACATCGCCGATACGGTAAACATTAGGCAATGTGGGCGTGACGTCTTTAGATATTTCAATCGTAGACGCCATAGCAGGCAACGTCATACACAAAAACGCCGCTAGCACTGCTAGCATTACTAGGAAACTCTTACTGATCTTGTGGTTCCTTAACATTTAGTACCCCCTTGGATATTTGCTGTTTTTATTTAAAATGCTTGCTTGTAACATGTTGAAAATAGTTTGTCTGCACTGCTCACCTCGGGCGGCATCACTCCTAATCATGTGGTCGTCTTTACTCAGATATAGATTTTAGTGTGACAGTTTCTACAACGAAGAGTTTAATGAATAGTGTAATGAATAGTGCATTCAAGCGCTACTTGCTCTAGCTCACTTACTTGATAGAGCACCACGAGCATAGGTCTTTGTCAAGCGCTAGTTCATTGATTGTAAGCTTACCCCAAGCCAACCTTTAATAAACAAGCGCTACAACAAAACATTCTAGACACCGCTAGCCAGGCGTATCATATTGGCTTCGGTGTCTCGCTTATTCTTTTACCCCTAGTGCGTCAATATTTAACTCTTTTTTGTTGCCGACATTGACTATCGTAATAGTGCGGTTTGCTCTTTTTTTAAAGAGTTTTCTGAAAACTACTTTTCTATATCTAGTGCTCGCTGAATATGTGTTGATTGTTCTTATTAGCGTCTTGCCGATATAGATTTGAGCCTTTGATCTGTTCTTAGCCTTGGTGGTTATAAAGTAGACGCCTCGCCCACGGAATCGGTAGGTGATTCTTGCCCCTGGTCTAACCGTGTACCTGAGAGTGTTCTTGTAGGCTCGTGTGTTTCTTCTTCTTAAACCAAAGCCTGAATGGTTGTTGACTTGGCTGTTGTTGTCAATTGGCACAATCGTTCTTCTTACGGTTGAGTATTTACTGACATTTCCAGCACGGTCCTCGGCTCTAACCCGGAAGTAGTAATTCTTGCCGGCGCTACCCTTGAAATTGGAGGCGCGTTTAGTTGTGTTGGTTAACCAGTTTGTCCAGCGG
>JAUWRD010000066.1 GCA_030610765.1 Actinomycetes bacterium
CAAGCGCTAATGTTTTCATGAATCTCTCTTAAGTGGAGGCGGTGGTCTCTGCGTCTGCTTCAGACCCCGCCTCTTCTTGGCCACTTTTTTTCTGACCCATCGATACTTGAGCAAGAGGATGACGACGAACAGCACAGCAAATGCGGTCATTATCCATGAGATTAAGTGAATGGTGGTTGGGCCGTAGGTGAAATTCACCTCATGATTTCCTTTTGGAAGATTGATCTCCATCAAGCCTTCCATCTTTGTGATTGGGAGCTCTTCTTTATCATCAAGATAGGCTTGCCAGTGCGGTGAATAAGTTCTTGAGATCATAGCGGGGAAGGGACGTTTAGATTGATAATCAAAGACCAGATTTGTAGCGGTAAAACGGCGTTGGTCCACTTTCGGACGGGCCAGCACACGGTCTTTGTTCTCTGATGCGTCAACTATCTTGTTAAGCAAAACCCCAATATCTTGTTGATGTCGGCTAAAAGCGTAGAAAAGCAGGTTCGCGCCTAAGAAATAGACTTTTCCGTCCCCGATTTTTTTGTAGCCGACCACCGGAAGCTGCCGGTTATTTTGTTCGGTCGTGACAAAAGTTTTAGAAAGACCGGTGTAGTATACCGTCTGCCAGGCTTTAGGCAGCTTGAGAGTTTTTAGCTTTGGTATCCCTAAGGAATTTGGTTTGGTCTCAAAAGTTGTTTTTCCTGACAGGTTGACACCATGGATAGTGACCCCAAGAAAAGTGTCGCGCCTGAAAACAGTGAACTCATCTCCTGATTGTGCGTCAACAATGACTTGACCGCCTTGTTTGACATAGCGCTTTATAAGGCTCTCGGCTTTGTCCTTGTTTCGATAAGCGAAACCATGGAGAACAACAGCTTTGAAATGCTTCAGATCGGCGAAACTATAGTCGTCAAGAAAGAAAGATTTTCCTGACCCGATCGATGACGGGCTAAGAGAAGTATATACCGGTGGCCATTGTCCGATAATTAATGTATTCTCTTTCACTTCTTGGATGTATCTGGTCGGATTCTCGTTGCGAAATAAGGTAAAATCATTGTTTTTATAGATCTTCTTGAATTTGCCTTTTTCTAGAACTTCATCGAATTTACGTTTATCAAAATCTTTCCTTTGTTTAAGATGGGGAGTGATCATGACATAGTTCGAATTCCAAAGCTTCAGCTTACGATAGGCTGTTTCCAGATATCCTAGACGCAAATAATCGTATAGGGCTGTTATCTGCAGATAAAAAGGAGCGATTGTCGTATATTGGCCCTCAGGAGTTGGCTTTTTCCCTAGTAGTGGAATCGCGTGAACTATTAGGCCATACGGGGGACCTAAGGGCATCACGCGGCCCCCGGTTTTCTCCTGGCGCAATTTGCGGGTAATTTGTAGTTCATCCTCAGTATATGTGGTTGTTTCAAATAAAGTGAACTCGGTTATTAGATATGACTGAACGATAATCCCGACTGCCAAGGCAACAACTAACACTGTCGCTACAGATCGCCAGGCCCACTTTTTCAAGAATTCGCCCCGGATTTCGCTCAGGGACGCGGAAGTAAAGACTAAGAAGGCGAGCCCGATGACTGAAGCAAAGAACATCATGAACGGGTAGGCGAATCTTAATACCGCGAACCCTTGGAAAACGGGACCATAAACGCCGAGGGCGTAAGTAAAACCAAAAAGTGACGCAAGCAGAAGAGCCATGCGTTCCGCGGAATAGCGGAAAACAAGCACGACGATCACGGCCAAAGCGAAAACAAAGCCAAAGCTTTGCACCTGGGTCGAAAAGGGCATCGACGTTCCAATTGCGATAGAATTCGGCAGGGTTGTTCCCCAAACAGGCTCTTCAAATAAGAAGGGCCCTAGATACCAGAAGCTTAGGATTCCTGATAAACCAAAGGCATAAACAAAGTATCGGAATGACAATAATGGTTTGCGCTCCAGAATAATCCGAAAAAATGCGTAAACCGAGAGCCAAAGGGCTGCCAAAGCCGCAACCATTGGATGGCTTGGCAGCATAAGGGAGACAGTTATACCTAAGGCTAACCAATATTTCACTTGGCCATCCAGGATTTTACGGGAGAATAAAAGTGTCCATGGGAAAAGCAGAAAAGCAAAATATCGTGTGAAAGATACAAGTATGCTGAATTTTGAGATATCGTTAGTGAAAGAGGTTCCAATGCTGGCGACGCTAAAAGGTACTATCAAGGCGGCGGCCAGGGCTCCGAGTCGCCCACCATGACTTAACCTGACCACGAGATACATGGAAACGCCCATTGACGCCAGCAGGGCCAAAAAGAAAATACGGCTTGTGAGCATCGGGTTGTCTGTAAAAAAATTTATGGCTACCATTGGGACATAAGCGATTAATGGAAGCTTGTGAGTGATCTCAAGTCCTGAATACCAATCAAGGTCAATTGTCGGCAGGCTACCGGTCGCTTTTAAGCCGTCAGTCAACCTTTCCGTAATATACATGTGTGATGGTGTGTCGAACCCGGGAGCGTATCCTCCTTGCCCTAAGATCGGCGATATCAAGACCCACATGACCGCGAGCATGATTGAAATAGCGACAATGTCCAGCAAGACCGCCGGTATCGCTACGCGCAGGCTTGCAGCGAATTCCTTGGCCGTAGGCCTGGGTGTCTTTGCCTCTATCAGATTTTTCTTTATCTGGGTAACAGTTGGTTTTGGAGTGCTCTTGAATACTTCTTTTAGTTTGATCAGGAAGTAAAGAAAACCAGACGCAGGTCGCTCCTTTGTTGGTCCTGCCACCAAAACCGGTAGTGGTTCTCTGGCTTCCGGTTTCTTGATTTCACGCAGCTTTTCTAAGGTTTGCGATAGGTTAATATCGCCGTTTTTTAGCTCTTGCATCACTTGCGCTTCTGATTGCTCGGCAAACTGATGCTCTTCCTCGCGCCTGGGTTTGCTCATGCCGTCTCCGCTCTCTCAACAGAATCAGGTCTGTTAATCTCAACAAAACCACGTCTTTCAATTTCTCCCCATTCTCTTTCGCCTCGGGCGAATCTAATAATAGCGACGAAGCGCAGGACTGAGATAAGCGGGCGATAAAAAATATTATCTGCCAGACCATAAAAGATTAGTTTCAACAAATCTTGCCATCTTGGATATTGGCGTCGGCTCTGCTCCTCCAAGAGCAGGGCGAAGATCGACAAAAAAGTGCCGAACAAAAACGCCGCGATTATAAAAAGTAAGAATTCAGGCCAGGCCAATAGACCGAATAAATAAGCTAAGGGGATAGCAATATAGCCCACAAGCTCGAAAACAGGACCTAGCATCTCGAAAAAGAAATAGTACGGCATACCTATCAGCCCCAAAGCGCCATACTTGGGCCTAAAGAGCAATCGACGATTATGAATCAACACGTCCATAAGCCCGCTATGCCATCTAATTCTTTGCCGCGCCAGGCATCGTAATGTTGACGGGACTTCTGTCCAGGCGATTGGATCAGGGACGAATTCAATCCGATAAGGGATATCTTCCTCTTTGAGGTAGCGTTGCATGCGGACGATCAGATCCATGTCTTCCACAATTGAGTCAGTGTGAAATCCGCCCACGGCCACGACAACATTCTTTCTGAGCAACGTGAAGACGCCGGACATAATTAATAGGGCGTTGAGTTGCCCTTGCGCGAACCTGGAACCAAGAAAGGCCCGCAAATACTCGACTATTTGGAACTTAGGCAAAATTTTTCTTGGCAGTTTCATTTCTTGTACTCGGCCGTGAGAAACGGTACAGCCATTGGCAACCCTAATGACGCCACCGGTGGCAACAACATTTTTTGGGTCTTCAACGATAGGTTTGACTACTTTTACAAGAGCGTCGGATTCAAGCATTGAATCGGCATCGACGCTGCATACATAGGGATACCGGGAGACCAAAATGCCAGCGTTCAGGGAATCCGCTTTGCCGCCTCGCATTTTGTCGACGACCACCAAGCGCTGAAGGCCTATTTCTCGCTCTACAATGTAGACGCCGACAATAGGCTCTGTTGTGATCTTGACCTCACCATCTTCCTTGATCTTACGAATAACCCTATCTACCGGCTGTAACTCATAAGCTTGTTTTAGCAACTTCATTGTGGCATCTGTTGAACCGTCGTTAACGATGATTATTTCCGCTTCTGGATAATCAAGTTTTCGCAGCGACTCAGTTGAGTCGAGAATGTTTTCTGCTTCGTTGAAGGCCGGAACGATTACTGATATTGGTGGTGTGAATGAAGATTTCGATATCGAAGGGTAGTCAGAAAAAAAGAGGCGGCCCATGTGCCGAAAGAGGCCCGCTCGTGAGAAAAACAACATCAACAAGTACAGTCCGTTTACTGCGAAAAAATAGATGATGATGGTCAGATTGACAAATCTAACAAATTTCACTCCATAGATAAAGAAAAGTCTCTGCAATTCGTAGGACATCTATTTTCTCTCCATGAAGCTCAGCGTGGCAAAAGTTTCGTCGCGAATGTCCACTGCCAGATCCTGTTTTAAGAGCTCGAGACTTTTCTTGATTCTCTCGATATTGTGCGCGATCTCCACGATACTGGCACCGGTGCCTTCGATGTCCAGTTGACCAAAAAGATCGATTTTTTCGACAACATACGAATAGTTAATTTTGTTGACAGACTCAATTGCTTGCATCTTCATCGTATGGCTTTCAGAGTTTAAGTATTCGACAAGATGCTCAGTTATATTGCGCCAGATTTCAATAATCGCGCCTATGCTTCGGGGGTCATCAATTTCTCTCGTGGCGTCAATAAGGGGCGCCAAACCACCGGCATTGCCCACAATAATCAATAGTTTCATCGCTCGGGTCTTTTTTTCATCATTGTCACTCGCGAGATCCTCGATGAACTGGTGCAGATATCCGGTCTCTTCCATGACCTCAAGGGCTCGCTCTCTCGCGTACCTGTCGGAGTCGAGCAGTGTTTTCTCCAAGGTCTCGTAGCCAAGTTCTTTAAATGAAGGTAGAGCAAATCCGGCATTGTATCTGACCCACCATTGAGGATCGCTCAGAAGTCTGGAGATAGGATAGACGGCGACAGGATCTCCAACTACGGACAAAGCTCGCGCGCCTCTGGCCCTTACCGGCCAAGCTTCATCGTCAAGGCTTTTAATTAGGGGTTTGACGGCGCGAGTGTCACCGGTGCTACCAAGAGCCCCTGCAGCTTGCGTGCGGACGTCTGTTTCCGGATCATTTAACATTTCAATTAAGGTGTCAACGCCTCGCCAATCGCCGATTTGGCCGAGAATATCTGCGGCCAGCGCTCTCGTTCTTGCATTTGACGATTTGGTTGCGACCAACAATGGCGGCACCGCGTCGGAGCCGATATCAAGGATAACTTCCGCTAGACGGCGGTCTGGAACTCGCTCTGGTTTGTCAAGCAACCCAACGATTGATTCAATTATCGGGCCCGTTCTTGTACCGTTTTCACCGGATGCCGTTATCTCGTCAACCATATTAGCCAGGCCTCGAACAGCTGTTAGTCTGACGTCACCGTCCGGATCTTCAATTGCTTCAGTAAAATTACCGGAGGCCTCAGTGATTCTAAGGTCACCAAGTACTTGCAAAGCAGTTGCTCGCTCGTTGGCGTTAGACGAGTTTAGCTCGGCGACGTATAGATCAACAAAACCGAGTTCTTTTAATTTGTCGACCACCCGGGTATGATCATCACCTTTAATATATAGCAGCTTTTTTTCCAGCAGAACCTGTAGAATTTTTTTGTCCCCCGGCAGCTTTTTTATCTGAATCAAGTCTTTGGTTGGAATATCGGCCACAATCTCATCTACGAGTTTGCTAAATATTTCATATCGATTTTGCCAGTATTCTTCCTCCACGGCCCGGGAAATTTTGCGAACCAAAATGCGAATCGCTAAGAAAATGGTTAGTAAAAACATACCAAAGGCGATAACCCAAAGCGTGAGAGTCACAGTTAGGCCAAGCGTTCCCAGTTAAACCACACTTCTTTTTTAGACATTCTTTGGCAAAGTGAAAATAAACTTAGCGCCCTTATCAATGTTGCTTTCTACTGATATCTGGCCGCCTTCTACCTCGACTAGCTGCTTAACAATGGATAATCCCAATCCCGTCCCAGGTGTTTTTCGGTTGATTTCATTATCAGCGCGATAAAACTTCTGAAATATCTTTTCATGTTCTGAAGGAGCCACGCCTATTCCGAGGTCAGAGACGCTGATCACGAATTGATCCGGCTCATTAGTGACGGCGACATTTATCTTGCTTTTAGCAGGCGCGTACACCGCGGCGTTGCCCAAGAGATTTATTACGATTTGTGATACCTTGTCTCTGTCAACAATGGCCGGCGGCAAGTCATCCGGTATCTGGATAGACACTTTGATGTTGGACAACTTGGCTGTCATCAACCAGACGGCTTCATCAATTACTTCTTTTAACTCGGTTGGTCTTCGATTAGTTTTTACGTTCGTGCTTTCAATTTTTGAAATATTGAGCAAGTTTTGAATCAGATATGAGAGGCGTGTTGATTCCTTATTTATGAGATTAAAATAGTTTTGCTGGTCATCATCTATAACCTCTTTAAGCTGGTCATGGAGGATTTCATTAAAACCGTGGATTGATGTCAGCGGGGCTTTTAGTTCATGAGCGACTGTGGAGCAAAACTCACTCGAGTCATCAGAAAGCCAGGTGTCTTCGGGGTTCTCTTTTACCTTGGTCGTGCGTGATTTTGTAGCGATATTGTTCGAGTGCAAGACGCTCAATATTTCCCCGGATAAAGTATTCAATCGTGAAAGATCGGCTTTGTCAAAATCACTATTCTGAGCCTTATTCCCGACCACGAAATAGCCAAAAGTCTTGTGATTAGCAGACAACGGGTGGCCGATCAGATTTCGTACTTGTTTGCGGAGCGGGTCTTTTTCCCCGTTCCAGTGATTTATGATTACGGGTTCACTTTTTTTGGCTGCCGCGCCAATAGTGCCCTCTCCAAACTTATAGCGTAATTTCTCTAGCGAGGCGTTGGGGCTTCCGGCAGTAGTTTCAACATATAGCTCGTCTGATTTTTCGTCTACCAGAAAGAGCATCCCAACCGACGCGCTCGTGGTCGACGTGGCTTGTGTTAAGAGTTCATCAAGCATGTCATCCCAGCTCTGGCTGTTGACGACCCGTGAAATGGCCTCCTTGAGTATCTTGTATTCAGATAAGTTTTTATTGATGTTCTTGTAAAGCTCAGCGTTTTCAATAGCTACTCCGGCTTGATTTGCTAAAAGTGCCAAGATTTCCAAATCGTCTTGATTGAAGACGTCTCCGGATTGTTTATTGTTGACATTAAGGACGCCAATAACTTGATCTCGTGTTTTTATCGGAGCGCAGACTAGTGATTTTGTCTCATACTTCTCTCTACTTCTCCGCTTAAATTTTGCGTCTTCTTCAATATTGGCTATTAAGAGCGGTTTGCCGATAGCCGCAACGCTCCCTGATATTCCTTCGCTCAACCTGATGCGGGTCTGGTCGATGACTTTTTGACTGAGGCCTTTTGCGGCTGTAATGCGTAAGATCTTTTGGTCATCAAGGAGCATTACGGATCCGTGTTTAGCATGGGCAATCTTTAATGACTGCTCGACGATGTAAAGTAGCAGTTCGTCGATATCATGGATAGAGTTCATAGCCGTTGATACGTTTTGAAGAACGGCCAGAGCGTCTATCTTTTGTTCCAGATGAGTTAGGACAGGCGGTGATATTGGCGCTGAAGCCTTATCTTTAACATCCAGAACCCTTCTTAGCCGAATAGCCAGCTCACGCGGGCTGAAAGGCTTAATAACATAATCCGCCGCGCCAAGTTCCAATCCCTTTATTACATCTCTCTCCATAAGTTTTCCGGTTAGAAAGATGACAGGAATGTGCCTAGTCTTGATGTCGGCCTTCAGTTGCCTGCAGACCTCAAAGCCGTCAATCTCCGGCATTAAGATGTCGAGTAAAATGAGATCAGGCAGGTTTTTCTTGGCCATATCTAAGACTTTGCGTCCGTCTGTGGCGCTCGATACGTTATAGCCCGTGGTCTTAAGTTTTGCTGTTATTAATTCAATTATCGCTTTTTCGTCATCCGCAATTAAGATATTTTCCATTTGCATCCCAACACGTTAGTAGCATCTGACCACCATGTTTTCCCTTTAGATGGGTTTCTTGTCTGCAATATACCCGTAAGGCAAAATAGAAATGCACTAATTTTGAATAGATCAAATATAGTTTTTCTTCTTTTGGCTTTTGATGATTACCGATGAACCTGTATTATAGATAGGCGGCAGTGTCATGCCCGAATGCTAATCAAGAGCGAGCGATCTGTTAAGAAGAGGGAGTTATATTGACTGTGAATTTTCCAACGATTATTCAGGGAGGCATGGGTGTGGGTGTCTCCGGTTGGCCTCTCGCCAACGCGGTCTCTAGGCTAGGCCATTTAGGTGTCGTTTCCGGCGCGGTTTTAGAAATTGTCATGCTTCGGCGCCTTCAAGAAGGTGACATCGAAGGAAATGTTCGTGAGGCACTTTCTCATTAACCCTTTCCTGAGAGCGCTCAGGCGATTATCGACAAGTTTTTTATCCCTGGCGGAAAGAGTTCAACGGAACCTTATCGGTCAATTCCCATGTACACGGTCAATCCCAACAAATCACTTCTGGAGATGGCGGTGGCGGCGAATTTTGCGGAGATATGGTTGGCCAAGCGGGGTCATAATGGGGTAGTCGGTATCAACTATCTCGAAAAGACGCAAATGGCAAACCTGGCAGCTATATATGGTGCGATGTTGGGCGGCGTTGACTACATTTGTATGGGCGCGGGAATTCCGAGAGAAATACCCGGCGTTATAGACAGGTTGTGTGACCATAGGGAAGTTGGAATACGGTTGGATGTCGATGGGGCCTCGCGTGATGATGACTACCGTTTCATTTTTGACCCGGGAAAAGTCTTTAATAAAACCCTCCCGAAACTTGCCCGCCCAAAATTCTTGGCGATAATAGCTTCCGCGGTTCTGGCAATTTCATTGGCAAGAAAATCAACGGGTGAGGTCGATGGTTTTGTCGTTGAGGCACCATCAGCCGGCGGTCATAACGCACCACCCCGGGGCCCCATGAAGCTAGATGAGACCGGTGAACCCATCTACGGGCCAAGAGACACGGTGGATTTTGAAAAAATAAAGGGGTTAAAGCGCCCGTTTTGGTTGGCCGGTCA
>JAUWRD010000004.1 GCA_030610765.1 Actinomycetes bacterium
TTAATAAGCACCATTGAAAACGAAAAACTTACAAAATATAAAAATAAACGCGATTTTGCTACTACTCCGGAGCCGGAAGAAGGGTCCGGGCCGCAAGCCCATACCTTTGTTGTCCAACGCCACCAGGCCTCTCATCTCCATTTTGATTTCCGCCTGGAAATGGGCGGGACTTTAAAGTCGTGGGCTGTGCCGAAGGGGCCTCCGTCTCAACCGAAGGAAAAAAGGTTGGCGCTGGCTGTTGAGGATCATCCTTTAGCCTATGCGAGCTTCGAGGGGGTCATCCCCGTTGGTCAATATGGAGCCGGGACCGTTGAAATCTGGGATAAAGGGACATATGAAGCAGTTAGACCAGATAATCCGGAAGCGCAACTTGAGTCAGGTAAATTTAGTTTTGTATTGAAAGGCGAGCGACTGAAGGGTCTTTTTGCCTTGGTGAAGACAGCATACAGCTCAAAAAGCTGGCTTCTGATTATGAAAGAACAAGCTCGTTGATTTCCCTATTCGTAGAGAGGAAAGGGGCCTAAATACACTGAGCTGGGTGCTCCCGAGTCGTCGGAATATTCATTGGTGCGACGAGGAAAGCCGCTGCTTATTTTGATAAATGCCTCGTCACTATTGATATCTCGCAGCATGAGTTTTTTAATTTCCTCAATTTCAAGAGTTACGACCATCATCTTAAAAGCCTCCCTTTTACTCTGTCCTTTGTTTTTCTATCGGTCTTTAAAGCCGCGTACTTAAGCGTTTGGAATTGTTTGAAATATCAGCTTTTTGTTGTATTTTAGTATTTTCAAACTAAAGTCTGATGATTTTTGGAAAGCGAATTTTATCATAAGTTGGGTTTTTTAGGGGGAAGACCGATGTTTTGGAAAAAAATAGGTCCTCGTAAATATATTATTCTTATAAGTGCCTTACTGGCGTTGGTTGTGTTGTCGACGAATTCAACTTTGGCCGCAAATTTAAAGAAAAGTGCCCAAAAGTCATCATTTGGCAGGCTCATCCCAAAATTAAAAAAGACCACGAAACGTTTTAAGGAAATCGTTGTTAGTCGTCAGCCGAAACGTCGGCCGGCACAAAAACCGGTAATAGCGGTATCCAAATCGACATCAGAGATGACTGAAACTGCTCAGGAGTCACAGCCAAAAAACCCGACTGCCACGCTACCATCTGAGGCTACGCGCTTGTCTGTCTCCGCCTCAGGCTCTTTCAGCGCTGACATTCCCGGGGCTGGTACGGCGACATTTAGTAAGGGCGAGGTCGTGAAAGTTGCCTACTCAAACGGAACCTATTTCTTGGTTCAGGATAATCACGCCGCCGCTACCTCGGAGGAGCCAATTAAGTTCACTCCTGGAGCCGGGTCGATTCTAAATTTACCGGACTTCACCGACATGAATTGGAACCAGACAACTAATCTAAACGCGTTTCGCGGCAACATTGAAATAGTTTTTTCAAACAAATCAAAGACCCTGTGGGCGGTAAATGAGCTTGGACTAGAAGATTACCAGCGCGGCATAGCCGAGGCCTCGCATGATTCACCAGAAGAGCACCTGAAAGTTATGGCTATTGTCTCCCGCAGCTACGCCGTACACCATCTGGCCAATGGCGGCAGGCACGCTGGTGAGCCGTTTCATCTCAAGAATAGCCGGAACGGTAACGGCGATGACCAAGTTTACCGCGGGTATACGGCCGAAACTCGGCTGCCGCGAATCGCTAAGGCGGCGGGTGATACTCAGGGCACGGTCGTAACATACCAGGACAAACCAGTAATCACGCCTTATAGCACTCGAGCCAGCGGCCAAACTAGAACCCCGGCTGAGGCCGGCTGGAGCTATGAATGGCCATGGGTCAAATCTGTTCCGGATCCCGACACCGCCGGGATGGAACGATTAGGACATGGGGTTGGCTTGAGCGGGCATGGTTCTAAAAAGCGGGCTGAAAGGGGCGATTCCGCCGCCACGATCCTCGGGTACTATTTTCCGGGAACCGTCCTTGGTCAGGTTGATACATCAGGACAGACCGTTAGAGTTTCAATCTACGGACAATCTATAAAGTAGTTTTAGGCCGTGCAGACGAACTTTTAGGTCGCGTTTCTTGTGCTAGTATTATTTTGGTGAAGATCCTTGAGTCGTAAACTAATCTTAATTGACGGCAATAGCCTGGTTTATCGGGCTTTTTACGCTTTGCCCACAACGCTGGCCTTATCAAGCGGTGAGGTGACAAACGCCGTATACGGTTTCACCGCTATGTTGATTCGCCTACTCATTGACGAAGAACCCGATGTTGTTTCCGTAGCTTTCGATAGTCGCGGGCCGACTTTTAGACATCTCCAATATAAAGAATATAAGGCACACAGGAAGCCGGCCCCTGATGAGTTGCACGCACAGTTTCCGTTGGTCAAAGAGGTGCTAGGCGCCTTGGCGATTCCAATTTTTGAACTCAAGGGCTATGAGGGTGACGATATACTGGCAACTTTGGCGGCGTCGGGAGTGGCCGCGGGAGATGACGTGATTGTGGTCACTGGTGATCGAGACGCATTTCAAATGATTTCCGACGACAATGTGCGCATCATGACAACCAGAAAAGGAATTACCGACATTGTTATCTACGATCGCGAAAAAGTTATTGAGCGATACGGTGTAACCCCTGAGCAAATACCCGACTTCCTGGCCCTTAAGGGTGATCCTTCCGATAACATCCCCGGGGTGCCCGGCATCGGAGATAAAACAGCGGCCAAGCTGATTCAAGAATATGGGACGATAGAGGCTATTTACGAGCAGGTTGAAGATATAAGTCGAGACAAGCTTCGTGAATCTTTGGTGGCCAACAAAGAAGACGCTGAGATAAGCAAGAAGTTGGCGATCTTAGATACCAAAGTTCCGCTTGACGGTGATTTAAAAGACGCGCGCGTAGGTGAGTGGGATATTGCGAATGTTCGGAAAGTCTTTTTAAAGTTGGAATTTCGCACACTTCTGGATCGTTTCGAAACTAACTTGGCTTCCGGATCAAAAGATATCCAACCGCTGACAGTAAAAATAATTGATTTGCCTGCTGATCGTTTAGCGAGCTGGCTGAAAGAGCATAGCGGCACGAAGGAAATCGGCGTTGAGACAGTAGATGACGCGGCTGGACAAACGGTTGGTTTAGCCATCGGGGTTATTAGCAAAGATGGCCCAAAGGCAATCACCCTTAAAACCTCTGAGTTGAGTGAGTCGCAACGATCGGAGTTACGGCTTTGGCTTCGGGAGAAGGATAGAGTTAAGTCTGTCCACAATTTAAAGAGTAAATTCAGCTCGGCACTAACCCTGGGACTGCCGTTTGAGGGAGCTTTATTTGATCCGTTTTTAGCCGCGCATCTGGTTGAGCCAACAGGCGCGGGATACGAACTTGAAGAGCTAGTCACCCTCTATCTGGAAGAACAAATACCGGAAGATAGCAGTCTGGCGCAGATGGCCGCGGTCAAAGCGGCTGCTAGTTTGTTAATAATGAAGCCTCTTAAAGCGGCTTTAAAAGCAGGTGAGCTTGTCGATGTTTTCAATAAGATCGAGCTGCCACTCTCGAAAGTTTTAGCGCGGATGGAAGCTTGCGGTGTCGGTCTCGACAGGCAAGTTTTGTCGCAGCTCTCAAAAGAGATGAAGCAGAACCTCGACAAAGCCGCGGCCCAAATATATGAACTTGCGGGCGCTGAATTCAATATTAAGTCCCCTCGCCAAGTTTCGGACGTTCTCTTTGAAAAGCTTGGCTTGACTCCGGGTCGCAAGACAAAAACAAAAGCCGGATACTCAACAGACGCGGCGACTTTGGCTAAACTGGCTAGCGAGCACGCAATTGTGCCGTTGATAACTGAATACCGGGAAAACGCAAAGCTAAAATCAACCTATGTTGACGCTCTTCCTAAACTATTAGATCAAAAGACTGGTCGTTTACACACTTCCTTTAATCAGACCGTAACAGCGACAGGGCGTTTAAGTAGCAGCAATCCCAATCTCCAAAACATTCCGGTCAGAAGCAAACTAGGGCGAAAGATCAGGAAAGCGTTTATTCCAACGCATAAGGATGAAAAATTGCTGGCGATTGATTATTCGCAAATAGAGCTCAGGCTCCTCGCTCACTTCAGCAATGACAAAACCCTGAAGCAAGCTTTTAAAGAGAATAAAGATATTCATACGGCTACAGCTGCCGAAGTCTTTGGTCTTTCACTAGAAGATGTGACGCAGGAGCGGCGGCGCCACGCCAAGGCAATTAATTTTGGCATTATCTATGGTATCAGCGCGTTTGGACTCGCTGAGCAGACAGGGATTTCGCCGGAGGAAGCAAAAAAATATATCGAAGAATATCTTGGCCGCTATCCAGGAGTACGTCGGTACCTGGAAGAAACGGTCAAGGAGGCCTACCAGCGGGGATATGTGACGACCATCTCCGGGCGAAAACGATATATTAGAGAGCTCAAAAGCGCCAATTTTAACCAGCGTTCATTTGGAGAACGAGTGGCGACAAACGCACCCCTTCAAGGTAGCGCCGCTGACATAATTAAGTTGGCCATGATAAATATAGACGCATTTCTAGCTGAATCCGGATTGCAGACCCGAATGATTTTGCAAGTCCATGATGAGCTTGTTTTTGAGGTTCCCCCAATGGAGGAAAGCATCGTTACGCCAAGAATTGTCGAGTTTATGGAAGATGCTTATAAGCTAAGTGTTCCGCTCGAAGTTAAAGTGTGTTTTGGAAGAAACTGGGACGAAGCCAAGTAAAATATTTAGTTATTTCGACTCGACCGGCGTTGCCTTCGTTTTTACCAACTCTACTAAATTACCAAAACCCTGCTCGTCGTGGACGGCCATATCTGCCAGCACTTTGCGATCAATCTCAATATCGGCGCCCTTGAGGCCGTTCATAAACCGGCTGTAGGAGAGGCCATTTTTTCTGGCGGCGGCGTTAATACGGATAATCCATAATTTTCTAAAATCCCGCCTCCGCTGACGGCGATCTCGATAGGCATATGAAAGTGACGTTAAAACTTGTTCATTAGCCCGCTTGAAAACTCGGCTCTTGGCACCGCGGTAGCCTTTAGCAAGCTCTAAAATTTTCTTATGTTTTTTCTTATTTATAGTGCCGCGTTTGATCCTAGGCATTTTTTACTCCCGACTTAACTACCGCCGAGTAGACGGTTGACGACTTTTTTATTTGCTTCACTTACAAGTGTTGATTTGCCGAGCTTTCTTTTTCTCTTCGCTGATTTTTTCTCCAGGATATGGCTATGAAAAGCTTTTCCTCTGACAATTTTACCGGTACCGGTTCGTCTAAATCTTTTCGCGGCTCCCCGGTGCGTTTTCATTTTCGGCATTATTACTCCTTCTTTATGGCCGCGAGAACTGACGGAAGCGGCCCGAGCACCATAATCATATTTCTACCGTCAATCTTTGGTTTGGATTCAACCGTCGCCAGGTCTTCACAATCATTAGCCAGTCTTTCCAATATTCCCCGACCAATTTCAGCGTGCGTTGTCTCCCGTCCTCGAAACATGATCGTAATTTTTACCTTCGACCCGGCCCCTAAGAACCGTCTGACATGTTTCTTTTTAGTTTCAAAATCATGTCCCTCGATCTTTGGTCGAAACTTCATTTCTTTAATAGTTACTTGTGATTGGTGCTTTTTGGCTCTTTTATTTTTCTGCGTTTGCTCATATTTATATTTGCCGTAGTCCATAATTCGACAGACAGGCGGTTCAGCCTGCGGCGCAACCTCGACCAGGTCTAAGACTAGGTCATCGGCAATGGTTTGCGCTTCGGAAAGCGTTTTTATCCCCAATTGTTCGCCGGTTGCTGATATGAGCCGTACCTTTGGCGTTCGGATGTTTTTATTCACACGAACACGCAAATTTTGTACCAAAACCACCTCCAAGTAGAACTATCTTATGAACTGTCTTTGTGTTCTTTCCCAATAAAAAAGGGCGGCAAAATAGCCGCCTACTAAACCTTTCAGCTGCTCTTTACTGCGCCCAAAGGTGAGAAGTTTGACGTCCCCTACTTTAACCTGCTATGAGTATATCAAAATCAAGAAAGCGATTCCACTATTTCTAAAAAGTATCTCAAGAGCCGGGCTGTTATTTCCAATCACTCTGAAGTTTTTTTGATTCCAGCTCTTCTTTAAGGTGCTCAACAATAACATCTAACTCTTTGTCTCCGAGGTCGGTTCCATCTCTTAATCTAACCGCCGCCGTGCCGGTCTCGGCTTCTCTGTCACCAACAACCAGCATGTAGGGAATTTTTTGGACTTGATTATCTCTAATTTTGCGATTCATAGACTCAGAACGGCTGTCGATAAAAACCTTTAGTCCAGCCTTGGTCAAACGAGTTTTAACTTGTTTGGCATAATCAAAATGCCTGTCGGCAATCGGGATTATCGCTATTTGTGACGGTGCCAGCCATAATGGAAAAGCCCCAGCGTAGTGCTCAATTAAGCAGCCCACAAATCTTTCTAACGATCCCAGAAGGGCCCGGTGGATCATAATCGGTTGATGGTCTTTGTTGTCTTCGCCCTTGTATGTAATTTCGAATCTCTCGGGCAGATTAAAATCAACTTGAATAGTGGTGCATTGCCACGAGCGCCCAAGAGCGTCTTTTATTTTTATATCAATTTTTGGCCCGTAAAAGACACCTTCACCGGGGTCAATTTGATAGTCAAGCGCACATTCTGTTAGAGCTTTTTCCAAAGCTTCGGTCGCCAAGCTCCAATGTTCGGGAGTACCGACGAATTTTTTTGGTTGCGTCGATACGTAGATATCGAATTCCGAGAACCCGAATGCCGGCAGCATTTTTTGGACCATTTTGATAACGTCTTTGATTTCATCAAGAAGTTGCTCGGGTCGGCAGAAGATATGAGCGTCATCTTGTGTGAATCCTCTTACTCTGAGCAAACCATGCAGAACGCCGGAGCGCTCGTATCGGTAGACGGTACCCAGCTCGGCCCAGCGTATTGGCAAATCTCGATAGCTGCGTGGGCGGGATCTATATATTTGCATGTGCATGGGACAGTTCATCGGCTTGACGATATATTGTTGGGTGTCTACTTCCATCGGGGAATACATGTTTTCCCGGTAAAAATCCCAATGACCGCTAGTCTTCCAAAGATCCGTTTTAGCAATATGAGGTGTCAGTACTAGATCATAACCGTTGGCGAGGTGCTCTGAGCGCCAATAATCTTCGATGGTTTGTCGCAAGCGCGCTCCTTTAGGATGCCAAAGCGGCAGGCCCGCGCCTAGAGCATCGTCAATGTGAAAGAGATCTAATTGCTGTCCCAAGACTCGGTGATCACGGCGGGAGGCTTCTTCAAGTCGGTGAAGATAGTCCTTCAGATCGGCTTTTTTCGCGAAGGCCGTGCCGTAAATTCGCTGAAGCATTGGCCGATTTTCATCACCCCTCCAGTAAGCGCCGGCCACTTTTAGTAGCTTAAAGTTTTTTATTCGATTTACAGAAGGCACATGTGGTCCCCGGCAGAGGTCACGAAAGCCGTCTAAATCATATGTGCTGATAGAGTCGGTTTCAACGTCCTCGATCAGTTCTGCTTTGTATGGTTGATCAGCATCTTTAAAAAGTTTGAGCGCGTCAGAGCGAGATAATTCGGCCCGCGAGAGCTTCGGCCCGCGGGAGGCGATCTCAGACATCTTGGCCTCAATTTTCGGTAAGTCATCGGCGCTTAAGCTGAGTGGTAAATCAAAATCATAGTAAAAACCCTCTTCTATGGATGGGCCAATGCCAAACTTCGCATCGGGAAAGAGTTCGTTAACAGCTCGAGCCATTAGATGGGCTGCGCTATGGCGAATAATATCCAAGCCCTCGCTACTGTTCTCGGTAATTATTTCGATCTTATCGCCGTCGCCAACAGCGGCTGACAAATCTACCGGGATACCGTTTAATCTGCCGGCTATGGCCGCTTTTGCCAAGCCAGGCCCGATTATCTGCGCCACATCGGCGACCGTGCTTTTTGCGGGCGCGGTTAACCCGGTGCCGTCAGGTAATTTTACTGATATTTCTTTTTCTTCACCCATAGTCGGGTCTGATTATATAGGCTGGGTATTACCCTTAGCAAATTGCCTTGATGCGAGGCTTAAGTCAACATTTTTTAGATCAGGGGGCTTAGTTCGTGCTTCTAGGAGGGATCAGCCTTTGATTTGGACGACTCCAGCCGCCAAAAAGTATCCTCTTCCGCAACAGCCGGCAAAGTGACAATGAAGCTACTGCCATAACCGACTTGGCTTGTCACATTAATTGAGCCGTTATGTTTCTGGATAATGCTCTTTGCCAGAGACAGGCCGAGACCTGTCCCGTTCTGGGGTCGGGAGGAAAAGAATGGTTCAAAGATTCGACTTAGATTCTCATCAGGGATTCCGTCGCCATTGTCTGCAAAAGTTAATTCAATGCCATCTTCGCCTCGATTAATGTAGATATCAAGACTTCCTCCGTGAGGCATTGTGTCGAGAGCGTTATTGATTATATTGACGAAGACCTGTTTGATTTGATTAGAATCCACGGAAATAAGCGGGAGCGGTCTTGATACACTCTTTTTAACTTCGATTCCGACCTGCTTAATGCGGGGCTCAAGCAAGTTGAGTATTTGGTCTATGAGACCCTCAGCGTCCACCACTTGGAATTTCAACTGGCTATGTCCGGCAAAGTCGAGTGTCTCTTTCGTGGTCTGGGCCGCCCGAGATGCTTCTTGTTGAATCATTAACAAGTCTTTGCGTCTGGCGGCCGGGATTTTTTTATCTTCTAACATAATTGTTGAATATCCGATGATAGCCATTAAGGGATTGGTAAGTTCTTCCGCTAGGCTGCTTGCCATTTCGCCTAATGACATCAGTTGGCCGGCTCGCAAAACGCGATCTTCGATCCAACGCATATCTTTTGACAAAACCAACATTAGCGTACTGCCAATGAGGGCGAAACTAAGGCCACTATGAAAAATGCTTTGCAAGGAATGAAAAAGAGCAAAAACTGTTGTCAACTCAAAATAATCCGCTATTCTTCCCAGCCAAACAACAAGCGCTAGCAAGACTGTCCCAAAAGTTAGAAGCGGTACGATTGATACCGTGGTTGAGAAGATCGATAAGTTCATCAGCGGGACTTTTTTCTGCTCCAAAAACATCATCATCGATCTTCTGAAAAGCAAATACGCCATGACCACTGTCGGGATCGCGGTCATTGTTAGAAATGGTAATTCCAAGGCTTTGTCGCCACTCTGGGTTGTCTGATAACCAAGTGCGATCGGCAAGGTGATTGTTGACAACACTACGAGGACAACTGTCTTGTTGTCGATCACTCGTTTTCTGGTGTGATCAAAATAGAAAGCATGGAGTTCGTTGATGGCGACCCATAGAAGGAACAAGCTTGTGGATATAGCGATCATTTGGAGGTAGCGGAAGAAATCATGGATCTGAGCAGACATAAAATATTCCGCTGCTTCACCAAGACCAATAAAACCGACAAGCAATATTGCCATCTGCAGAGCAAGCCAACCTTGATCACGCCGGCCAAATTTCACACGCAAGGCGACGATTGCCGCCAGGCTGGCCGAAAAGAGAAAAAGACCGGCTGCGACATGAATAAAGCTATGAACTAAGCTCTCGTGAACAAAGAATTCATTGCTGAGAAGATTTCGGCCTATAGCATCAAAGTTTTCGAGCAAACCAAACATAAATACCTTTAAGAAGGAACGATTAACGTCATTAATAATAATAGGCGAGAGCCAATTTGACAATGGTTTCGACCGACAATGGTCAATAACAGGCGTTTTGGGTTCCATTGGACAGGTGAACGGCGCATCCTATTTTTTGTGTTTCAAAGAAATAACGGAATTAGCCATAAAACCTTTGACAAAGGTACCTGTTCGTATATACCATTTAATGTCACATTTTACAAAAATAGTCGTATTTGTTGAGGTGAAGACAAGTTTGTGCCGCTTAAGCGCGATAACATCAGATAGTTACTTCTCCCCGATGGAGAATATTTTGGCACTCGAGACGATGAAAGAAGGCCACGATGGGTCGGGTCTCGGGCTTATGCTAAAAGATTTAGGGGGAGTCTTTGCCGATTTTAAAGATTACCCGATTTTGTCTTGCATCTGTTCCGACAAAGGCCTGGATATGCTTGATGAGTATATGACTCAGCTCGGATTTGAGACAAAATTTAGCTGGTCGCCCTCGATAAAGACAGGAATCGGTATAAAGCCGCGCGATCACTATATTGCTAGAGCATATGATTACCCGAGCGCGGTGAAGGGGCTGGACTGGCGCGCCAAGGAAGAGGTGCTAACCCAAACGCGATTGGATTTGCGTCGTTTGGGTGAGGAAGATGAGTCTATTTTTGCTTTTTCTTTCTACCCCGATGTACTGGCATTAAAGGAAGTCGGAGACCCTCTTCAGCTCGGAGAATTTTTCAGCTTAGGTAATGGCCAACTTGAAGCTCGTCAGATAATCGCGCAAGGCAGGCAAAATACCAACTATGATATTTATCTCTATGCTTGCCACCCGTTTTTTATTCAAGGCTACGCGACGATGACAAACGGTGAAAACACGGCGTTTGTGCCGATAAAAGAGTTCTTAACTGGACTAAAAAACCCGGCCTATCGGGGTTATAACAGTGACAGTGAGGTCTTTGCGCATATTTTGCACTATGTTGACAGGACCCTAGGGTATCCACTCACATACTATAAAGACGTGATTACTCCGCTAAGCAATGTCGAAATAGACGGGCGTGCTGACGCCAAGGCGCTAGCTCTCATCAAGCGCTCACTTCGGCCGTTATGTATTGATGGACCAAACGCTGTTGTCGGCTTCACGCCTGACGGGACTGTTTTTATGGTTCAGGATGCAAAGAAATTGCGCCCGGGTGTTGTTGGGGGACGTTCTGGAAAGTACGGCCTCATGTCAGAAGAATGCGGGCTAGATAGTGTTTTGCCCGAACGCGACCGCGACAAGGATATCTTTCCCATGAAGTACGACATGGTGATAGTTCCCCCGGGCGCGTCGGAGGTGATCGTATGGAATCAACTTCAGGGATAAACGAAAGCAACGAGCTTTCCCTGGCGGAATTCCCCTATATTATTCGTTGGCGCGAAGATCGCTGTACTCGCTGTGGAAAGTGTACCGCGGTATGTCCAACAAGGGCGATTGAGCCTACTGTTTTTCTCCAAAGACGAGCTTTTTCCAAGGGAGAAGGTCCAAATCCGGAAGTGACCAGAGAAGTCATGCAGGGCGTGCAGCAAATAAATGATCTTGAGAGGTATTGCACGGGCTGTGCCACGTGTTCCTTTGTTTGCCCAAACGTGGCCATAGAGCCTGAATATAACCCACACCATAAGTTTCTTTTCTTTAAAAACAAGGGCGGTGTTCCCTACAAGCGGGGAGGCCGTCGGAACGATCCCGGCGTCTCAACGGTTGATCAGCTAAAGTTTTCTAGAATCTCAATGCTGACCGACCCTGCGCTGGACGCTGCTCGTCATGAGTTTTATGTGCGCACGCTTTTGGGCCGGGTCATGCCGGCGGAAGATTTGCCGTTAAAAACCGTTGACGACAAGCTCATGTTGTCCGGGCCAAGCACTTTTATACCGCCCGTCCGGGAAATATTTCCGATCCGTATCGGCAGCATGTCGATTGGCGCTCTCTCTCCCAATATGTGGGAAGGCCTGGCCATGGGCATCACTTATCTAAACGAGGTCGAAGGTATTCCCGTCGCTATGGCGACTGGCGAAGGCGGTATGCCGCCGAGATTACTGAAATCTCGATTTTTGAAATATTTCATACTTCAAATAGCTTCCGGATATTTCGGTTGGGACGAGATCATTCATGCCTTGCCGCACATGCAGGAAGACCCATTGGCGATTGAAATAAAATATGGCCAGGGAGCAAAGCCTGGTGACGGGGGCCTCCTGATGGCCTACAAGGTTCTAAATCTGATTGCTGAAATTCGCGGTGTGCCCAAGTATGTTGATCTCGCGTCACCGCCTACGCATCAAACAAAATACTCAATCGAAGAAGCGGTGGCTAAGATGATTCAATCTATGTCCATGGCTTGGGGTTTTCGCGTACCTGTCTATCCGAAAATTTCCGGCACTAAAACCGCTACTGCTGTTTTAAATAACTTGGTTAGAAACCCATATGCGGCTGCTCTTTGTATAGACGGGGAAGACGGCGGCACTGGGGCCGCTTACAATGTGTCGCTTGATAAGATGGGTCACCCCATCGTTTCAAATATTCGTGATTGTTACTTGGATTTAGTCGCTCAGGGAAAACAAAACGAGTTGCCCTTGATTGCGGCCGGAGGCATGGGAAAAACAGGAAACTTGGCGGCTAACGCAGCCGCTATGATCATGCTTGGAGCCTCGGCGGTTGATACCGGCAAATATATTATGCAGGCGGCGGCTGGATGCTTGGGTGACGAGTATAATCGGTGCAATATTTGTAATACGGGGCGGTGCCCTCGAGGGATCACAACGCAAGATCCTAAGCTCTATCGACGATTAGACCCTGACAAGGTTGCCGAGCGCATCGTGGATATATTTGTTTCAGCGAATGTAGAGTTAAAGAAGATTTTTGCTCCGATGGGCCGAAGCACCCAATTACCGATTGGTATGTCTGATGGTCTAAGTGTCAGCAATAAGGAAACTGCTGAGCGGCTCAAAATTACTTACGCCGTCTAGTTGGAATTGTGAGTTATGTCTAATAAAAAACAATTGATTATACAGGGAAAAAAGGACGGAAAAAGAGTCTCTTCGCAAGCTCTTGAAGCGCTCGTTCAGGCTGCCGTAAAGAATAATGCCGGCAATTTGAAGATCATAGCCGACGGTCAACAAGGCGTTGGCGGCCGCATATGGCCAGACCTGGGACCGGTAGATATTGAGATTGATGGGCCCATTGGCCAACGAGTCGGATGTATGGGTATGGCCGGCACTTCAATTTTAGTCAACGGCAGCGCTTCCGACGATGTCGGTTGGATAAATTGCGGGGCCAAAATCACAGTGCTTGGCGACGTTACGAACGGCGCACACAATGCTGGAGCCCAAGGTCTTTTGTATGTTCAAGGATCAGGTGGCGCGCGTTGCGACACAATGACCAAAAGAAACCCACGCTTTGCGCCACTGCAGTCCTGGTATTTTCGAAATGTTGGTGATTCTTTCGCCGAGTTTAAAGCTGGCGGGATAGCGATTGTCTGCGGAGTCGATTCGCGAAATCCAGAAAATATTTTGGGCTACCGTCCTTGCGTCGGCATGGTCGGCGGGACGATTTATTTTCGCGGTCCAATACAAGGATATAGTGAAGCGGACGTCAACTTGGAAGAATTAACTTCGCAAGACTGGGAATGGCTAACCGAGAATATGAAGCCCTACCTTCGAGCTATCGATAGAGAGTCATTTTACGAAGAGCTGACAAAAACCATTGGTGATTGGCGCAAACTGATACCCTTTACACCTGAGGAAAAAGCTGAGAGAAATGAAACAGTAGATAGGGAGTTCAGTTCTTGGCGCGAAGGGGTTTGGGAGAAAGAAGTCGGGCCGGCCGGGATTTTTGGGGAGTATCTAGACCACGACAGATCGATTGTAGAGTTTGTTCCTGCCGGTGAAAACCGGCGTTTTAAACCGGTTTGGAACAATAACCAATATTTGCCTCCATGTGCTTGGGCTTGTCCTTCTGATATCCCATCTCAGGAAAGAGCGAGCTTGATCAGGCAGGATCGATATGAAGAGGCCCTGGCCCTTGTCTTAAAATATAGCCCTTTTCCTGGTACTGTTTGTGGCACGGTCTGCCCCAATCTTTGCATGGACGCCTGTACTCGGGGGCAACTAGATAAACCCCTGGATATCAAATCATTGGGCCGCTTGAGCCTGGAAACGCCGGCGCCAAAGAAGGCCAAGCCGACGGGGAGAAAAGTGGCGATAGTTGGAGGCGGGCCTGGTGGTCTTTCGGCCGCCTGGCAGCTGTCACTAAAGGGGCATGAGGTTGATGTGTATGAAGCGGACGGGGTCCTTGGTGGAAAGCTGGAGCTTTGTATTCCAAGAGATCGTCTCCCGCAAGAGGTTTTACACAAAGAGATCTCTCGTTTTGAGGAACTCGGGGTCGGTGTTCATTTAAATACACAGGTTGACAAGAATCTCTTCAAAAAACTATATGACGATCACGACATTGTTTTAATCGCGGTCGGCGCTCATACGCCGAGAAAACTGCCGTTTTCCGGCTCCGAAGATACTGTCGGAGGGGTCGATTTTTTAAAGGATATAAATCGAGGGCATCCACCGGACTTGGCTGGTCAAGACATCGTGGTGATTGGCGCGGGGAACGTGGGGATGGATATATCAGCACAAGCCTTTGTTTGCGGAGCCAAGTCGGTAACAGCAGTTGACGTTCAACCTCCCGCGAGTTTTGGAGTCGAACGCGAAGCCGCTGAAGCACTGGGGACGCAAATCCTGTGGCCCAAAATCACCAAGAGTTTTAATTTGAAAAATAGAGAGGTCAACTTTGAAGACGGGACATCTCTTCCCGCTGACAAGGTGTTTATTTCTATAGGCGAGTCGCCGGAGTTAGATTTTCTACCGCCTGAAGTGGATACCTCGCGAGGCTTGATTAAGGTTAGCATGATACAACAAACGAGCGATGTGAAGGTTTTCGCTGTTGGCGACGCTACCGGTCCTGGTCTAGTAACTCACGCAATTGGCGCCGGTCGTCGGGCGGCAGAGGTCATTCACGCTCAAATGATGGATTATGATTATGTGCCGGAAGCCAAGGCGGTTATTCCTTATGATCGAATTAAGACAGCCTACTATGAGGCCGAGGCCGTTGAGGAGTTTGATTCTACGTCCGAAGCCAATCGCTGCTTATCATGCGGCTCTTGCCGCGATTGCGGAATGTGCGTCTATGTCTGCTATTGGGGAGCGATATCGCGGGTCGACGGGCCAGGCAACAATTGGTCCTATGTTGTCGATGAAGAAAAGTGTATTGGCTGTGGTTTCTGCGCCGGTACTTGCCCTTGTGGTGTGTGGGAAATGGATAAAAATCTTTAGTTCTTCGGAATAGGGTACAACCTCCTTAGTCTGATCAGAAGTTTCGATCATTTAAATTGGAGGAATATGGCCAAATCCGGACCAAACCCGAAATCAAGCCCGCAACCTCTCACCCGTGATGTTGAAATGAACACATTGAGCCGAATAATGGCAAAAGTCGGGCAGCATATTGAGCTCGACAGTGTTTTTGAGACAGCCCTTAGGGAGCTTTGCTCAGCTTTTGGCCTTGACGCGGGATGCTTGTATATCTTCGATGAGTCAGCTAGAGAATTAAAACTCAAAGCTCAGATAGGTGTCGACAGCGCTTTTCTGGAAGAGCGAAAAACTTTGAAATTTGGTGAGGGCTGTGCGGGCACGGCGTTAGTGACCAAAGAAGTTTTTGCGCCCACAAAGACCGAAACTCGTTTTATTTGCAAAGCAGAAAAAGATTTCATGGGTCAAAGTTGCTTAGCGGCTATTCCAATCTTAAGTGAGAACAAAGTCTTAGGGGTTCTCGAGCTTTTCGGGCCTGCTTCAAGGCGTATTACCTCTCAGGAATCAGAGCTCGTTGAGATCATAAGCAAACAATTGGCGATCGCGATAACTAATGCTTCGACCTATAGGGATTTGCGGTTTGCCCTGGAAAATACAAAGAAACTGCTCAGGGCAACCGAGACCACAACCGCTACTCTCGAGTTTCGCACGATACTCGAATATTTAGCGAAGTTGGCTTCAGAGTTAACCCGGGTTTCCAGGACCGCTATCGCCCTTTATGATCAAAAGACAAAGGATATCGAGCTTGCCGTAACTCCGACGCCACTGGTTGATTTTGAGAACAGACGATCGCCTGCTGGTCCGTTCCTGCAAAAGATACTTGAGATCGGACAAACTGTCGCTGTCTATGATCTATCAGATCTTTCGGATGACGATCCAATGCCGATGGATAAAGAAAGCGTTAAGTCAATTTTGATTGTGCCGCTCAGGTTTGCCGGTCAGACGCTTGGAGTGCTCTACCTCGATGAGCCAAACACAAACCATGTATTCACGGCGTTTGAAATTGAGTTGGCTGAAGGTATTGCCAGGCATGCGGCGGGCGCGATTCAAAACACCAGAAGCCTTGAGTCAAATCAGAGAGCCTTGGCAAATGCTGAGGGACTGCTTCAAGCAGCTCAAATGATCGCGACTATTTCAGATCCGGACCTGTTACTCAACCAGCTGGCGGGATTGGCGCCAAAGCTGATTGGGACGACCGGATCAACGATCTTATTATATGAGCACACAACTGATGAAATACAGATTGCCGTTCCGCCGGATCGCCAGATTCCCAAAGACACAATCTGCAAAATTGGAGACGATCTTTTCGGTATGGTTTTTCATCAGGGAAAAACAGTCGCAACAGGAGACCTCTCCACATTTCCCGAACCGCTTCGCGTATCAATGTTGCGAGATAACGTTGAGCAGGTTCTGCTCACTCCTATGCATTACGGCGCTGAAGTTGTTGGGGCACTAATTTTATACGATGTTAATCGCCGACACGAGTTTACTCCGGAGGAGATGAGTTTGGCCGAGGCGATCGCGTACCATGCCGCTATTGGCGTAATCAATGCCCGGTCGTTTTCCGAACAGAGACGCATTGCCGAGACGCTTCAGCAAAGTTTTATCCCAACCCACCCTCCTGAAATACCTGGTCTGGAATTTGGATTTGACTATCGCGCTGCCTCAGAATACGCGTTTGTCGGTGGTGATTTTTATGACTTTCTCGAAATTGACGATCAGCTTGGGGTCTATATGGGTGATGTCTGCGGCCATGGGATAGAGGCAACTTCAATTGCGGCGATGGTGAAGAGCACACTTAGGGCTTTTGCTTTTGAACATAAAAGTACTCCCGTTTCTATCGTGAAAAAAACAAACAAAGTAGTTACCAAGCAGATACTGGACCACCAATTCATCACGCTAAACTACGGGGTCTTGGATCTGAGTAAACGTATTTACAAATACGTGAGCACCGGTCATCCGCCACCTCTTTTGATTCACCAAAAAACACGATTCCTAGATGTCATACCCCAAGTTCCACTTGGAATGGAGGAATCTACAGCTTACCGGCAGCAGACGGCCGTCTTGCCAAAAAACAGTTTTCTTCTCTTATACACAGACGGTTTGATCGAGGCGAGATTCGGCGACCAATTTTTCGGACTCCAAAGATTGCTCGAAGTAGCACGTGATTTTCGCGGCAGCGATCCTCAGGCGCTGGTCGATTTTATCTTGACGAAAGTAGAGGATTTTTCTGACTACACTTTGGCTGATGATATCGCTCTGCTAGCGATTCATGTCAAATAACTGATATGAATTAAGTTCAAATCGGGTATCTATCCGTTATGAGGATAGCGATTATTCATGGTTACTTGCTCTCTGGCACTGGTAGCAATATTTATGTGGCCAACCTGGCATCTAGTCTGGCTGAGCGCGGGCACGAAGTATTTTTGTTCTGCCAGGAACCTGAACCGCAAAATTTTGATTTCATAAATGATTGCTATGATTTTGACGCCGACAACGCTCATTTCTTCAGGGTCTTTAATTGTGATCAATGTGGAACCGGGAGAGTACATCTTTTTCGACCGCGCATAGGCGAATTGTTGCCGGTCTACGTTCTAGATGACTATGTTGGCTTCACGACCCGGGAGTTTCATCAGCTAGACGAAACAGAGCTGGCCAACTATGTTGATCGAACCTCCGCCGCGGTTTTGGCGGTCTATCGGTCTTTTCTTTTCGATCTCGTCCAAGCGCACCACCTAATTGCCTCGCCGGCGGTGGCGAGGAATGTTTCGGAGGAGGTCGGGGTGGCGTATCATGTCACTATTCATGGAAGTGCTCTAAACTACAGCGTCAGACGATCGCAGAAACTCAAGGACCTCTCCATTTATGGTCTTGATCGCGCTGTTTCAGTCTCGGCTTCTAGCCATTTTCTCGGTAATCAGCTAAACGATTACTTAGTGGAGGCTGGCCATGAAAAAGTAGACGTAAACGTTGTCTATCCCGGCGTTGAGTTATCAATTTTTCGCCCTGAAAACAATAACATCAACCATTTGCGGGACGATCTAAAAGAGCGCAAGGTATTTGGTAAAAGCGCGGGGTTAAAAGAAGCGTTAAATGCTGTCGTTTCCACTGGCAATCGCAAGCTCCTTGATGAAGAGCTGAGTTCACTTGCCGTTTATGAACGTCGAGCGCCTGATGGCGACTTGATAGACGTTTTGACTAAGATAGATTGGCGGAATGATCAAATAGTGGCGTTTGTCGGAAAATATTTGGCGGGAAAAGGACTTCACGCCTTAATATTGGCGGCCCCGATAATATTGAAAGAAGCACCAAATGCTCGTTTCCTGGCCTTAGGTTTCAGTGATCAAAGAGAAGTATTTGAGGCTCTATTGGCAGCGCTCGCGACTAACCAAGGGGATATAGTCGTTGATCTTGTGGAACGCCTGGAAAAAAGCATCTCACCCCAGGTCGGGCGATCCTTCATCGCCAACCTGATAAAAGAAGGTAATTTTGCAAACTATCTTGAGGGCGCAGCCGCTCAAAACCTTGAAGAAAGATTTATTTTTACAGGCCCGCTAGATCACTTTGAGTTAGCAAAAATATTGGCGGCATCCAGTCTTTTTGTGGCTCCATCTATCTTTCCTGAGGCTTTTGGCATGGTGGCCGTTGAGGCCCTCGCCTCCGGGATCTATCCGATTGTTACGAATGCTTTTGGAATGGCCGAGATCGATCAAGAGATCAGGAAAAAGATGAGTGGTTACTTTATCAACCAGCCCAACCTAGGTCTCAATGACAGATTCGTTGTTTCCCTTGCGCAAAGTATCTTCGACACTCTGGCAAATGTGGACATCAAAGGGACGAAGTTTCGAGCGGCAGCGCATCAAATGGCGACTGACTTGTTTAGCTGGGACAGAGTCGCCGAAGACTACATTGAGATCTTCGACCACGGACGAAAAACTGCTTAAGGATACTAAACTTTTCCTTTTCTCCTAAAATGAGCTAATCTTTGGTAGGCGAGTACTCGAGGTTCATAAAATGGAGACAGCGACTCTTCTACTGGAACGATATAAAATTATTGAGTCTTTGGGCGAAGGCGGTTTCTCCAAAGTAGTAAAAGCTTTTGATACTAAGATGGAGCGCGTAGTCGCTATAAAGACCATCCCTGCCGGGCGTCAACGAGCCGTTCGCGCGCTGCGCGAAGCGAAGACAGTCGCTCTTCTTAATCATCCGAATATAGTAACCCTCTTTGAATTTGAGCAAAAAGATGACTCCTACTATTTGATTATGGAGTTTATAGAAGGACAGAATTTAGCCGCACTATTGGATAGATATCAAAAACTTCCTAACGACCTGGCACTAGCTGCTACGATTCAGATTTGCGAGGCACTTTCTTTTGCTCATAAAAACGATGTCATTCACCGTGACATTAAACCGGCAAACTTACGTGTTTTGGATGATGGTCGAATTAAGGTCATGGATTTTGGCATTGCCAGGCTGCGCAGTGCCGCTAAAACCAGCGGGTTAACGGCGGAGGGGGAAGTAGTTGGGACTTTTGCTTATATGTCACCCGAACAGGCCAGCGGAGAAATGGTTGATGAGCGCTCAGATATTTTCTCTCTTGGCATTCTCCTCTATGAGATGGTCACAGGCAGACTACCGTTTTTTGCCGACACGCCTGCCGGGACAATTTACAAAATTCTCAATGACGCACCCGTACCTGCTGAAGAGTTAGAAAGAAGCGTACCCTCTGCTTTAGGCCAGGTAATTAACCAAGCGATATCGAAAGATCCGCAGGACCGTTTTCAGAATACGAGTGAGATGAAAACGAGGCTGGAGGGGCTCCTGCAAACCGACGGACACATGCCCGATATAGTAGCAGACCTGGTCGAGCACCTTGAAGAACCGATCGAGACTTCAGACGATGGTTTGCTTTTTAGTCTCAGAAGAACTTCAAATTCTTGGGTTCGAAAACATCAAGATACGGCGATTGCGACCACTTTTGCTGTCGGCTCAAGCCTAGTGGCATCATGGGCGAATGTCTATATGACGTCTCCCTTGATACCGTTACAGGCCTTTTTACCAGTTGCGATTTTCTTTCTAGCTCTTTTTCTGCCACCGGCTGGTCTGGCAGCGCTTTTTGCTCTGATTTCCGCTGGCGTTTGGCAAATCTCACCTTTTCTGGGCGCCGTGAGCGCTGTGATTTTTATTCTCTTATTCTTGACTCTCGGGCGGTCGTTCCCTCATATCGCCATAGTTCCATTTCTTGTTCCGGCGCTCGCCTGGCTTGGGATACCCTTTGTTTTCCCCCTGATCGCTGGTCTGGTGTTTGGACCGGTTTTGGCTGCTTTCCTTGCCGCGGCTGGAGCCCTAGTGCTGGCATTAGCGGAAATACTAGGTCAAACAAGCTATGTATGGTCTATCAATTCGACTCCGGAAATAGTGCCGGCAGTCGTCAAGTTTAAGGGTCAGGTAGCGGATCTATCGAGTTTAACCACATTCTTCACATCTCATCCCTTTATTTTGGCGCAGGTAGCTATATGGGCGATAGCAGGTTGGATCACCGCATTCATTCGAGGCTTAAGTTCCGCAATGAGTCATTGGTTCGCTTTGATAATTGGTTTCGCTTCTTTGGTTTTGGGATATCGCTTGGTGCCGGAATACCTTAATATCGAATATGATTTTGAACACGTATTTCTGCAACCACTGACTTTTTCACTTATAGTTCTTTTGGTCATCACAATATTCTTTTTCCACTTTGCTAAGCGTCCGCGAGCTTAAACTATGGCGATTTTTAAGGATATCGAGACAAGATTAGAAAATCTCTTTGAGGGGTTTTTCAATAAAAAATTCAGCTCAGCTCTGGAGCCTGTTGAACTAGCTCACAAATTGACGGCCGAAATGGATAGAAAGAGACAAGTAAGCGTGGCTCATGTCTATGCGCCCAACATTTTCTCCGTCACCTTGGCGGCCACCGATTTCGCCCAAGTCGAAGGTTTTAAAGCAGCTCTTCTAAATGAGCTGAAGGATTACTTGGCAGCCCATGTCAAAGAAAAGAACTATTCGCTCACCGGGGAAATTAAAATACTTTTAACTTCTGAACCGGAGCTTCGGAGTGGCGAGTGTCAGGTCGTCGGCCGTCTTGAGGAAGACATTGCCAGCTTTGCCGCAAACAACACCCAGGCAATTTCTTTAGAAGAAGTTCAGTCTTTAATGGAAACTTCGCTTAAGGCTCGGCTTTATAGCTCTAGCTTGGATCTTAGTGTTCAACTCAGAGAGAAGGTCATAACAATAGGCAGACGGTCTGATAACGATATTGTCTTGAATAAGCCCGGCGTCTCGCGATATCACGCTAGACTAGAACGCTGTGAAGGGACTTATCGATTGCATGATTTGGATAGCACTAATGGAACCCTCGTAAACGGCAAGGAGATCGGCCAAATAAATTTGTTCGGCGGCGATGAGATAGTTTTTGGTGATGTCAGCCTTGAGTATCAGGTTGAAGATTGATAAATCTCTGGCTGCTCATAGCTAAGTTTGGCTTCTTGGGCCTCTTATACACTTTTGCCATCTGGGTCTTTGTAGTAATAGCTAGAGAAAAAGCGCAAAGCGATATCCAGGCTTTGCCCGGTTATAAGATTAGGCTTGTCTCCGACAAAGCTGACCCAAAAGAATATATTCTATCCGGGGTGGTCTCGATCGGGCGATCGCGGGATAATGAGGTTTGGTTAAGCGATGACACAATATCAAATCACCACGCTCGCATTTCTTTCTCGGAAGGCTTCTGGGTGATCGAGGATTTAGAGAGCAAAAATGGCACCTACGTGAATCGGGAAAAGCTCCATGGTAATCATAAGCTTTCCGCCGGCGACTCCATAAAGATAGGTCGCAACGAATTGGAGATAATTGAGGAATAGAATGTGAAATACGCGGCTCTAAGCGACAAGGGATTGGTCAGGCCAAATAACGAGGATGCTTTTCTGGCGACAGCCGCCGCTATCGGCGTTGCCGATGGTATGGGCGGTCACGTTGGTGGCGAGTTGGCCAGTCAAATCGCGTTGGAGGAAGCGTCCAAAGCAATAACGCTAATGGAGCGTCGACCAAAATCTACATTGGCTAAGATATTTGCTAACGCGAATTCAGCGGTTTTGAGAATGGCAAGGGAATCACAACAAACCGGAATGGGCGCAACTCTGACGATCGCCATTTTGAAGAAGCAGCGTATCTGGATTGGCCACATAGGTGACAGCCGCGCTTATTTGCTAAGAGGCGGCAACCTAGAGCAGCTAACAGAGGATCATTCGCTCGTTGGTGATCTTGTTCGAAGCGGCGAATTAAGCCAAGACGAAGCTAGAACTCATCCGAAAAGACACGTGATTACAAAAGCTGTCGGAACCCAAAAGTTGATTCAGCCAGATATATTTTCACTTTCCTTTGAAGAGGGTGATCGATTAATAATATGTACGGACGGTCTGACAAACCATGTCGAGCCCGATAGTCTCCGCAAATTAGCTGTTGGAGGCAGTCCGGAGTCCGCCTGTCAGCGATTGGTTGAAGCTGCTAAAGAGCGAGGCGGCTCCGATAATATTACCGTTGTTATTGGAGATATTAATGTCGAGAGCGAATCGAAGCCGAATGGTGGTTCGTCCACAGTTCGGCGAAGCGTGCTTTCCAGGCTTTTTGGCAAGAATGGTGTGAATTGATAACCACGGCTCGTCGAAACACCGAATTATGGGGCCTGATTCTGGTTTCATTGATCTTCTATGCCGGCACCGCCATTGTTCGGGCCACTCAAGCGGGGTTCTTTTCGTTTCTGCCAATAAACGCAGTCACCTTGCTATTCGCTTTTTTGATCGCGCATCTCTTTCTCCGTTATGGAGCAAGAGAAGCCGATTCTCTGCTTTTTCCAATATGCGCGTATTTGGCGACGCTAGGCTTGATCGAGCTGCGATCTCTCGAGAATCCAAGCGCGGAAACGCAGCAGCTGTGGTTTTTAATCGGGATTTCCTTAATTGTTTTAATCGGTTTCTTTATTCGCCGTCCCGCTAATCTCAGTGAGTACAAATATATTGCCGGCACAATCGGAATTCTTCTTTTATTATCGCCGATATTTTTTGGCGCTGTTCGCGGCGGCTCAAAATTATGGCTCATTGTCGGGGGCTATTCTTTTCAGCCGGCTGAGCTTGCTAAGATATTTCTGGTAGTATTTTTGGCCGCCTATTTAAGTGAGAAAAAAGAAGTGTTGGCGACAGGCCGGCGCCGCTTTATAGGACTTTATTGGCCACATATACGCCATTTCGGGCCCTTGATTTTGACCTGGTTTTTGTCATTAGCCATTTTGGTTCTAGAAAGAGATCTCGGTTCCTCATTAATATTTTTCAGTCTTTTTCTTATCCTGCTTTATATCGCGACAGGCCGAGTCGCGTATGTTTTCGTCGGTATATTTCTTTTTTTGCTGGGGGCGACTTCAGCCTATTATCTTTTTTCTCACGTTGCCGTACGCGTAAATGTTTGGTTGAATCCGCTCCCTGCCGATATTAGCGGGTCTTCTTATCAGGTCGCTCAATCGCTGTTTTCGCTGGCCGCCGGTGGGTTGTCAGGAGTTGGGCTCGGCGCGGGGTTATTGGGTCGTCAAATAAGCATGCCGGCTGTTCACACGGATTTTATCTTTTCAGCTCTGGGTGAAGAATTGGGGCTCGCGGGTTCTGCAGCCGTTGTTTTGGGCTATGTTTTCTTTTTAGCCAAAGGTTTTCAGATTTCGCTTAGCGCCAAGAACGATTTTAGCAAGCTGCTGGCAGCGGGATTAACAACGGTCATTGGTGTCCAAGTCTTTGTTATCATCGGAGGCATCATCAAGCTCATCCCGATGACGGGCGTGACGCTTCCGTTCATTAGTTATGGGGGCAGCTCCATGATCTCAAACTTCATTATTGTTGGACTTCTCATGGCAATTTCTAGGCAAAATCATGAATACTCGAGTTAGACGAGGGCTAATATTTATCATCTCCTTCGTCTTTGTTTTGCTGATCGCTTTAACTTACCGGCAGGCATTTTCTGATGAGATCGCTTCGCATCCAGGCAATCATCGGGCTCTAATCGAGGAGTTTTCAATTGAGAGAGGAAAATTGCTGGCTGCCGATGGTACGATTTTGGCCCGTAGCGAAGAAAGAAACAAAATCTACCACCGCGTTTATCCGGAAGGAAAAGTTTTCGCTTCTGTAACGGGATATTACTCACCAACCAGGGGTCGTTTTGGGCTCGAAGCGTCTTTGTCCAGGTGGTTGGCGGCCAAAGATTATTTTCGCAGTTTTGATGACTGGCGGGATTCTCTGATGAAAAGAAAGAGACGGGGTCTCGATGTGAAATTGACGATCAGACCTGACCTGCAGATGAAATCCTGGGAGCTGCTTGAGGGTCACAGAGGAGCAATAGTTGCGCTCGATCCGCGGACGGGAGCTGTTTTAGCCCTGGCGAGCAGGCCTTCTTATGATCCAAATATGATTGACGAGAAATGGCGGGAAATTGTTTCGTCCGATGGGCTTTTACTTAATCGTGCCACGCAGGGCCTTTACCCGCCAGGTTCAACATTTAAGATTGTGACTACCGCGGGAGCGCTGGATTCAGGAATTGCGACTCCCGATAAAATGTATGATGGTGCGGCGTCGTTAAAAGTTTATGGCAGTCAGGTCACAAATTTTGCCAACAAAGATGTTGGAAAACTGTCTTTGGCAAAAGCATTTGCCAAATCGACCAATACTATTTTTGCTCAAGTGGGTCTGGATCTTGGAGCTCCGCGTCTGGTGAATGCGGCAAAAAAGTTTGGCTTAGGCAAAAGCCCTCCTTTTGAATTGCCCGTTGCCAAAAGCTCGATTCCGTCCCCAGGTTCAATGGATAAAGTAATGGTGGCCTGGACAGCGGTCGGTCAAGGCAAAACTTTAGTAACGCCGCTACAGATGGCGCTTATATCGGCGGCAGTTGCCAATGAGGGTAAGGTATATCGTCCTTTTATCGTCGACACTGTCGGTGAGGAAAATGATTTGGTTTATAGGTCGCAACGCCCGAGGCTCTGGTCTGATGCCACCACAAAAGAGACATCAAAACAGATCACGCAAATGATGGAAGATGTTGTGTTGTCCGGGACAGGAAGGGCAGCGGCGCTGACAGGTATTATGGTAGCGGGCAAGACCGGCACAGCAGAGTTCGGGAAAGAGAGTGCTCCGCATGCTTGGTTTATTGGATTCGCCCCGGCGGATGATCCAAAAATAGCGATCGCGGTATTCTTGGAGCAAGGGGGCCTTGGTGGGCAAGCGGCAGCGCCAATAGCCCGGCAGGTATTTGAAAAAGCCGTTGGCTCTGGTATTCAGTAAGGCCTTTGAGCAGCAATAATTACTTGTATCTAAATAGTCGTCAAGGTATTATTGACCGAGCAAAATACAGAATTTACGCGAAGCATTTAGGAGGGAACAAAAGATTACACTTTTGAAAAATGAAAGGTAAAATCTTTGGAGATCGATATAGCATAGAAGAAAAAATTGGCAGCGGCGGTATGGCTGAAGTATATAAAGCCTTTGATCGAATCCTCAACCGGACCGTCGCGGTAAAAGTTCTGCATGCTCAATATGCGGGCGAAGAAAATTTTGTAGCTCGTTTTCGGCGCGAGGCTCAAGCAGCCGCCAATTTAAATCAACCGAACATCGTTAATATTTATGACTGGGGTGCCGAAGACGATACCTACTTTTTGGTCATGGAATATCTGGTTGGTCGTAACCTGAAGGAAATTATTATAGATAAGGGCGCTTTGGGCCCGGATCAGATAGTGGATATAGGCAAGAAGGTCGCGTCCGCGCTTCAATCTGCTCACAAGCATCAAATTGTTCATAGGGACATAAAACCCCACAACATTGTCATTACTGATGAGGGCGAAGTAAAAGTAACTGATTTTGGAATCGCTCGATCATCGGCGTCAAATGTTACTCAAACCGGTGCTATTTTGGGAACAGCCCATTATTTATCTCCGGAGCAGGCCAAAGGAGAAGATGTGGGCTCCGCCAGTGATATCTACTCGCTTGGCGTTGTCCTATATGAAATGGCCACCGGAAAAGTTCCTTTCAAAAGCGAAAATCCTGTGGCCGTGGCTTTAAAACACATACAAGACGAGCCAGTGCCACCGAGTGAGATAAATCCCCTTATACCAGCCGGGCTTGAACGCGTTGTGATGAAGGCTATGTCTAAAAACCCGGAAGATCGCTATCAGTCTGCTTTTGAGCTTCGCGATGACCTTTCTCATTATTCAGAAGGTCCGCGTGGTTACGCTGGGACGGGCGAAGAATCCGAAAGCGACAGGACCATGGTTTTGCCAAATGCGCTGGGTGAAAGTAACTCTAAGCGTGAAAAAAAGAGCGGACCCAAGCGCGCCCGGATTATTGGCTTTATCTTGATTTTGATCCTTCTTTTCGCTGGTACCGCTTGGGCCACGAGCTTTTTTCTCGGCCGTCCGGTTCAGAATGTCGTACCCGATCTTGCCGGTAAAACAGTGCCGGAAGCAAAGAAGATTCTAGATAAAAGCGAATTGAAATATGAGATTAGCGCCAGGGTTTTTGATAGTGAAGTCGACGCGGGAAAAATAATTTCGCAGACACCTGTCAGCGGAAAAGAATTGCCTACCGGCGGCATTGTGACTCTACGAGTGAGCAAGGGGACTGAAAAGGTCGCCGTGCCCGACCTTTCGAATAGGTTTCTTAACGACGCAATGCGAGAATTGTCGCAGCGCGATTTAAATGTCGGCAGTATTCAAAGAGATTACAATGACACGATTGCCGATGACTACGTTATCTCACATGAACCTTCAGGCGAGGCTAGGGTTGAGAAAGGCACGTCAGTGAAGTTGTTGGTCAGCAAGGGGCCGAGGCCGCTGAAAGTACCTTACCTGAAAGGTAAGTCGTTTGGTGAGGCCAAAACTATTTTGGATTCCATGGGTCTAGTTGCGGAGCGGCAAGAAGAGAGCGATGAGGAAATCGCTGTCGAGCAAGTCTTGCGTCAGGATCCCGCTCAGGGAGTTTCCATTTTGAAGGGCGAAACTGTTACCGTTTGGATAAGCAAAGGCCCCGTTCTTTTGAGTGTTCCGTCTGTCCTTGGTTTAAGTGAGAAAGCGGCCAAAGACGAGCTTGAGAGTACCGGTTTTACAGTCCAGGTGAAAGATGGCATTTCTGCAAAGGACCTCTACGGAAAAGTTGTGGAGCAAAGGCCGGAAGACGGAGCGTCGGTGCGTCGCGGAATAACCATTACGATTTGGATAGGAAAAAAAGCCGCTGACAGTGATTGAAGCGGTATGGTTTGATCCCGGTCAGCTATGGAAAGAAATAAAGGTACAAGCGCCTGTGATATGATGGAAATGAAAAACATGTCGACAAATAAAAAATCTTTCTCCGAACTTATCATCGAGCTTATTGAATTGACTCAAACCTTCTTTAGGCAAGAGCTTAAATCGACTATTGATAACATCGTCGTCGGGCCGCTAAAGAAGGTTGGTTTCTGGCTGGCCCTAACACTTGTGGCAGCGACGCTTTTCTCTTTGGCTCTGATCTTTCTGGCAGTAGGAGCTTTCCAGCTTCTGGCGACTTTGGTTGGCGCGACATGGATGGCCTATCTAATAATCGGAGTGGTCTTATTTCTTGTGGCGGGCTTGCTGCTTATTCTTCGACCCGGTGGTGGTGTCCGTGGAAAAAAACGAAGTGACGCTTGAAGATCTTAAGAAGAAGATTGATCAAGTTAATCTGACGGTCAAGACAGTTGTAAAAAGTGAGAAGGTAAAGATCGCTCTGATCTCGGGGGCTGTTGTCTTAACGGCGATTTCCTTCAGCTATTTTCTTGGAAAAAGAAGAGGCCGGGCTCGCGTCAATCGGAACTAGCTTTGTAAGCGTACTTATCGACCAATGCCATCAGCTTGCTGCTCGATTCGAATTGGGGTGCTTCGCCGTCAGGCCCGACAAATCTACCTTTTAACGGCTCATCGCCCTCAAGTTCAATTGTTATTGGAACGGAGTCATCGGGCATGTCTGCCGCGCCCAATCGTTCTTCTCCTGGTTCGCGGCTGGCACCAACTGCGTATCCGGCCTTTAAAAGCCCGATAAGCTCGTGCAGTTGATAGAAAAAGATTGGCGTTGTTCGTGTCATGTTTCGACAGTAAGTCGCACCTATCTCAAATTCAATAGGCTTATCAGATGGCCCGCTCTTTTGCTGCGCTTCCTTTTTCTTGATCTCCTCGACGTAATCTTTTTCGAATAGATATAGATCAAAAAAAACCGTCATTGTCTCGGTCCGCTACTATTCTGGGCTTGTTGGTTCAAGGTAGACCCTACTCATTACATCGCCAATGGCGAGCTTGTCAATGACTTCGTCTCCCTCAACGACCTGACCAAAAACTGTGTATTGTCCGTCTAGAGAGGGTTGCGGTGCTATGCAAATATAAAACTGGCTTCCGGCACTATCCGGACTACTACTGCGCGCCATGGCCACGGTGCCTCTGAGATGTTTCTTCTCATTAAACTCTGCTTTGATTTGATAGCCTGGGCCCCCGGTTCCATCACCCTTAGGGTCGCCGCCCTGCACAACAAAGCCTGGTACAATTCGGTGAAACTTTAATCCATTGTAGAAACCTTTCTGGATTAGTGTGACAAAATTTTCCACCGTCTTTGGCGCCACGTCTGCGTGAAGCGCGATGATCATCGTTCCTTTGTCAGTCTCAATTATTACTCTCTGATCCTCATTTGTTGGTGTATTCGTAGCATCCTCCTCGTTGATGACTTCCTTCTCGGTTGTTACTGGTTGACTCTTGGGTTTTTTCTTTTCCACTTTTGGTCTGCTGCCGAAACCTGTTATGGTCAAGTCGATGGTTTGACTCAAAATACCAACGACCGCAACGATCGCGATAAGAAATGCACCCCCAAATATTAACTTATTCTTATGCTTACTCATATACTGATCCTCCTTGACCTTGGCAATTTTATCACAGCTGATAGCCTTCTCCAATTCCCGGCTGCGCACTAAGCGCAAGAAATTCACGTTTTTCTAGAAAACATTTGGCGTGACCTCCAGATTTTGTTATCCTAAGGTCGTGCCGATCTCTAATTATCCCGCGGCAACTTTAAAAAATGTGAGCTTCAATCAACCGGACAAAAAGAACCGGCGGCGTTTTTCTACGCTATTAATTATAGTCGGTATCGCGGTTATCGCTTCCCCCTTCGTAACTGAAATCTATGGCTATTTTGTAAAGGATCGTCTCAATCAAGAGTGGGCGAAGCAAATCACCGAACAAAAAGAGGAGGCAATTACCGCCGCCATAGACCAAGCTGATCGTCTCGGAGATAGGACAGTCGCATCGGAAGAGGACATTCTTAGGAAAGCTACCGGGATAGTTGGCGATTTGGACGGAGATGAATTTCCACTAACTAAGATCAGGATTCCAAAAATAGATCTCGAGCAAGTTGTTCTCAAGGGAGTTAGTCCCGAAGTCCTAAAGAACGGACCCGGCCATTATACGGGCACGGCTTTACCAGGGCAAAGAGGGAATATAGGGATCGCCGGCCATCGCGTAACGTATACCCATCCGTTTAATCGGATAGACGAGTTGGATTCCGGTGACAAGGTCATTTTAGAAACGATAGACAATATATATGAATATCGAGTCACATCAAAACAACAGCTTGAACCCAATGATTTGCAGGCCCTAAAACCGACAAAAGACGCCAGAGTGACGCTAACGACGTGCGCACCAAAGTACAGCGCCAGGTATAGATTAGACGTCCAAGCTTCATTGGTGAAAATCGTTCCCACTCATCAGCCTTCGCTGGTGCGTCGTTTAGTAAACCGGCTGGCCAAGCCTGCGCCGAGGAAATTGCCTAAGAGCATATTGGATCTGGCTTTACCAAGAGGGCAAGCAGGTGTCGCAAACGATCCGGAAGATATTGACGCGCGACTATATCTCGGTATGATATATCGCAATACTGGTCAATATAAGGAAGCAGCTGAGCAGCTCAACAAGGCAATCGAGTTAGACGAAACTCGGCCGGAGCCTTACTACGAATTATCATTCGTATACGAAAAAAATAATCAAATTAATAAAGCTATTAGTGTGTTGGCAAAGGCCATTGAGCGCGCGCCGGAATTTGAGTGGGCCTATTATCGACTGGGTACCATTTATCTCGACTCCGGAAAGATCGATAAAGCTGTTCAAGTTTTAAAAGCGACGCTCGCGCTCAACCCACTGTCAGCGGACACTCATTTTTTCTTGGGTCAAGCTTATGAAAAACAAGGAGAGCCAGAATTAGCGTTGGCCGAATACGAAGAATCATTAGAGTATGTTCCAGATTTCCTGGAAGCCAAAGCTGCGATAAGGCGACTTGCGAACTAATCTAAAGCCTCTGTGACTCCCGGCACGATCACCATGATGTCAATCGCAAATGTAGCTCTCAGCCACCTCAGTCACGGCCTCATTAACCGACCCTAACGAAGTCTTTAAGTGAGAGAGCGTACATGTTATTTAAGTGACTGAACTAAAGATGAGGAAAACGCTGTAGATGCGGTTTTTCGGAAAAACATTCGAACTCGACCCAAAGCTTCAGATGCCAGGCTGACAAAATCAGATGTGAGTGAGCGTATGATTATTATGTGATTCGAACAGAAGATTTTGGAGAACGCAGCAGATGGAGTTTTGCGTCGAATTCGCGTTCTATCTGCGACGGCGTAACCAAGTGCCACCGGAAATCAAAGCTCCGCCACTCAAAACAAGCTGCCACAACTCTACTCCTGTTTCAGCTTGCTCATCAAATGGAAGTTCTTGTGCGGGAGCTGCAGCACTCGGAGCAGCCACTGCTGGTTCCGTCTGCGTGCTTTGCGTTGGTTCCGGTTGTGCTTGTTGAACCGGGGTGGTTTGGGCGACCTCGCCTACTCCGTAGTTTTCAGCTAACCAGCCGATTACGGCATCGCGCTCGGCATCAGTCAAACTGGCGCCTCGTTCTATTTCTTTCTTGACGAGTTTCGACCATTCAGTTTTGCTTTTTTTTGCTTCACGAATACGATCTGCCATATGACAAGCCGTACACTTACCCGTTACGACCGTTTCCGGGTCGATTGCTGCCATTGATATTGACGGAAACAGCAATAAAATGGCTGTCGTTAATATAACGGCGATCATAAACTTACTTTTCGTCACCATGCTCCGTTCCATATTGCTTTCTCTGCCAGGCCTTTTATCGGTCATTACGCCTAACATACTTAAAAGGATAATACCATATATTCCCCATTGTCGCAATTGGCAAAAGCTAAACACCATTATTATAAGGAGAAAAACGCGCTTTCTTGTAATTTAGTACTAAAAGTTTCTCGCGTTCGTGTCGATACTCAAAATAACAGCTGCCAATGGCACGTTTTAATACCATCGGCAGAAGGCCAAACTATCTGGAGGTTTAAATGTCAAAAAAACTGGAAGTTCCCGAAATAAAAACGGGGCAAGATCAAAATGATGAGTCATTTACGTTTGAACTTCAATACGTAACCTTTAAGCTTGATGAGCAATCTTATGGCGTTAACGTTGATGCTGCGCTCGAGGTTATACGAATGGTTGCTCTGACCGAGTCCCCGGAGTCGCCAGATCATGTTGTCGGTGTGATAAACCTGAGGGGCCAAGTTGTTCCAATTGTTGACCTTCGAAAACGGCTGGGGCTAAAGGCGGGCATTTACACTCTCGTGACCCCGATTCTAATTGTTACCATCAAAGATTGGACGGTTGGTCTTATTGTTGACCAGGTTTCCGAGGTAATCACAATCGCTCCCTCGCTGATTGAAAAATCGGCAGAAACTTTTTCAGGATCTCAATGTGTAGCCGGCGTCGCCAAGCTCGATCACGGGCTGGTTTTCTTGCTTGATTTGGGATATGTATTCTCAGCTGACGAAAGCAAGGTAATGCAAGAGGTTATCGATACCAGAATTGACGACAAGGTTCTTGCGTAAAGTCCGAGCAGAACTTACGAGACAATCCTTTGGCAATGGCAACTAAACATACCGAACTTGATGACGCCAGCTATGAAAAAGTAAGAGATTTCGTCCTTCAAAGAACTGGTCTTAGTTTTCCGGAAAGGAAACGTGGCGAGCTCGAGCGGGCGGTCTTCGAGGCTCTAAAGGCCACCGAATATAATTCGATGGACGACTATCTCGAAGCTTTGAGCGGGGCGGCTAACCCGGGAGAGATGGACGCGCTTGTCAATCTTCTGACGGTTGGTGAGACCTATTTCTACCGGGACGAGCGTCAATTCAAACTACTACAAAATGATATCTTGCCCAAATTGATCTCGGAGCGCGCGAGCACCACAAGGCGTCTTAGGATCTGGAGTGCCGGCTGCGCAACTGGTGAGGAACCGTATTCCATCGCCATCACTATGCGAGAGCTTGTTCCATATATGGATACATGGGAGACACTCGTGTTGGGCACCGATATTAATCGAGAATCGCTGAGGCGGGCCAAGGTGGGCCATTACGGACAGTGGTCCTTTCGAGCTATGCCGGACAATTGGCTGGATAGCTATTTTTTTGTCTCTTCTGAACGTGAGTTTCATATTTCGGAAGCGATAAAGAAAATCGTGGACTTCGACTATCTAAACCTGAAAGAAAGCGCATTCCCTTCATGTTTTAATAATACTTGCGATATGGATTTAATCATCTGCCGCAATGTCTCGATCTATTTTGACCAGAAAACAACCGATCGGATGATGGAAGGATTTTATAATTCTTTAGTTGACGGTGGTTGGTTGCTTATGGGAGCTTCGGATCCGATACCGCCAAAAGAGATGTTATGGGATCGCAACTATTCAGGCGTCTTTATATATCAAAAGAAATCGCCCGCTAGCGATGCTAGAAATCGCGAAAGAAAAGGCGATAACTCGGGTCGCATTACTCTTTCCTCCACGGTTTTAGAAGGAACGGAAGAAAGACGAGGCGAAAACGTTGGGCCGACGGACGCATTAGCGGAAAGCCGGGCTTTGATCGAAGTAGGTCAACCTGTTTTAGCAGCAGACCAGCTGGCCGAGAAACTGAAAGAAGAACCTAAGTCTTGCGAAGCTCTCTTTCTAATGGCAAAAGCTGCCATAGCTCGCGGACAGTTGTCCGAAGCAAAGAAGTGGGCGCAGAAAGTGACTGAAGCGGACAAGCTAAATGTGAAAGCTTATTATTTGCTGTCGAATATTTACCAAGGCCTGGAAGATGAAGACCGGGCCATTGAGTGTCTGAAGAAAACAGTCTATATAGATAAATGCTTTATTCCCGGTCATTTTGCCTTGGGGTGTTTGTGTAAAAAGCAGAAACGTCTGGTCATGGGGCGCAAAGCTTTTAAAAACGTAGTAAGGCTAATGATCGGTCGCCAAAAGGACGAAGTAGTACCAGAGACAAATGGAACAACATTCGGTCAGTTGCTTGAAGTTGCCGAAATGAACCTAAGGAGACAGGAGCGATAAATGGGATCTTCAAATGGTGGAAAAAAAGAACCAGGTGGAATTAGCGATAGGTTTGTCGCTCTGCGCCTTGACGATGACCAAATAAAAAATGTCCTGGCGGATCGAGCGGCCACTCTGGCTCAAGTGTCGGAAGAAGATTCCGAAGCAGTCAAGCCTAAACAGTTTGTCAGCTTTAAGATCGGGGCGGAGCGGTTTGGCGTTGAAGTCCAGTATATTGAAGAGGTTCAACCTCTTCGTGATCTCACGATAATTCCCTGCACACCCGAGTTCGTTGTCGGGGCGGTAAATATTCGAGGACGAATTACTCCGGTTATCGATATAAAAGTATTTTTTGATATGCCCAGGAGCGATGTGATCAGTCAAGACAAGGTCATAGTCTTACAGGTTGGAGAGAAACACTTTGGCATCATTGCGGACAACGTGGAAGATGTCATGAACCTGGCAACTGAGGAAATCGGATCGCAACTGGCAACTCTGTCGGGGTCTCATGAAGAGTTTATTCAGGGAGTCGCCGATCCTCAAATAATAATTTTAGATATCAAGAAGTTGGCGAACGATAGACGCATGGTAGTCCATGAGAACGTCTAGGTCTTAAGAAGGAGAGAAAGATGGTGAAAAATGTATTCGGAGGTCTGCGGACAAGGTTGATTTTCGGTTCAGTTGTTATCGCGACCATAACCTTACTAACAGCGGTATTTGCTTATTCGCAACTGAATGGCGTGATTAGCACGCTGAATGATGAGGCGATAGTTCAGCTGGAGGGGCGCGGCGTTATGGAACATGCTTCCTATGAGATTTTAAAACTCAATGAGCCCACCTTGACTTATCTTCTGTACTTTGGCGACGAAGAGAATATGGCAAAGACAAGAGAGGTCTTTGATGAAGTAGCGATAGATGTAGTCGGTGACGTCGAAGAAGCAGCCGCGGCGATGCCCGACAAGGCCGGGGAGAAATTGCTGCTCGGTGTGGCCGAAGAAACAAAAGAATTAGTATCCAAAGCTGAAACAGTGCTAGCTCTGGCTGATCAAGAAAAGATGGTTGGTCCTAAAACAAACGCTGCCTTGACTGAGTATGGCGAAGCTAGGGACAAAACGCTTAGTGAAGTCAAAGCAGTTAGGAAAGCTAAGGTGGCATCGGCGGAAAAAAGTGTCAAAGCGGCGACAGCGAAGCAAGAATCAGCGGCTCGTCTTATCAAAATAATCGCTTTGATAGCCGTTGGTCTAGCGGCAGCTACGGGATATTTGATGGCTCGGCTCGTCCATCGCCCGGTTTCAAATCTAATCCAGGCTGTTCGTCGAATTGACGAAGGCGACTTGGAAACAAAAGCAGAAAAGAGTTCTATTAATGAATTTAATATTTTGGCTACGGCTTTTAACAAGATGACCGGCAACTTAAAGCAGATGATTGAGTCTGAGAAGACGGTCAAGGAGCATCTCCAGACAACTGTTGGGCAATACCGGGGCTTTGTTGATCAGGTTGCCGCGGGTGACCTGGCGGTCAGACTATCGGTAAACGGCAACGAAGACGAGCTCGCCGCGCTCGGGCGGAATCTGAACAAGATGGTGGCGTCGTTGAATGATATGACCGGCAATATTTCGTTGGCAACGACCGACATCACGTCGGCGTCGTCAGAGATTTTTGCGGCCACGTCTCAGCATAATTCGGGCGCGAGCGAACAAGCGGCAGCTATTAATCAAACGACCGTTACAGTTGATGAAGTTCGCCAGACTGCCGAGCAAACCACTGAACGAGCGCAGTTCGTGGCCCAGTCGGCGAAGAAATCAGTCGAAATCTCCGATGAAGGTATGACGGCTGTTGGTCAGACAGTGATAGGGATGAATCAAATAAAAAATAAAGTTGAGCAGATCGCGGCTAATATTATTGCGCTTTCCGAACAGACTCAGCAAATCGGCGAAATAATCTCTACCGTAAACGATATCGCCGAACAGAGTAATCTATTGGCTCTCAATGCTTCTATTGAAGCCGCTCGGGCCGGTGAGCAAGGCAAAGGCTTTGCCGTTGTCGCGTCAGAAGTGCGGAACTTAGCCGAGCAATCACAGCAGGCTACCTCACAGGTAAGAGCAATATTGGACGATATCCAGAAAGCGACGAATACCGTTGTTATGGTGACCGAGGAAGGTACTAAGCACGTGGATTCCGGGCTGGAGAAAGCGGAGTCAGCCGGTGACACTATTAAGGCTTTAGCCGGCTCAATAAACCAGGCTTCTGAAGCCGCGCAACAGATTGTCGCCTCAGCAGAGCAACAAGCGGCTGGGATGGATCAGATAGCCGCGGCTATGACCAATATTAATCTATCAACCAACCAATCTCTGGTTTCGACAAAGCAAACTGAGGAAGCGACCCAGAAAATGGTCGACCTTGGAGACAGACTAAAAGATATGGTTTTGACGTACAAGACGAGTGCCTAGGAGCAAAAAATGTCAAAAACGCAAGACACGATGTCTCAGCAATTAATGGCCACATTTAGAATTGAGGCCGATGAGCATCTTCAAAACCTCAACAGCCTCCTTTTGAAGGTGGAAAAGGGCCCAGAACCTGATGAGCTGCAAACGCTTATCGAGAATATGTTTCGAGAGGCCCACAGCCTAAAAGGGGCCGCGCGCGCGGTTGACGCGACCTTTATGGAAGTGATCGCGCACGGGCTTGAGAATGTATTCGCTGCTGCAAAGCAAGACGAAATAATCACGACCCCTGCTCTTTTCGACACTCTCTATGAGTCGTTGGATCACATCTCTGTGAGCTTGGAAACACTGGGAAGTGCGGAAGAGGCTGACAATGATCCCGCGGAGTTGCGGGCGCGGCTCGACAAAGCAGCCAAGGGAGACCCGTCGGCTAGCCAGAAGAAAATGCCGGCAAATGCGTCAAAAAAGAAACCCAAGAGCACAACGGCTTCGGGTGGTTCAGCTAAGAAGGTCGAGGAGACAATTAGAGTCTCTACTCGCAAGCTGGATGGTCTAATGACGCATGTTGAAGAATTGCTCGTCTCAAAAATCAGGAATGAACAGCGCTTGTCTGAGTTAAAAGAGATTAAAGGCTTTTTGGGGGGCTGGCAAAAGAGTTGGGCAAAAACCCGCATTGCCTGTGATCGTATTCGCAAACACTCAGATGGTGATCTCGAGGAGATCGTATCTTTTCTCGGGGAGAACCAGCAGAACTTAAAGTTCATGTGGCATCTCACAAACAAATTGTTTCAAAACTATTCAAGAGACACAATGCGCATGTCACTCGTAACTGAAGACTTGCAGTCAGATATTAGAGGGGTTCGCATGTTTCCCGTCTCAATTATTTTCGATGGTTATCGTCGAATGGTGCGTGATTTAGCTCGTGAGCAAGGCAAGCAGGTGGATTTGGTCATTACCGGGTCTGACACCGAGCTCGACAAAAAGGTCGTTGAGGGCATTAAGGACCCTCTCATGCATATGTTAAGAAACTCGGTCGACCATGGAATTGAAAAGCCGGACGCGAGAATCGCAAAAGGCAAACCGCCTTGCGGGACCATTTGGCTCGAAGCTAGTCAGCGAGGTAATGGCATTGCTATCGAAGTGAAAGACGATGGTCGGGGCGTTGATATTGCACGTATCAAAAACACCGTATTAGCCCGGGGCATATTGAGTAGCCAAGAAATAAAAGCCATGAACGAAGATGACCTCCAGCAGATGATTTTTAGATCCGGATTCTCGACGTCGACAACAGTTAGCAGTCTATCCGGACGAGGGGTGGGACTTGACGTCGTCAAGACGAACATAGAGGAACTCAATGGCTTGGTAAGCGTTTATAAGGGAGAGCCCGGCGGCACAAGGTTCTTAATTGAATTGCCGTTGACACTATCAACGTCAAGGGTGCTTTTGATTAGTTGTCGCGGGGAGACTTATGCAATTCCAACATCCATGGTTGAGCGCATTGTTCGTGTCAACAAGAAAGACATTTTTTCAGTCGGGACAAAAGAAACGATTACAGTTGGCGGGCGATCACTTTCCCTGGCTCGTCTCGGACCTCTGCTTGAATTACCGCGTCGCATAACAAGCGAAAGCAACGATACTCTTAACGTCATAATCGTGGGAGTCGCGGAAAAACGCGTTGCTATCGCCGTAGACTCTCTAGAGGGCGAGAATGAAATAGTCATAAAGAGCCTTGGCAAGATGATGGCTCGTGTCCGCAATGTCTCCGGCGCGACGGTCCTTGGCACCGGTAAAGTCGTGATTATTTTAAACGTCGCTGATCTAGTTAAGTCTGCCAAGAAAAATGACGGTATTGAAGCAAAAGAGCTTGAGCTACAAAGCGACAACCGCCTGGGGCGTACAAAATCAGTTCTTGTAGTTGATGATTCCATGACCGCGCGGATTCTTGAGAAAAACATCTTGGAGTCGGCCGGGTACGATGTCGTACTTGCCAACGATGGGGTGGAAGCTTTGCGGGCGCTTAAGTCAAACGATTGCGACCTGATAATTTCCGATATTGATATGCCAAATATGAATGGTTTTGATCTAACTCAGAAAATCAAGAATCACGACAACCATCGTGACACGCCGGTAGTGTTGGTTACAGCCTTAGATTCACCTGCAGACCGCGAGAGAGGTCTTGATGCCGGGGCTGATGTCTTCATGACCAAGCACGGGTTCGACCAAAAGAATTTTTTAGCCACAATTGAGCAACTGATTTAGGAGAAGTTCTGATAATGATAAAAGTACTGGTTGCCGAAGACTCGCCGGTTGTTAGAAAATTAATAATAAGCATTCTCCAGTCCGATCCGGGGATACGAGTAGTCGGTGTCGCAAAGAATGGTATAGAAGCGGTCGAAATGGCTGAAAGCTTGCGACCGGACGTCATAACGATGGACATCGTCATGCCCAAGATGGACGGCGTAGAGGCGACGCAGCTAATCATGTCTCAGCGGCCGACGAGAATAGTTGTTGTTACTGCCAGCGTTAACACGGAAGAGTCTCGACCCGCGTTCCAAGCTATGAAAGCCGGGGCTCTCGTGGTCGTCGACAAACCGCGCGGTGTAAATCATAAGGATTTTCGTGATGTGAGCCAGAGGTTAATCAAGACTATAAAGATGATGGCTGAAGTTAAGGTAGTGACAAGATGGCCTGACAGAAAGAAGCCTCCGGCTAAAGATGGACAAAAAGCATCTACAAGAATAATAGCTATTGGCGCTTCAACCGGCGGTCCGGCCGCAATTTGTCAAATACTCAATGGTTTGCCAAAGGACCTGGCGGTTCCCATTTTGATAGTGCAGCATATGACGCCCGGTTTTGGAACAGCATTTGCGACTTGGCTCGATAGTGAAAATGAAATGTCGGTTCAAATCGGTCAGATGGGGCGTAAGCTCGAGGCCGGTCAAGTCTATGTGGCGCCCGATAATTATCACACTGGAATAAGTGGTGACAATAAGATTGTTCTGACTTCAAAAAAAATATCATTTAACCACCATAGACCATCTATCAACTTCATGTTTGACGCAGTCGCTAAGAGGTATGGATCAAAAGCCTTAGCAGTTCTTTTGACCGGCATGGGTGAGGATGGCGCGTTAGGTTTAAGAGAAATAAAACAAGCGGGAGGAACGACAATTGCCCAAGACGAAGCCAGCTCAATTGTGTTTGGCATGCCAAAGTGTGCAATAACAATGGGCGCCGTCGATCATATTCTTCCACCTGATAAAATAATTTCACAAATCATGCAGTTGCTTTACTAGTAGATATCTTGAATAAGGAGATTAGCCAATGTCAAAAAGAATATTATTAGTCGAAGATAGTCCAACTCAGGCTCAAAAAGCTCAGTTGATCCTTGAGCGCGAAGGTTACGATGTGACGCTCGCGCCTGATGGGAGCGCCGGCCTCGAAGAGACCCTCCATTATCGGCCGGATCTGGTCGTCACAGATATCGTGATGCCCAAGATGGACGGATACGATATGTGTCGGGAGATTAAGGCAAACGAAGAAACCAGAGACATCCCAGTCGTTATGTTGACGACAAAAGGGGCCGTTATGGACATCATAAAAGGCCTTGGAGTAGGGGCGGACAACTTTATCACTAAGCCCTATGAGGGCAGTTTATTGATCGGGCGGGTCCAGGAGATATTCAATAATCTTAACCTAAGAGAAAAAGGCCTGCTCTTCGAAGATCTTGAGCTGGAAAATTTCAATGGAAAAATAAAAATGTCTACAGATCGTTTTCAAATACTTTCGCTACTTCTAGGAACGATCGGTGTCATCATTCATTGTGATGTTATGGGGTTGTTTTTGCTAAGCACAACTGCCAAGCACAGTCTCTATATGGTTTCCTTGCAACCACTGGCCGATGGCTCTTGTGGAGATCTGACGACGAAAGTGTTGGACGCCGCAAACGTGTTAGACGACGGAGAGCTCACAGCAGAAAATGTGCATTTGACCAGAGTTGTAAAGGAAGAAGACCTTCCCCAACTGGAAGAAAACTTCGAGTCGTTCATGAGCGTACCTTTAATAACAGAAGGAAGAGTTATCGGGATATTGACGACAGCAAATACAAAAGAGAACGCGTTTCAGCCAGATGACGTTAAGCTCCTCTATCAGCTTGGCCTACAGTCGGCGGAAGCCTTTGATCGAATAGGTCGATAACTGAAAAAGGGTCCAGAGGAGGAATAAACATGTCTGAACACATACAACAAGACTCAGAAACGCAAGCCACACAAAACAAGACTGTTCAAGAGGATGTCTTAGATATTTACGAAGATCTTCTTCGAACCGTTTGGACAAAAATTGTACCGACGCTTGGCACCGTAACCGTAGCGACCATAATGCAAAGGTCAATTAACCGAAGCTCAGCAAAACATTCTTTTCTTAAGCATTTAACCGTCTCTGACACGGGGTTTGATTTTGCTGACGTGGTTGCCAATATAAATGATGTCAACGTCGCAGAGATGAAAGAGGGCTTCAAGGGATTAGTGGCCAGTTTATTTGATATTTTGGCCAAGTTGACAGGAAATATCTTGATACGGCAGCTAGAGAGAGAAGTCGAAGGATTCGAAGTCCTGTAAGAAAGAGGTCATGAATAAGATAATTAACATTTCAATATATTTTGCGGCAATTGCCGGCTTGGCGGGTCTGGCGGTAAGCTATTGGCTAATGAGACAAAAGGCCAACCGACGCAGCAAGCAGCTAAAAGAAGCTGGTCAAAAGCTTGCTGAAGCTGATGATTCTTATGATAAATTGCTGGCGGAAATGAATGACGGAGTTGTCATCGTTGATCATGCCGGCAAGATAATCAAGGCTAATAATGCGTTCGTCGGGCTGCTCGGACCAGCAGAAGGGGAGCTGTCCGGTCATTTTCTACCTGACTTGGCTCCGCCGACCGAAAAAAAACGTATGGTTGAACTTGTCGCGCGAACCTTGGAAGAAGGAAGAATCACTGTCGACGACCTGATGCTCAATAATGACGAGGGTGACTCATTCTGGTTTGACGCCAAAGCGAGTACATTAAGCAATCAGGATGACACCCATGTTCAGGTTGTCCTGAAAGATATTACAGAGAGAAAACGGCAGTATATATTGACGGAAAAAGAAATATCCTTTCTTCACGAATTAAGCCGGACCTTGCCCTTGACGCAAGACTTTGATCAGATGCTCGACCGTATCCTTGGACTGCTATGTGAAACTCTACCATTCCATGGATTTGCCTTGATATTGGCTGAGCCCGATGACGCTATAGCCACAATCTGCGTTAGCGATAAGGTGGAAGAAGGTTTTTTAGCTGATATTCAAGGGTGTGTTACGGATGTTATCTCCGAACTTGGTGGAAACATTGATCCGTCGTCGGTTGAATACATTATCGAGCGTAAGACCAACATTGAAACGGCTCGATCGCAAAGCGTGGGCTCGCAGATATTATTGCCCTTAGCGGTCGTCAATGGCATTGCCGGTCTTTTTAGCTCAGAAGAAAGTGCCTTTAAGAAAGAGGATTTGTCACTATTTTCAACCATGGTGAGCGGAATATCCTCACTGTACATAGCCTATAAGTCTTATCAGAAGGTCCAGGCGCTTTCAGAGACGGATTCTTTAACCGGGCTCGCTAACAGGCGAAAATTCTTTGCGGAGCTGCACCGCGAAATTGAACGAGTTAGCCGGTATGATTCTCCGCTGACATTGATAATGCTTGATATCGATCATTTTAAAAAAATAAACGATTCCTATGGTCATCAGATGGGCGATGAAGTCTTAAGGACGCTCTCAGAAATACTGCTTGAAAATACGCGCAAAACCGATATTGTTGCTCGCTATGGAGGCGAGGAATTCATTATCATGCTTACCGAGACGGCGCTGGAAGGGGCTTCAGGAGTTGCGAACCGCATCAAGACAGCGATCGAAAAAGCGACTGTTTTAGGCGCCGGCATTGATGTTAAGTTTACCGCTAGTCTTGGCCTGACCGCCTATCAGCTTCAAGCTACG
>JAUWRD010000203.1 GCA_030610765.1 Actinomycetes bacterium
GTTGTTCTTGGATCGATTTGGCATGTCTATATAGGGCCGAAAGTCAGGACGAATAATTTTCTGACTGCGGCACGCCAAATAGTAAAAGAGCAGCGCAAAATCAGCTTAAAGATGAGGAGGCGTCTTGATAAAGCCCGGAAGTTGAGAGTAGGTTTTTATGACGCAGGTGAGCGACAAAAGTTGATTGACGGAACAGAAAAAATAAGAAAAGATCTGTCTGAATATCAAAAACAGACCAAAGATAATGCTCAGAAGATCGCGAACCTTGAAACCTCAAAAGAAACCAAGGAGCTACGGCTAAGCTTGGTCAGAAGAATGTCGGCGACGACTGAGTCAGTTTCAGCTCTGCTCAACAATTTGAGCTATATGAAAGACTAAATTGGGGTTGTTGAGCGGTACAATCCAGAACTTAAGAGTATTCGACAAAAAACGGCGGTCACGCCAATTGAGGCTGATCAACAACTTGATCAGATTTCGGCTTTAGTGGTCAGGTTTAACTCGGATCTTGATGGTCTTAAGCCTACAGATGAGACAGTTGGCTTTCATAACGAGTTTGCCGGAGTTTTCGGCACCCAGACAATCTTTAGCGCTAAAGAGGCTTTGTTCCAAAGGGACCTAAATCGATTAACAGAGCTTAAGTCCAGCTTTATTTTGATGGATGCCTCTATAGACGGGCGCAATATTGAGGCTCCCTTTGAAGACGAAGAAAAAGAGAAATACATAATTTTGGGGGTCTAGTCCAAAGATTATCGATTAAATGGTTTACCGATTGCAAATACAGGTATAAATAACAGGTTTGTCTGTAAAGCTTTAGAGGGGCACTCGAGTAGTGCTCCTCTGTGATGTAAGGAGGAGGATATATTGTCGCCAAACGAGATCCAGAGAAAGCACTTAAAAGAGCGCGAAGCTGTTGTCGATGACGCGTTGCGCGCGTCGATGAACCATCTTATCCGTGCCCAAAATAATTTTGGCGCGGTTATCAAGGACCGGAATCTACAAAATGAGTTTTCTGATGGTATTGGTCGGGCACAAGAGGCCATCGCAAAACTCGGTATTGATTATTAGTGCTAATCGGGTGCTTTGGTTAGAGGCTTCTTACTGCAATAGGGGCGTGTGAACTGTTGTGATGATCCCTATGCCGTAGAAAGTGATTATCTCCGTCATAATAGCGCCCACAACGAGCCAGGCGATCCGTTTCCCCTTCCACCCCATCGTGAGTCTGAAGTGCAAGACTATTCCATAAGTGAGCCACGTGACTAAAGACCAAGTTTCGAGCGGGTCCCAACTCCAATAGCTGCCCCACAAATTGTTAGCCCAGATTGAACCGGAGATAAGCATCATTGTCTGGGCGACAAAGCCGAAAAGGACAAAACGAAGAATCAGGTCGTCAAGAAGGTCGATTTCAGGGAAATAACTCCAGGGTTTGGCGTCAACATTTTTAACCCTGCTTTTTAATAGATAAACTATTCCTAGGCCTCCAGCGACGGCAAAAGAGCTATAAGCAAACCACGCAAAAGTAACATGTATCCACAGCCACCAGCTTTGGAAATTGGGCGCTAACGGCTTCAATTCCGGTTGTGCCATGAATGCTTGACCCAGCATGATCAAGATTACTGGAATGACAAATAGGGCGAATATTTTGACTTTCTTGAACCACCTGCTGACCACGATTATCATCAACATGACAAACCAGGTTCCAGCTAAATTGTTCTCATAGCGCTGAACAACGGGAGGGTGGCCCGTAGCTATCCACCTGGCAGTGATTGTGGCAGTGTGAAAACCGAAAGCGCCAAGAGCCGTGTACCAACCGATCGGAGCCCAAGAAGGCTTCTTGAAAATAAGAGAAAACAGTTGCAGCAGGAACGCGAGCGCGTATAAGTAGACGGCTATCCAGAAAAATATTTCTTCAAATTGTCCCAATTTAGTGGACCTCCAGTTTGCTCGTCTTCAATAGATTTTGCCAGTTTTGTTAGCTC
>JAUWRD010000127.1 GCA_030610765.1 Actinomycetes bacterium
ACCACACTTTTAAGAACGAAACTATATAGACCTGCGGTAAATGACGGTCGCGTTGAGAGACCGCGACTTGTCGGCCTGCTGGACGAAGGGTCAAAGAAAAAGCTAACCCTAATTTCAGCTCCGGCCGGGTTTGGTAAGACAACACTTGTCAGCGAGTGGATAGATAGGTCAACGCAACCCAGCGCCTGGCTCTCCCTAGACGGCGACGATAATGATCCTGTTGGGTTTCTCGTCTACTTAGTAAACGCCGTTAAGCAAATAGATAATAGTGTCGGAGACGAAGTACTCAAAGTACTAAATGCATCAAAAATGGAACCTGAAAAAGAGCTGTTAATAAAATTCACAGACGAATTGGGTGACATTAACGATGACTTCACATTAGTCCTTGATGATTATCATGTGATCACCAATGAATCGATCCATGAGACAGTAGATTTTATCATCGATAACATGCCCCAAAATATGCATCTGGCACTGATTACCAGATCAGACCCGCCTCTTCCGCTCGCACGTCTGAGAGTCCGCTCGCAGATCACGGAAGTGAGAGCCGCCGATCTTAGATTCAGCGAAGCCGAAACGTCCACCTTCTTTAACGATCTTTTGGGACTAGGTCTAAGCAAAGACGAAGTAGCGTCTTTAGAAAACCGCACCGAAGGCTGGGTTGCCAGCCTACAACTAGCCGGACTCTCCCTGCGGGGAGTTGAGGATAAGGAGAAGTTCATTTCGGCTTTCTCCGGTAGCCATCGTTTCATAATCGATTATCTGGTTGACGAAGTGTTGTCGTGCCAGAGAAAAGAAGTGCAAGAGTTTCTTCTCAAGACGTCCATTCTTAAGAGACTTTGTGCGCCTCTTTGTAATGAATTGCTGACGATCAGTAACTCTCAAGAGGTTCTAGATGAGCTGGAAAGAAGCAATATATTCCTGGTTTCCCTAGACAACGAGCGCCAATGGTATCGCTATCATCATCTTTTTGGTGACTTCTTAAGTCAGCGGCTTAAAGAGAAAGAACCTCAGGCGCTCAACTCGTTACACCAAAGAGCCGCCGCATGGTTAAGATCAAACGACCAAGCCATGGAGGCTATCGCTCACGCGATCGAGAGTGAAGATCTTGATCTGGCGGCGGACATTATCGAATCTATTGCCAAAGGCATGATCCTGGATAACCAAGTCATACCTTTTCTTAATTGGAAGTCCGTATTGCCTGAAGGCATTATTGCCAAGCGACCATGGACAAGCACTGCATTTGCTTGGAGCTGTATTCTTACTGGAATGGTCAAAGAAGAGGTAGAGCCGCTTCTCAACCTCGTTGAGTCCGCCCTAAGCGAAGACAGGTCCGGTGATGAAATCGATCTAGAGCCTCTATTACATGTAACTACGATTAGAGCTTTTATGGCTATGGGGGCAGGTAAGTTTAAAGACGCGGTTCGTGACTCGATTAAAGCGATGAAGCAAGTGCCGGTTGATAACGCTTTTCTTCAGGCGGCTCTAGCTCTCAACCTTGGCAGTGCCTATTGGGCGCTGGGGGATTTTGCTTATGCTAGAAAACATTTGGATGATGGTTTCAGATTAAGCATGGAGTCTGAAAGTTATTTTGGTGCGCTGGCAGGTAAAGCCTACCTTGGTTACATAGAGCTAGCAGAGGGTCATTTTCATGAATCTATTCAAACACTCAATAAAGTCATAGAAATTGGCACAGAACTAGGTGGCGGGCAACCTATTCCTGTTTCCGGCTATGGATATGTTGGTCTCGGTCAGATCTTTTATGAATGGAATAATCTAAGCGAAGCCGAGATGCATTTATTAAAAGGTATTGAGCTAGGCGATAAGGTCAGTGACGCAACTACTGGAATCAGAGGAAACCTAGCCCTTGCTAGACTTAGGCAGGCGCGAAAAGACTTCAAGTCGGCTGGAACAGCCCTTAATCAAGCGATGGCGCTTGCTCCTGGGAGTATGCGGATTCCTGAGTGTGGCCAAATATCAGCTTGGGAGTTGGAACTAAAGCTTGCCGAGGGAAATACAATTGATACAGCCGCCTGGGCTGATAATAGAAGCGAACATCTTAGCGAAGCACCAGAGTATATGGACCTTAGGATGGATATTGCTTTAGCCAAGATACGCCTATATCAAGAGCGACCGAATGAGGCACTCAGTGTACTTGAAAAGCTATTAATAAACGCAAAAGACGCTGGGCGACGGGGAGATACGATAGAGGTACTTGTTCTCATTGCCATTGCCAAAATCCAAAACGAAAACGCCGAGAAAGCTATGTCTAGTTTTGGGGCCGCCCTAGATCTGGGCGAGTCACAGGGGTATGTGCGAACTTTCATCGATCAGGGAAAAGCGGTCGAAGGCCTTCTAAAGGAAGCGATATCACGTCAGATAAAAGTCGACTATGCATCCAAGCTATTAAAAAGTCTGACCGCCGATTCAAAGATATCCAAAAGTCCTAGACCTACGGCGGCCGACGGCCAGCCCTTAATAGACCCACTTAGTGAAAGAGAACTCGAAGTACTAGCCTTGGTGGCTGAGCGCCTTAAGTATCAAGAGATAGCCGACAAGCTTGTAGTCAGCCTTAACACGGTCCGAACTCATTTAAGAAACATCTATAGCAAACTAGGGGTAAATAGCGCCACGCAAGCGGCTGATAGGGCAAAGGAACTAGGCATTATCAAGTAATAAGAACTACTCCAATTTCTAAAATAGCATCACAAATCACATCATTCATGCGATTACTTTTCGTTCTTCCTCAGGTAAATTCAATCTCGAGACAACAGACAGATCGAGATCAGGTATCTGCCAATCATGAGAGGAGGAAGACAAATGGAGATTTACGAGATACGAGTCGACGGAAATTTGGACGATCATTGGGCGGATTGGTTCGGTGATCTCCGGATAGAGCGCAATAGAGCCGGTTACACCACGCTTTGCGGTCCGGTCGCAGACCAGAGTGCTCTCCACGGTTTCCTCGGCAAAATCCGGGATTTAAATCTCACGCTTCTATCCCTGAAATGTGTCGAGCATTCCCGCCCGCCGCCAAATGGTTGAAGCGATTTGAGCATCACGAGACCTGAGTTCCGACGTATGAAGAAATGTAAATGTAATTAATTGATTAAAAGGAGAACAAAATGATTTCACACAGAAAGACCGCCATAATTGTAGGAGCATTCTTTCTAATCGGAATGGTTGCGCTTTTTCTAGGCGATGCAGCCGTAGCACCTATTCTGAATGACCCAGACTATCTTACTAGTGGGGCTGAAAATAATACCCCGGCGATACTAGGAACACTCATTGCGTTTTTAATGGTAAGTACAATTGTTGGCATTGCTGTGCTGATGTTTCCGCTCCTAAAGAAACATAATGAACCTATGGCCCTTGGCTACGTTGGTTTCAGGATTACTGAGCTCGCAATCATTACAATTTACTTGTTCAGCCCACTATTACTAATAACGCTGGGTCAGGAGTACGTAGGGGCGGGGGGTACGGATGCTTCCTCTTTGCAAGCTTTTACCGCTCTATTTGAAGCTGGACGCTATTGGGGCTTACGAATGATTTGGATCTTTAATGGCCTAGCTGGTCTGATGTTTGCATATTTACTATATAAATCAAAACTCGTTCCACGATTCTTTCCAGTATTGGGCCTCATTGGATACGCGTTGTTGTTACCAGGAGCCGCGTTAGATATGTTAGGCCATGTTGACATGCTTAATGATACTGTCGGAATAATTGCATTTCTTCCAGGAGGCTTATTTGAAATGGGGCTACCGATATGGCTCTTGGTTAAAGGATTCAATTCATCCGCAATCGATTCCGCATCTGGCAAAACAGAGACAGAAGCACGCTAGCAGCTACTTGATCTAGGAACAAAACGGTGGCCGCACACCATTCTTCGTGGCACAACGAATGGGGGTACGGTCACCGCTGCGCAAGGCGCTCGCCAAAACAAGGTTCAAAGAATTATTGAGGAGGTAGTTATGTTTACTAAGAATCTAATTCGCTCCCTGGCGTTTTTGGTTGGTATGTTGGTACTAGCCTTTGCAACTCCTGCTGGAGCCAAAACACATGATTCGCTAGATGTGGAAACTATCGATGCCTACATCGAAAACCACATGGCTGAGCATCAGATTCCGGGATTAGCTTTAAGCGTCGTTCATAACGATGAAATTGTGTATACGCAAGGATATGGTGATGCGGATCCGGATGGGACAGCGGTCACTCCGCAGACCCCCTTCATTATTGGCTCAACCAGTAAATCATTCACCGCGCTTGCTATCATGCAGCTCGTGGAGGCCGGCGAGATCAAGCTTGATGCATCCGTACAGACCTATTTGCCCTGGTTTACAATGGCAGGTCCTGAACCGGCAAAGCAGATTACGGTGCGCCATTTGCTAACACATACCAGTGGTCTTGGCGGGCCGGTAAGCGACAAAGACATTGTTAACCCCGACGTGAGTGAGAATG
>JAUWRD010000002.1 GCA_030610765.1 Actinomycetes bacterium
GTTTCCACAAAACCCGTTGGCGCCTTATAGAGAATTCCGGCAACCGTCATTAGCGGGATTTGCACAGACCCGATTGAGACCCCGACTATGACCGCTAACACTAAGGCCAAGGAAAGAGCTACGAGAATTAGATAACGTGTCTTTCTTTTAAGCCCCACAACTATCCTTTAATCTTTAAATATTTCCGGATGTATTGATTTTGCCACCTGCTCCAAACCTTCTACAACACGAGGGCCCGGGCGGTTTATCAAGTTTTCATCCAACACAAAGACTTTTCCGTCTTTTACAGCCGACAATGCTTCCCAGCCAGGCCGATTTATTAGATCGCCCGGATCGGTCATGCTCCCGGATGCGGCCAGATAAACTTGCGGGTCTTCATTGACAAGAGTTTCCAAACTAAATTGCGGGTAGGCTTCTTTTGAGGGAGCGGCTATGTTCCGGCCGCCCGCGATTGAGATCATATCCCCAATGAATGTTGCCGACCCGGCGCTCATTAACGGATCGTTGTAGAGCTCAAAGAAGACCTTTGGTCGTTCGCTTTTTTTGATATCCTTAGTTCGTGATCGAACATCTTCGATTTTAGCAGTGATCTTATCCGCAAGTTTCTTGGCTTGACTATCGCTGCCGGTTATTTTGCCAACTTTTTCAATGGCAGAAGCAATGTCATTTAAGTTTTGCGACTCTAACGCAAAGACGGTTATTTTTAGCCTTTTCAGCTCTGCCACGGCATCAGCTTGCATGCTCGCCACAGATAAAACCAGGTCAGGGTCGAGCGCCACGATTTTTTCGATATTCGGCTTCGAAAATCCACCGACCTTCTCTTTGTCTGCCGCTTCTTTTGGATAATCGCTGAAATCATCGACTCCGACAATTTTGTCCTCGAGCCCAAGGGCAAAAAGGATTTCGGTATTACTCGGGGAAAGAGACACTATCTTCATTACTTGTTTCTTGATCACCACTTTTTGACCGGTGTCATCCTTGACAGATATTGGATACGCGCCGTTTGATATATCCTCTCCCGACGTCTGCTTTGCCGGACTTTTGCAACTCGCCAAACCCAGCGCGAATACCCCAACGAAAACTACTACAACGATCTTCTTAACTACGCCTTGCACAATTACTCCTCCTCGAGTAGATGGCCAAAACGCCTCGCGCAAGGAGCAATGAAAAAAACCTCAGCTGTCGCCAAGGTCACAATTAATTTTATTTTCATATTTGCTCACCTCAATCCGCGAAGGCATCACATTCTAGGCAGGTCTCCTGACTTCTAGGCTCAAATGTCCTAGTCACAGTGGCGGGTCCGTGGCCGAATTTCACGGCCTTCCCTATTCTCCTAAACCGCTTAGCGCTAACTCTTTTAACGGCTTGGCACCTGGAACTTTTCTCATAACCACCGGCTTTGCCAGCGGTTATTACAACGAGGTCATAGTAGCACAACAATCAGAAACAAGTAAACAAACCCGGGAGAAAGACCTCCTGCGCGCTCGCTATTCCCGCGTGTGGTCGTGATCATGCTCGTCTCGATGGGTGTGTTCGTGTTGATGGCTCTTGTCGCCGTGCTCATGCCAGTGCTCATGAATTAGATTCACTTTTTCAAGCAACTCTTTATCAGCCAGAAGATCGGCAGGCGAGCCGTCTGCGACAATTTTGTGATCTTGATCCAGAATCACGGCCCGGGTTGCGAATTGGGCGGCAACTTCCAGATCCTGGGTGGCTAGAACTATAGTCTTGCCTGCCTCGCCGAGTTGGTTTAGAAGATCTATAAGCCAACTTTTAGATCGTGGGTCAAGATTGTTTGTCGGCTCATCCGCTAAGAGAATCTCCGGACCCGTAGCCAGCGAGCTGGCTAAAGCCACTTTCTTTTTTTCTCCGCCACTCAATTGGTGAGGCTGCGAGTCTTTCAGGTGAATCAGATCGAGCATTTTCAATATCTCCTCAGCCCGAGCAACGGCAACGTTTGGGGCAATATCAAGTTGAAGCGGACCAAACGACACTTCCTCTAAGACAGTGGAAGAAAAAAGCTGGATATCTGAATCTTGAAAAACAAAAGCCACCCACCGACGGAAATCAGCGGCAAACTCTCCCTTTTCAAGCACTTCTTCAGTAACGGTTTGACCGAAGGCGGTAAAGCTGCCAGAGGTCGGGAAAAGCAGGCCGTCAAATATCTTGAGTAGAGTGGACTTCCCGCAACCGTTCGGCCCGAGGATTACTAGTTTCTCGGCCCTGGCTAATGACAGGTTGATCTGGTTAAGTGCAGGCCGCCCACCGGAATAGTTAAACGAAACATCTTCTAAATGAAAAACAGGATTAGCGGTCACTTAAAAAACCACCGAGGCAGTGACGACAACAGCCAGACAACCCATCGCCAGCCAATCAGCGCGCTTTAGAGCGGGCAGGGGCAGTGCGTTATATCCGCCAGTCCAGCCGCGAGAAATCATAGCTGTTGTAACTTGATCTCCCAGATAAACGCTTCTCTTGAATATCCACCCGATGCGCCCGGCTGCCCAGGCCCTCTCAGACTTGGCGTCGCCCGTCCTGATGGTTCGGCTTTTTCTGGCCAAGAAAACATTGTTTGTCAGCTCTGTGAGAATAAAGAGATACCTGTACGTCATCCGCAACAGAAGAACTGCCAGCTTTGGTATGCGCAACGCCGACAAAGAAGCAAAAGCAAGATGTGGCGGCGTGGTTCGCATAACCAACTGAGTCGCCGAAAGCATAGCGAGCGCCCTGGTGAAAAAAGTCGCGGCCATAACCAGGCCCGTGTTCGTAATAGTCAATTGCGAAGATGGCGTTAACCAGAGAATCTGATTTGGCAGATTAACTAAGAACAAAATGGGCTTCCCCGGAGTCACAAGATTTAGCGTCATCGGCAAGACAAAAGGCATTGAGAAAACAATAGTCGGGCCAAGAGTCACTCTAAGATATTTGCCGATATCCAACCGCGATATAAATGAAGTTGCCAATATTGCAACATATATCCCAAGAATAACCGGAATGGTTGTAGACAAACTTAACGCTACCAAAAGAAATAACAGGCTGGCCATTTTTATTCGCGGATCAAGTTTTTGAAGCAGACCGTCGTTTACCGGGGGCTTATTTACCAGCAAAAACTCACTTAAGAATTTTCGCGATGTTTTTTCAGCCCGGTTGATGAAGGTCTTTCTTAACTCGCGTCTTCCATGCGACACGGCCGCTGTTTCCTCTAAAAGCCATCTCGGGGTTTTCATGACGGCGGGCTCACTGGTCTATTTGCGAGCGTCCGCACTCGCCAACCGCTCTTCTGAAGCTGCCGCAGAATCAAAGCCGTCAATATACCTTCAACCGCTCCAAAAAAGAGCAGGTTAGCCCCCGCAACCAACGGAATAACCACATGCAACGGATATGGCGCATAGAGCGGCTGGCCGCCTGACGTCGCGATTAACGGTTGGATTCCTATAAGCACGCCCTGAAAAAGCGAGGCTACACTTAGTCCGATATATCCGGCCAGAAAGGCGCCAATGTATTTGTGAAGGCGAAGCCGACTGTTTTCTCCGGACAAGAAACGAAATATATAGAAAGCCGAAAACGGCATCAGAAAAGCGAGCGCAAAGCAATTAGCAGCCAGTGCCGTAACGCCGCCGTCTCCAAAAACAAATGCTTGAATAGCTAGAGCCGTGGAAATGGAAACCATCGCTGCCCAGGGGCCGAGCAATATGCCCAACAAAGCGCCGCCAACCATATGGCCGGATCCGACAATCGGCACAGGTATATCGAACATCATAAGAGCAAAAGAGAACGCGCTCCCGACGGCCATCAACCCCAAATGTTTCTTTGGAAGTTCTTCTTGTACTTTGCGAAGGGCAAGATACCAAAGAGGACTGATCGCCGCGTATGTCGCAGCGTATGTTTGCGGCCCTAGATACCCATCAGGAATATGCATATTGCTTTCCCTTTCAATAAAAAACTTTTATGTCAACGCTTTACCCGTTGACGTCGCCACAAGCTTGCCGTGCTTGACGCCCTTGGCGCTGATTAGTTGTTCCGCGACCCTTCTTATTTCCCCACTTTTGCCTTTTAGCACCACAGCTTCCAAGCAATTATTATCATCGAGGTGAATATGGAGCGTCGAAACCATCGCTTGACCAAAATGATGTTGGATATGGGTGAGTTGATGTGAAAGCTCTCTTTGCTCATGATCGTAGACCACAGTTACCACGCCGACTACTTCATTTTCACTATCTTTCCACTCGTCATCGACCAGGCTGTCGCGCATTAAATCTCGCACAGCTTCAGAGCGGTTAGCATAGCCTTTTTTCTTGATCATCTGATCAAACTTTTTTACGAGTGTCTCATCAATTGAGACACCGAAGCGCGACAAACCCATATCTTTACCTTTAGTAGCACGTTTTGCATATTAGTAGCACTAATGAATTATGGGATATTTTTGAGTCGGATGCAAGAGAGGGGGCAGGATAGCAGGCGCCTCGAAAATCAAGTGGTTAAGTCTGGAGTTGGTTTTCGTGCGACTTTGAGCCGAGGCCGAGGATAACGCCGCAGACGGCTGAAGTTGAAGCCATGACACATCCTGACAATTGTCGGATACAAGGCGGACGCAGGGTTAGGCGAAGGAACATACGTTTAAGTATGTGACTGAAGCCGAATCCAAGGATAACGCAGCAGACGACATCTGTCAGGATGTGTCAACGCAAAAAGGCACCGCTTAGCGCAGTGCCTACCTGCAATCAATCAAAAGAGGGACTACTTGTCCTGTATTCCCTGTTTAGCTGTCCTTATTTCGAAGGAAAGTCGGAATCTCGAACTCTTCTTCCGACTCAAAAATCTTTGGCTGCAGCTTCTCTTTTGTTGTTGGGGTTGATAGTTCTAATTTCTCTTGTCTTTTCACGTGATCAAAACCAGTCGCGATAACTGTTACGCGAACCTCATCACCAAGTGAGTCATCAATGACAGCGCCAAAAATGATATTTGCGTCAGGATGAGCAGCGTTGGCAATAATCTCCGCGGCTTCGTTCACTTCGTAAAGGCCAATATCTGATGGGCCGGAGACATTTAGAAGAACGCCCTGAGCACCCTCAATTGAGGCCTCCAGAAGCGGACTTGATATAGCGGCTTGCGCAGCTTCGGCTCCCCGGTCATCGCCTGTTGACCTTCCAATTCCCATTAGGGCCGAGCCGGCGTTTGCCATGATCGTTCTGATGTCGGCAAAATCTAGATTAATTAGCCCGGGTACAGTTATTAGATCGGTTATACCTTGCACGCCCTGACGTAGTACATCGTCGGCGACGCGAAACGCGTCAAGTATAGATGTTTTCTTTTCGGCGACCTGAAGTAGTCTGTCATTCGGTATTATTATTAGTGTATCAACTTTTTCACGCAGCTCGGCAATCCCTTGCTCGGCTTGGAGCGACCTTTTTCTACCTTCAAAACCAAACGGCCGTGTAACAACTCCAACCGTTAGCGCGCCCATTTCTTTTGCGATTTCCGCAATTACTGGTGCTCCACCGGTTCCGGTTCCGCCGCCTTTTCCAGCGGTCACAAAAACCATGTCTGCGCCTTTTATGGCTTCTTTTATTTCTTCACGGCTTTCTTCGGCGGCCGCAGAGCCAACTTCCGGATCCGCGCCAGCGCCTAAGCCTTTTGTTAATTCACGGCCAATTTGAACTTTATAATCAGCATCCGACATCAAAAGCGATTGTGCGTCTGTGTTGATCGAAATAAATTCTACGCCTTTGAGCCCAGCCTCTATCATTCGATTTACGGCGTTTGTTCCCCCGCCGCCTATCCCGGCAACCTTAATAACAGCCAGGTAGTTTGAACCGGTATCTACCACTTGCACCACTCCTTACTCTATCTAAGCCTTAAGCCTCAAGTATACCTTTATACCCGATAGACTAACCATTGACTCAAACCTTAACGTAACGATTATTTAAATGCAAGGCATAATTTTGACAAAGGGGCTGTTGTATGTTGGTAAGTAGAACCTCTAGCGAACGCTTGTTATCGTTCGAGACCGCGAACGACAGGATTTGCCGGCACCGTCACATTGATGTGGACAATGCGTTCATCAGCTTCAGCAAGTATCTTCTTGATCAAGAAGTTCTTTTTCACCGCATCAAGAGAGCTGCCATAGATTATCTCTAGACCATCAGAGGTTTGAAAGCTCATATTGTCTAGCGACGGGACGGAGACCCAAGTGATCTTCGACCGCAAATCCGGCTCTAGCCCTCTCAAGCTGGTTAGTACATCAAGCAGCTTTTTATTATTGTATTTGGATCCAACCTTAGTTTTTCTCATTCTGATGTCATTGATTATTAGAGTCTTCTTGTCGGCCAGGGCGCGTTTCTTTTGCAGCACAAATCCCCTTCTGTCGAGAATCACTAACCCGCCGGGCTGTTTTAAGGCAACAAAGGGCTCGCGTTCAGTAACTTGAATTACGAGACGATTCGGCAGATTCCGGGATAAGCGCGCTTTCTTTATCCAGGGATGACGCTTCAGTTTTGCTTCAATCTTGGCCGTTGATATCTTCAACAGGCTAGTGTCGGCATCAGTGTCGGCTAGCGCAACTACTTCTTTGGCGGAAAGACGTTTATTGCCTGAGACAGTCACGCTTTTTACCAGCCAGAAGGTTGAGTTCCAGACAAGGAAGCCTCCGACCACGATCGCGATTAATACAAAGACTACAGAAAATATATTCAGGGCATGCCGAGTCCTGGTGCGCCGTATCTTTTCATGTCGACGCTTCCTGGCTTCCTCAACGTGCGGCATAAGACCAATCCCCTATTATCTTGACTTCCGGCTCCAGTTTGATGCCTGAAGCCGCTTCAACCTTGGCCGCAACATCCTGCATTAGCAAATAGAAATCCGCGGCGGTTGCTCCGCCCGTATTCATAAAGAAATTTGCGTGTTTCCCGGAAACCTGTGCTCCTCCGATTGTCTGACCCTTGCAACCAGCCGCCTCTATAAGTCTACCAGCTGCATCGTCGGCAGGATTTTTGAACATACTACCGGCATTCGGCAGCTCCGAGGGCTGATTTGTTTTTCGTCGGCGCCAGTTCGTTTCCATCTGCGATTTGATTATCTCAGCCGACGATAGACTCAACGCTAACGTCGCTTCGACTACAATTGCGTTCTTTGGCAGCCCCGACGTTCTATAGCCAAAGTCTAAATAATCATGACCTTGGCGCTGGAGTTGCAAGTCTTCTGTATAGTAGGTGACATTTCTAACTATGTCACCTACAGCGGCACCGTGGGCACCAGCATTAATCGCTATAGCTGCTCCTAAGGTACCAGGGATGCCAACAGCAAAGGTTAGGCCTCCCAGGCTATTTTTAAGGGCTGATTGTACAAGCGAGGTCAAGGTAACGGCGGCCCCGGCTGTGATCTCATTTTTTTTCACCGCGGTTTGGTTAAAGTCTTGGCCTAACTGGAAAACTACGCCCCTAAAACCGTTATCGCTTACGAGGATGTTTGACCCCCGCCCCAATATTAGCGAGGGCAGCTCAAAATCTCTCACGACCTGAAGTACGACTCTGAGCTCAGCTAAAGTGTCAACGGATAAAAAGATAGAAGCCGGCCCGCCAACACGCAAAGTTGTCATTTTAGCCAATACTTTGTCTGTCGCCAACTTACCCGGTATGAGTTTAGTCAGGCGCTCCTGTGCTTTTTTTATGATGTAATCGTTACTCATGTGGCAAAACCAACTGGCTTAGGCAAGACTTTTTAGATTCTCATGCACATTGACGCCAATATCCCAAACATCTCCCGCGCCCAATGTCATTAGAGCGTCTCCGGGTCTTAAGATCGACAAGATGTAATCCCTAATCTCAGATTTATTCGGTATATACACCAGTCTGCTGCGCGGATTATGTTTGAGGATCTCGTCAACGAGAAGTTTACCTGTAACTCCCGGGATCGGAAGCTCCCCGGCATTATAGATGTCAGTCATAACGGTTATGTCCGCGTCACCAAAAGCCTCGCCAAACTGTTCATGCAATTGCTTCGTGCGGCTAAAACGATGAGGTTGAAAAATGCAGATAACCCTTTTCCACTGACCTCCCCTGGCAGCTTTAAGGGTAGCCATAACTTCGGTGGGATGATGCGCGTAGTCATCGATAATTGAAACGCCGCCAACTACGCCTATGAGCTGAAAACGACGCTTCACGCCCTTGAACTCCGACAAGCTTTGCGCGGCTTTTTCAAGATCCAGGTCAAGTGATTTTGCGACCGCTAAAGCCGCCATCGAATTTAGAATATTGTACTCCCCGGGGACGCTCAGCCTCACCCGCCAATCCTTGCCTCGATCCTTGTCGTAGACCGTAAACTCGGATTCGAAGTCCTTGGATATGACATCATCATAATAGATATTGTTCTCACTGGATCGACCGAAGGTTATATATTCGCTACCGCTCTCTCTCGCGGCTTTCTCGGCAGGCGACCCGTCTCCTAATATAATAGCTTTCCCGCTCGAGCCAAGTGCAGCAAGCCAGTCTTGAAAAAGCGCCACCAGCTTTTCAAAAGTGAGATGGTAATCCAAATGATCACTGTCTATATTAGTTACTACTGCAAGCTCGGGTTTTAAGTAAACAAGGGAGCCATCACTTTCGTCGGCCTCTACTAAACAAATTTCGCCACTTCCATATTTGGCGTTACTGCCAATATCGTTTAGCTCCCCGCCAATAAGAAATGTCGGGTCCAAGTTGGCCCGCTCAAGAATTAACGCGGTCATCGAGGTGGTCGTGGTTTTACCGTGCGTTCCGGCAATAGCGATGGTTGTATTTTTTTGGCTGCATATCTGGTTCAACATCTGAGCTCTGGCAAGAACCTTGATATTTTCTTTTCTGGCCAACTTTAGTTCAGGATTTCTCTCAGGTATGGCCGAAGAAATGACGACCCACTCGGCTCCCCTGGAATTTTTCTCGTCGTGGCCGATAGTGATATTGGCGCCCATCTCTGAGAGAACCTTTGTGTAACGACTCTCTTTTAGATCGGAGCCACCGACTTGATGCCCCATCTCAATAAGCACTTTGGCGATGGCGCTCATGCCGGCGCCGCCGATCCCGATAAAATGTATTCTCTTAGTCTTGGGTAATTGGTCCATCTTCAACTTAGATTCTTTCTTCCCGTTTTCGCCATAACTTTCCCAGCCGTTTCCATTACGGTTGCGGCAAGCTCGTTAGCAGCTTGCGGTCGACCCAGGATCTTTGAGCACTCAGACATTTTCTTGAGCTCCAAAGGATTATATATCAAGTCGGAAACGGCTTGCCAAAGTAGTTGGGCGTTAAGGCTTTCGTCCAAGATTATGCCAGCGGCCCCCGCTGACTCCAGACGCTTTGCGTTAGCAAGCTGATGGTTATCGGTAGCCCAAGGATATGGAACCAAAAGCGCCGGTAGACCGCTCGCGGTGAGTTCCGCGGCTGTGCTTGCCCCGGCTCTTGTCACAGCCAGGTCAGCCACGGAGTATGCAAGACCTATCTCCTCTATATATGGAAAAAGGTGATAGCTCATACTGTCATCCGGGCGCTTTGCCTGATTCAGTTTCTCCTTGATGTCATCAAAGTCGCGAGTTCCCGCAATATGCACTATCTGAAGATCTTGAGATTGACGCAGTAAGTCATAAGCGCTGATTGCCGCCTCATTTATTTTTAGAGCACCCCGACTACCGCCAAAAATTAACAACGTCTTCTGACCGTCGGCCAACCCCAACTTTTGTAAAGCAGTGGCTCTGTCCACCCCGAAGATATCGCGTCTAACGGGGTTGCCGACAACTTTGACGTTTTGAGCGTTATCGAGCACCTTTTGGCTATCGTCATACGCCAGCGCTACCACGTCAACATGGCTGCTTAACTTTCTATTGGCTAAACCAAGTACGGCATTTTGTTCATGAATAACCGTTGGAATACCCTGTCGCTTGGCGCTCATAACCATGGGGAAAGACGCAAAGCCACCCATGCCGACAACAATGTTCGGGTTATGTTTCTTGATTAATCGGCGAGCCCGTATCGAGCTGATGACGAGCTTAGAAGCAAAATCTACGAATTCGAGTGAAGGCTTACGCGGTAAGCCGCGTATTGGTAGTGTTTCAAGTTGATAACCGGCTTCTGGAACAACTTGGCACTCCAGACCGTTATCACATCCGACCCAAATAATTTCTACACCGGCTATCGCTTCTTTAAGCGCTTCTGCCAGCGCCAGTCCTGGGTAAACGTGACCGGCTGTCCCCCCGCCGCATATCATTATTTTCACGACTAACTCCGCGTTTCTTCTTAGTTGTAAGTGTCAGGTTAAGCAAAATACCGATGCTGGCCAAAGTTAAAACTAGTGATGTTCCACCATAGCTTATGAGCGGCAATGTAATTCCGGTGATCGGAAGCATTCCGGTTACAGCGCCCATATTGATAACCGCTTGACTCAAGATCATAGCGCCGATTCCGCCACCGATCAATCGTCCAAAGGGATCATTACATCTACGGACCGCGTACCAGATCAGTAAGGAAAAAACTAAGAATATGAAAACGACAGAAAGAGTTCCCGCAAGCCCGAGCTCTTCTCCAATGATCGCGAAAATAAAATCTGTATATGGAGCAGGTAGATACCCGAACTTTTGACGACTGAGACCTAATCCAACGCCTTGCAGGCCACCGCTGCCGAAAGCCATGAGGGATTGAAGATATTGAAAGCCATTTTTGAGCGGGTCGGCTTCCGGATCAAGAAAAGCCAGCCAGCGTTTGCGCCGGTACGGCTCTACCCAAATCAAAGCAAAAACAGCGGCACTGCCGCCCACCCCCAGCGGAATCAACTCTCGAAATCTAATGCCCGAAAGAAACAAGAGCGCGAAGACGCTGATAAGAATAATCAGAAGTGTGCCCAAATCGGGCTGAGCCAGAATAAGAGCGGAAATAATCAGCAGTGGAATACCCAAAGGTTTCGCCAGCCCTATAAGGCTTTCGTTCTTCCATTTTTTTCTTGTTAAGATGTCGGCTGTATATAGGATAAAAGCTAGCTTTGCCATCTCAGACGGTTGAAAGCTAAATTCGCCAACGCCTATCCAGCGTTGGGCACCGCCCGCTACTTGTCCGACGCCAGGCACAAAAACCAATATCAGTGAGACTATCGAGAGCGCCAAGCCAGCGGGTGAAAGTTTTCTTAACAATCGGTAGTCAACGCGAGAGGCGAGATAAAGCAAGATCATGCCCGCCGCAATGTACGCAAATTGCCTCCAGAGAAAGAAGAAACTATCTTTATGGCCCAGATAGGCAACGACAGAACTAGCGCTAGCTATCATGACCATGCCTATGAACAACAAGACCAGGGTCACACTCAATATTAAATAATAAAGCGCGGGTTTGGGTTGCTTAACTTTTGCCATTTAAGCCCACCTCCGCTTTGACCGCGTTCTCAAAACAATGCCCGCGCTCCTGATAATCTGAAAACATATCCTGGCTAGCGCACGCCGGTGACAGAAGGACTACATCGCCTACTTTAGCAAGCTTTATCCCCAATCGCACCGCTTCCTCAAGTGAATTGACTTTCTTAGTCTGTATTGAATGCTTCTCGAAGGAGTCGGTCATCTCCGACGCCGATTCTCCAAAAAGAATAGCCGATTTGACTCGCCCCTTTGCCTCCAAAGCCAATTGATCGAAATCATTACCTTTGTTTCGACCGCCGGCCAAAAGAATAATCTCTTCGCTGAACGATCCAATTGCTCCAATCGTCGCTTCCGGATTAGTTGCCTTAGAATCATTATAGAAAAGAATGCCGCTTATCTGAAGGATTAAATCAAGTCGATGCTCGACCCCTTTGAAATCCCTCAGGGCTGTAGCGATAACCTCTTCGGTAACCTCTTGAGTGAGGGCGACCGCCGTCGCTGCCATCGCGTTAGCCAAATTGTGTGCTCCACGCAGGGGGAGATCGCCTAGCTTCAAGATTCTGCGCAAGCCTCCTTTTAGGTCGTGAACAATCCACTGATCTTTTATGAAGACTCCAGGCGACCGACCAAATATCAATTTTCTGGCCTGGCCGAAGTCTATCAACCGAAGACAGCTTTCGTTGGCAATGGCCCAATCAGAAGAGGTTTGCCTGGCAAACATCTTCAGTTTAGCATCTGTATAGGCTTCAAAACCCTCATGCCAATTGAGATGGTCTGGAGTGATATTAAGCAGCACCCCGACATCGGGCCGAAACTGATCGACAAATTCAAGCTGAAAACTGCTTAGCTCTACAACAAGAGTGACCGAATTGTCAGAAGTCAAGAATTCGACCATCGGGCGACCAATATTCCCGCAAGCCTCGCTCTTAATTCCGGCCGCTCTGAGAATATCAACCACGAGCGCAGTTGTGGTGGTTTTTCCATTTGTCCCGGTCACGCCAATTATCGGTTGCGTTGTTAGGCGGCTAGATAATTCTATCTCGCTAATAACAGGCAAACCCCGCTTTTTAGCCTCTTTAATAATAGCGGTAGACGGCGGAATTCCCGGACTAGGGATAACTAAGTCAGCGCCCTCCAGTATGCCAATATCATGAGGACCGAAATCTACTTCGACGCCCAGTGCCTCAAGACTTCTTGACTCTTCGGCGCGTCCAAGTCGTTCGCCCATTTCCGTGACCCAAACTCGAGCTCCAAGCTCCCGGCATCTCTTGGCTACGGCATATCCTGTCCGAGCCAGCCCGATTACAATAACCTTTTTGTTTTCCAGGTCAATCATCTTTGTTGCCAGCTTTCTCAAATTTGGCCTATCATCGTGCTGAAATGAAATAGAGAGCAAAACCGGCCCCAGCTAGAACGCCTGTCACGATCCAAAATCTAATCATGACTTTTGTTTCCGACCAACCCAGTATTTCAAAGTGATGATGAATAGGAGCCATCTTAAAAACTCGATTCCCGGTCATTCGAAAGACGACCACCTGAATTATTACCGACAAACCCTCAATTACATAGATGCCGCCGATTAACATCAATAAGAGTTCAGTTTTAGTAGCCACGGCCATACCCGCGATAGCTCCGCCAAGCCCGATCGCTCCCGTGTCCCCCATAAAGATGTCAGCCGGAAAAGAGTTGTACCACAAAAAACCAATACACGCTCCACCAATGGCCGCAGAGAAAATAGCTAAATCCAAATGGCCTTGCCTAAAAGCAATACCAGCATAAGCCAACATAATGATAGTGACAGTACCGGCAGCTAGACCATCTAGTCCATCTGTAAGATTGACTGTATTGGCTGTACCGGCGATTAAGAGATAAAGAAAGACCAGGTAAAGCCAGGGAAATTTGATCGTCGTGCTACCGATAGTAAAAGAGCTGGTGAGTTTCCCCATGTCCAGGGAAATATTTGTTAAGGGGATAGCGACATTGCTGGATAGGCCCGTGTAATTGACCGCCAGCAAGCCCACTGTAATAGATATCGCCGCTAAGGCCAGAAGCTTATACCGAGCTGTGACACCTAATGAGCGCTCGCGCAAGACTTTGCTGACATCATCGACAAAACCCAGCACCCCGCAGGCCACTATGGAAACCATAACAATCACAGTCACCTTGTCGAGGCGGCCCATTGCTAAGAACGTGATAATAACGGTGGCGATGATCAGGACGCCACCCATTGTGGGCGTACCCTCTTTTAGGAGGTGCCCTTGAGGACCATCGACCCTGATGTTTTGGCCGATGCCTCTTGACTTCAACAGCCTGATCCAAAATGGCGCCAGCGCGGCGATTATTACAAGCGCTAAGACCGCCGTTAAGAAAATTGTATAAGTTGGAAAACGCAAATTCACTCTCTCTCTTTAGACAACTCTTCCACAACAGATTCCAGACCGGCCACTCGCGATCCTTTGACCAGAACGACATCGCCCGGCACCAAACGAGTCAACAACCAGCGAGCGACATCATCTTTTGACTGAAACCATTTTACGTCCTGCTCGGGTAGTCCACTCTGAACCGCTGACTTCGCGATATCCTCGGTTTCCCTTCCAACTGCCGCCAGGCGATCAATGCCAACAGACGCAATCTTTCTGCCGACTTCTTTGTGTGCCGCGATCGAATCTTCGCCTAGTTCGGCCATCGCCCCTAAAACAGCGTATCGATTGGTATCGGTTTTTATCTTCGCCACCGTTTCCAGCGCCTCTGCCATTGATGACGGATTGGCGTTATACGCGTCATTTACAATTATGAAACCTAGCCCGCTTCTCACAATCTTCAACCGCATATCACCGAGTTCAACTTGACTCAAACCGTCAGCGATCGCGCGATCATCGACTCCTATAATCTTAGCCGCTGCTATGGCCGCTAATGCGTTAATAATATTATGTCGACCTGGAACGGGGAGCTTAAAGATAGGACCCTCGGAACCATTAACGACCAGACGCCAGCTCGGCGAGGCCATATCGTCATAGCTGATCTCAACAGCTCTATAATCAGCATTACTTGAGAGCCCAAAGGTAACCACTTTAGCCTTAGTTCTCTCTCTCAGATAGTCGAGCCATTCATCATCTGCGTTCAGTATGGCATAACCATCCGCCGGCAAGGCCTCAATGAGCTCTGCTTTGGCTCGAGCGATCTTCTCCTCCGAACCGAGCAACCCGATGTGGGCCTGGCCAATATTCGTTATGATACCAATATCAGGCTCAGTAATGGCCGCTAGTGAAGCTATTTGGCCAACTCCACGCATGCCCATCTCCACTATTAATAGCTCAGTCTCTAGTTTAGCTTTAGTGATAGTCATCGGGACGCCAATTTCGTTATTATTATTTTTGGCCGACGCTGTGAGGTTAAAGGTTTTATTGGTTATTGAAGACAAAATATCTTTTGTGGAGGTCTTGCCCGTGCTTCCGGAAATACCTACTACTTTGGCCCGAAGCCGCCTTCTGACAAGGTGCGCGATGCTGTTTAGGGCTTGGCGCGTGTCTCCAACTAAGAATACTAGATTTGTCCCTCTTAGCCACGTTTTAACGTCCCCGCTATTTTGCTCCGTCAAAAATCCTACCGCACCGTCAGCCATAGCTTGATCGATAAACTCGTGGGCGTTAAAATTCAGGCCCTTTAAGGGAATGAATAGATCTCCCTCATGTAAACATCTAGAATCCGCCGATATTGAAGAAACGAGCGACTCGGGATCACCTGACAATAGCCGTGCCCCACTCGCCTCTTGAATATCTTTGGCTTTAATTGGTACCACTAAGCATCTCCTCAAGCGCAACTCTTGCCACGACGCCGTCATCAAAAGAGATTACCTTGTCTCCAAGTATCTGGTAGTCTTCATGCCCTTTTCCGGCAATGACAATAACGTCACCTTTTTGCGCTGCTTTGATCGCCATCTTAATTGCCTTTTCTCGTTCGACTTCTACGTTTAGTTCTACAGCTGCCTCTTCTGGAATCCCTCGAGTAATGTCTCTAATGATTTCTTCCGGCTCTTCACTCCGCGGGTTGTCTGATGTCACTATGGCAATATCGCTTAAGCGGGCGGCGATTGCGCCCATTTCCGGTCTTTTCCCACGATCACGATCGCCCCCGCACCCGAAAACCGTGATCAGTCTTTTGGTCCCGGTTAAATTTTTCGCCGTCGACAAGACTTTTTCCAGGCCATCCGGTGTATGCGCGTAATCAACAAAAACCTGGAAATTCTGGCCACAAACTATTTTTTCAAAGCGCCCGGGTACCCCCGCGACATCCCAAATGCCCTCAGCCACGCTTTTTTCCGATGCCCCCAATTCAAACGCTGAAACTCCGGCTAATGCCAGGTTAACAATATTGAAATCTCCCACCATTCGACTTTTGACCGCCAGGCTAGCGGCCGAGCTGTTGAGCGTGAATGAGGTCTCCACAGCTGAAGACTTAACTTGCGCCAGCTGATAATCCGCGTCACGCTCCCCAAAAGTAACCGTGTCATCTTTATCACACATATCGACTAGTCGTCGCCCGAAAACATCATCGGTATTTATTATTCTCACGCCGGAACCAAAAGTAGGATCTGTAAATAGACGGGCCTTTGATAAAAAATAGTTCTCTATATTACTGTGGAAATCAAGATGGTCGCGGCTTAGGTTTGTGAAAACCCGGCCGGCGAACCGACACTGATCAACCCTCGCTAAATGAAGAGCATGCGAAGATACTTCCATTATTGCGATCTGCACGCCATCGGAGACCATCTGCGCTAATATGCGTTGTAAATCTAACGACTCCGGCGTCGTTCTCTCGGCATGATAACACTTGTTGTCGATCTTGTATTCAATCGTGCCTATCAGCCCGGTCTTAAAACCAGCATGCTTAAAAATTGATTCCATCAAATACGCGATCGTTGTTTTTCCGTTTGTTCCGGTAACGCCAACCAGACTCAATTTTCTACTTGGCTGACCAAAGAATATATCTGAGACTTGCGCCAAAGCCTTACGCGCATTTGGAACTTCTAGTTGTGCTAACGACCCGGCCAGGTCGGGTCGCGCCCGCTCCACCACAGCGGCAACCGCGCCCTTATCTAAGGCTTGGTCAATGAATTTATGGCCGTCTACTTGAGTCCCGGGGATAGCAACGAACAGCGAGCCTGGCCGGGTTTGGCGTGAGTCATAGACGATATCTTTGATATTGATATCGTCCACGGGCTTTTCTATATCCATTGCCGATGCCAGCTCAGCGATTTTCACGAGTCAATCAATTCCATTCATTTAAGTGCTCACGCGTCTATCCCTTAAGGTTGCACTCGCAACCTCTTCAACGCGTATTCGCCAACCGCTGAAAAAACGGGGGCCGCGACTACGCCGCCATAGATAGCGCCTTGTGGTTCGTCTATTGCAACCAAAATTGTCAGTTTCGGATTATCCGCCGGTAGAAAGCCGATAAAAGATGAAATATATTTTCCGGGATCATAGCCCCTGGCATCAACTTGAGGTTTCTGCGCAGTGCCGGTCTTACCTGCTACTTTGTATCCAGAAACTTTCGCGTTTCCACCTGTGCCGTTTTCAACCGCCTCGGTCATGATCTCGGCCATTGATGCCGCGGTTGCCTTAGAGATTACTTGCTTGCTGCCCCCAAGGTCTTTCCTGGTGAACCGAGGTGAAATGAGTTTTCCCTCTGCCGCGACAACATTAATAGCTCGAACCGATTCCAGGCTAGTTGCCGATAACCCTTGCCCGAACGGAATGTTTGCGATAGAACTGGCAGACCATATATTTGTCGGAGGTGTGTAACCTTGGCCTTCGTCGGGCAATTCTGCTCCTGTGCCTTTATTTAGCCCAAAACGTTCAATGTATTGATAGATTCTTTCCGGACCTAGTGACTGCCCGATAACAACCGCTCCTATATTACTCGAGCGGGTGACAATTTCTTTAAAAGAAAATATCTCGGCTCCTCTTTCATGAGCTTCATGTATTGTATGTCCGCCCACTTGGATTCTTCCCGGTAAATTCAGTAAAGTACCTGGTGAATATAGCTTTTCTTCAAGCGCCGCCGACGCGGTGACTATTTTCATCGTCGAGCCGGGTTCGTAAACATCGGAAATGGCTCTATTCCTAAAGAGCTTGGGGTCTGTCTCTGAGAACTTGTTTAAGTTATATGTCGGTTAGTTTGCGAGTGCGTATACTTCGCCGGTCTGACTATCCATAACAACAATCCAGCCAGCAGTTGCCTTCCATTTATTGACAGCTCTTCTAAGCTCTACCTGAGCCTTATATTGAATCTCCTTGTCTAGCGTTAAAATCAAGTCGCGACCGTGTGTGGGAGGGAGATACTTGTACTCTCCTCCTGGTATAGGTCTGCCAACTAAGTCTTGCTCCATTATCAGTTGGCCCGGTTTGCCTTTTAAATACGAGTCAAAACTTTGTTCAACGCCATTCAATCCATCGTTGTCCATTCCAGCAAAGCCAATTACATGCGCGGCAATTGCCTTTCCGGGGTAAAAACGCTTACTTTCAGGAATAAAACCTATCCCCTCGATATTGAGGTTTTTAATTTTAGCGATAACGTTCTTGTCTACTTTTCGTTTGATGTATACGAAACCGAGCTTCATCTTCAATTTTTTATAAAGCGACCTTCTGCTCAGCTTGAGAATGGGCGCTAAGCGCCTGGCCACAACCCTTTTCTGGTAACCCTTGATCTGCAGGGGATTCGCGAAAACGGTATCTTTGTCGAGACTTATCGATAATATCTCACGATTTCTGTCGTATATGATGCCTCGCTCAGGCACCAACTTAATCGTCGTTAATCTCTGGTTCTGGGCCATTTGATCGAACTTTTCCGCTTTTACAGCTTGGATTGAAACCAAGCGGACGCCAATGGTAAGTAAAAAGAATATTAGTAAAAGAAATAAAAAAGGAAACCTGTCTCTAGGCTTCCTTTTCCGTCTATTTTTCTTCCGGGTTCCGGGGAAGAAAGCTATCTTCTTCACCTACCTAGCCAGAAGGCTTATCTTAGCCAAAACTGTATTCACTTTTTCCTGACCTTTCGGGGTATGTGGTGCCTTAGACGCTGTCACAAGGTCGGCCGGCAGCACAATGTATTTTATTTCCGTCGGCTCTACCATCCCTAAATCAATCCTGGCTAACCGCCCCAATCGTGATGGAGACTTCAGCAGCATTTTTTGCGTCTCAAGGTCTTTGCTTATCCGTGCCTCCTCTTTTATTTCTACTTTAAGGCGCGCAATCTCTATCCCATTTTGAGCAACTAATGCCTGCTGGTAGACATGGGCAAATGCTGCTAAACCAACAAAGACTAAAACAAAAATAAAAATCCTAAAACTGAACTGTTTCCTTTTAGTCCGGGTTTTTTCCGGCACAGGATACGCAAAGTCATCTGTTATTTCAGAATATATATTTCTAGCTGCTTCCATTGTCTACCTTTTCCGCGACGCGGAGTCTCGCGCTCCGGGCTCTTGGGTTAGCCTCGACCTCAGCCGCTGACGGCCGAATCGGTCTGGTCGTCACTATTCGCAGATCGGGTTTCTTGTTGCAGACACAAATAGCGATTTCGGGCGGACATGTACAGCCCAAGGCCTGAGCTCTGAATTCTTTTTTGACTATTCTATCTTCAAGCGAATGATATGAAATAACTGCTATTCGACCCCCGACATTTAACCATTTCGGCATAGCTTCCAGCGCTTTCCTGAGGGCTCCAAGCTCCTGGTTTACTTCTATTCGCAAAGCTTGAAACGTCCGCTTTGCCGGATGCCCCCCTCGTCGCCTGGCCGCGGCTGGAATTGCCGCCTTAATCAAATCTACAAGCTGTCCTGTCGTCGTGATCCTGTCTCGAGCACGCGCTTCAACAATAAACTTGGCTATCCGACCGGCCCAACGCTCTTCCCCGTAATCCCTAATAACTTGTGTAAGTTGGGCTTCCGGGTAGTCATTGATTATGTCCACCGCGGAAATTGAGCCACTTTGATTAAACCTCATGTCAAGAGGGCCATCATTTTGATAAGAAAACCCTCTTGACTCTCTAGCTAGTTGAAGTGACGACAATCCTAGATCCAACAAAAATCCGTCGACTCCCAAAATCCCAACGCTTTGCAAGGCTTCATCTATGTTCGCGAAGTTGCCTTGGTAAATTTCAAAATGTCGGCCGAAGCTCTTTAATCTGGCTCGAGCTACGTCTATTGCTTCTTTGTCTTGGTCAATCCCAAGCAGAAACCCATTTGGTGCAATTAATCTTAATATCGTTTCCGAGTGTCCTGCCCCGCCTAAAGTGCAGTCTACAATGGTAGAATCACTGGTACAGTTGAGCCTCGAAACGACTTCAGCCGACAAAACTGATGTATGCGAATATTCCATTTTCAAATTGCGTTAGAGGCCGATGTCTGCCAATTCTTCGGCTGTGTCCTCGTACGACTTTTCTGCCTCAGCTACATATTTCTGCCAGTTGGACTTTGACCACAGCTCCAACCGGTTTGAAACCCCAACGATAACAACATCTTTCCGCAGGTCTGCATATTCTCGCAAGTGACCCGGTATAACAACTCGCCCATTCTTATCAGGTACTTCCTCGCTTGCTCCGCCAAAAAAGAACCTGGAAACCTGCCTGGCGTCTTTCTTCAACAACTGCATCGAAGAGATTTTCTCCTCAATCCCCGACCACTCAGCTTTTGAAAATACAAAAAGGCAATTTTCAAAACCCTTCGTGACAATCAAACCGTCCGCCAATAACTCCCTAAACTTAGCTGGTAATATAATTCGGTTTTTGTCGTCGACCGTATGTTGAAACTCGCCTAGAAACATTTCTCTTCTCCACCAAGGCAGCCAATAATGATCTAGCGGCTTTGGTAATGAGCGAAAGATTACTGACACCCAGAGGAGCCATTTCCGCAACACTCATATAGTAATTCTTCACCGGAAAACCATATTTGTTAATCATTTCTGCTCCACTCTAATCCACTTTAATCCACATTGCAACACTTTTTTGCAAAAGTTTCACCAGTTTTCGAAGTTTTTCTAGTTTTTAAAGAAACATAGGAACTAATCGGCAGTTAGGAGCATGTGTAGCAAGTGGGAGGGCTAGATCAATGAATCAGTTTAGAGCTCGATCAGGTTGCCCGGCCAATCCTTAAAGCTGTTGTTATGAGAAAAGAAAATGATTTGGCGTGTCGCCGCCAGTTTGAGAACAATATCTCGGGCGGCTTTGAAACGATCATCATCAAAATAGACAAGGGGGTCGTCAAGAATTAGTGGCGGCTTTGCTTCTCCGCTAATCAAGTCAGCCGCGGCTAAACGGACAGCGAAATACAACTGGTCGGCAGTGGCAGTGCTTAAGGCGTCAGGGCTTATCGTTACTTCCTCATCGAAAACTGTCAGCGTGAGGTTGCCTTCCAGGCCCACCTTACTATGTCGACCGCCTGTCAAAGCGCTTAAAAGCTCTGAAGCCGCGCCGGCGATCTGAGGAGCTACTTCGCCAGAGATTTCAGCCGCTATTTCTAATATCTCCTGAGCGGCTAGCGAAAGAGCTTTGGCGTGCCGTTTTGAGCCCTCTAGTTGATCAGATATGTAATTGAGCTCGGATGCTAAGTCAACGATAGATCGCCCTGAAATCTCGGTGTGGGAAGACAATCGACCAATCAATGTGTCATGTGTCTGACGTAATGTTGCCACCTCTGGGCTAAGATATGACACCTCGCGCTCGTGAGTAAATATCTCTTCTGTCGACAGATCAGCTTTTGTAGCTTTCTTGAGCTGAAGTTCGAGCGAATGTGTTTGATCAAAAAGATTATCAAATTCCTTGGATAGCTCTTCAAGGGAACTGCCCTCCAACATAATAGAATCTGCATATTCAATATTGCCTAACTCCTTGGCGAGGCTTTCGCACTTGTTTTGCTGTGCCAGGAAACTCTCTAAGCCGGCGGCGCCAACCTTTGACAACTCTTCGTTTATCTCGCCTGTCAACCGCTCGACCTCTTCTTTCAGGTAGCTCTCCAAATCCTCGGCAGTGCTTGTCCTTGATTTCAGCAACTTTAGCCCAGCAGCAGCCCCGACCAAACCAAGAATAATTGCCGCTACCCCAAGAAAAACCTGGCTTAAAACGACTAGGATAATTCCGACCAACAACGCCGCTACCGCCGGCACAAAAGCGAAAATCGCATACTTCTTTTTAGTTTCCGCTTCCGTTCGACCATCGTCAGCGGCCACGCCCATCTTGATCTGTTTCTCTTTTAATATCTCGGCCTTGTGTTTCAACGCGGCGGCATCGACTGCCGATATCTCTTTGTAGTTGTCCAGGTGCTCCATCTCTTTATTGATTTCGCCGAGCCTCTCCCGGTCAGCTTTTAAGCGCTCTATCTTCATGCGTAGTTTCTTGCGCCCGTCGCTCAACTTGTCAAGCTCTACTTCCAAGACGCGTCTAGCCTGAACAGCATCTATTAATTCCTTGACCAGCTTAAGCCGGGCGGTTTTTTTTACCAATAACTCCTGGGTTTCCTCAAGCTCTGCCGCCCATTGATCGCGCTGACTTTTTATCTGCTCGGCCTGAGCCATCTCACGCCTGATGTCTACCTCTTGAGCCAGAAGGGCTCCAATTTGGCCGCCCTCACCTTTCTGGGCAATCGTCCCGGCTAATCGTTTATATTTTTCTTTTAGAACCTTTTGGGCTTTGGTTATCGAGCCGCCGGCGCTTCCGACTAAAAGAGATTCAACTCTGGCTCGAAGCGCGGGTTCGATTCCGACCAGATCGGGCGCTAACTCGCCGGCGCGCACAAAGACTGTATTTAAGAAAGTTTCAGCTTTGTCCAATCCGAGGTGTCGTCCGACAAGCCCTTGCACCTTAGTGGGGCCTTTGGCTTGAACTTCCCCTCCTTGCAGCTGCACTAAGCTGACTTCACCTTTAGCTAAATCTCGAACAAGCGACCAGACCGTCTTGTCTGGAAGCTCGTATTCAACTGTAACAACGCAGCTCGGATTGGCATTCCCCCAATTTTTCCACCGCTCATAGCCTTTGCGTTCACCGAAAAAAGCAGTCTTTAACGCTGATTGAATAGTGCTCTTGCCGCTCTCATTAGCCCCAATTATCAGATTCAGACCCGGGTTAAGCTCAACTCTGGACTCTTGGAAGCTCCCGAAGTTATTTAGTTCAATAGCGGTTATGATCATTTTTGGAGCCGCCCTTCAAGGGCCGCCAACCCCAACCTTGTGGCTAGGTTTATTACGCTTTTCTCGTCAACGTCGTCCGTCGCAATCGTCCTCTCTTGCATTCTCGTCAGAAACTTAGCTCTAATGGTTCTTTCTTCAGACCGGATCTCGCTCGCTGGCATCTCCAAGCTATCTCTTATATCAAGATAAAAGAATTTCTCTTCAAGTACGGCAATCAACGCCTCGATGTCAACATTAAGGTCAAGGGAAGGCGTCCCCTTCAGCACTACCTTTACCAAATCTTTCGGACCGCCAAGCGCGGCTATAGCTGTCTCCACTTCATGAGGGTTTGACATGATAGTGCAGTCAATATCGTGTCGCCGAAAACCGTATTGTCCGAGATTTAGTTGCCTGACGCGAACCGGGCCGTCGCCCATTTCAATCAAAGTGACAGATCGTCGCGGAGACTCGTCAAAGCAGAGGCTCTCAGGAGACCCACAGTAATAGGCAACGCTCTGCCCCACGCGACCAAAATTATGATAGTGGCCGAGCGCTAAGTACTGGACGGGTAGATCAGCTGTGTCTGCTTCTGAAAAAGGATAAGAATGGAGTCCCTCATAAAATCCTAGTTTGTGAGCGCCATGCATCACTCCAATTTCAGCGCTGACCTTTAAGTCTTTCAAGACATTTTTCTCGTCTCCGGCGGCATGACAGGCGATTCCGGCCACCGTGATTCCGCTCGCCTCCAATTTCTGAATAGCCCAGCTATTGTCCCGAAATAACATTACATTCTCCGGCCAATCAGGCTGATCCCAAATTCCTCCAGGTTGATAAATATCGTGATTGCCGGGCACGATAACTACCTGGACCTGCCCGGTGACCCTACTAAATTGCTCAATAGCAAAAGCGACAGTTTCCGGGAGAGGATTAGGGTTGTTGAAAAGATCGCCCGCGACAATCAAAACATCGGCTTGCTTTTCCAAAGTTAGCTCGATGATTTGTGTAAGAGTTGATTTAATAGCTTGTTTTTTTATGGCTCGCTTCGGGGCGGCAAGATACGCAAATGGTTCATCGAGGTGTAGATCGCCTGTATGAATTACCCGAATCATTAGCTACCTGCAGATTCTTGATTTGACAAGGTCTTGTTCCATTTTTAAAATAGCGTGTTAGACTCTTTCGACTCCGAAGACTCCGAAGACTCCAATTTTGTTCGCTTGGACGACAATCCAGAGATTTTATTATTCGCCGGTGGCCCCAGATACAAAAAGTCGCTGAACATTGACTGGTAATCTGTCCACTCAACATCATCGCCATATTTTTTTGCTATCAGCATCCACCCGTTTACCTTGGCATCGGCATTATCAACAATGTTTAGGATAACGGCTTCCCTGGTCTTTGGTCTGACGGCCGCGCCATATTCGGGCTCCCCCTGGTGGCTCAATATTAAGTGTGACAAGTTTAGTTTAGTTTCCTCCGGAAAATCTTTTACGGATTCAACAGCCTTCGCCACGATTTGATCACCTATGACTATGTGACCCTTCAAGCGACCTTCAGTTGAATAGTCGATGCGATTACTGTAGTTAAACTCGCGAATTTTACCAATATCGTGAAGAAGAGCCCCTGCTATCAGAAGGGATTTATTTATGCCAGGATAATGATCGCACATCAACAGCGCCAGCTGCGCTACCGAGACCGAGTGCTCCAGAAGCCCGCCCAAATATGAATGGTGATAATTCTTGGCGGCCGGAGCGAGGCAAAAAGATTCCATCATCTGTGAATCGTTAAATATCTTGTCAAGCAACTTCTTGATATGAGGGTCGTCGACTTTATCTCTGACGCTATTCAGCTCTTCTTTTAGCTGACCAACGTCCCGGTCGGTCACAGGCAAAAAATCTCGAATATCCAGGTCGTCCGGACCGATTTTGCGAACTTGATTTAGAACTGTTTCAACGCGTTTAGAATACCTGTTAACCGCTGCCTTACCGCTGATATCGGCGAAATCACCGGCCTTCAGAACCCGGCTGTCGGGATTCTTTTCCATCGTCTCTTCCCACATCACTGACTCTATCTGACCTGTCTTATCGCCTAGAACCAGCTTGAGGTAAGCTTTATTTGCCTTCGTAAACCGTTGATGGGCAGAATCAATTAAAAATACGCCTTCAACAGACGTACCTTCCACTATATCTTCTACAAATGTTTTCTTCACTGTAGACCACCATGTTTGCTTAACTTTAGAGGATATAGCATGCGCCCAAAGCCTACAAGAATCTCTTCTTGAATTCTCGAACCTGTCGAGCATAGCCAAGGATAATAATCGTCATCCCTTGTTTCATTTCCAAATCGGGCCCTGGATTAGACATCAAACTACCGTCTGCTAAGGCAACCGCTATAACAGTGCACCCAGTTAAGGTTCGCACGCGTAATCTACCGAGTCTTTTGTCGGCCAGTTTTTTATCCACGGGAATACTTAAAACTTTAAGTCCCTCCGCAAGAGTCGTCACATGATCGCCAATTAACATATAAGCGAGCATTTGCGCCGCGATCGTCGATAGTGAAAAGACAAAATCGGCTCCCGCTCGATAAAGTTGATCAGTCGATTCCCTGGAATTGGCTCTGGCTAATATATGGATATCGGGATTAATTTTCCTGGCGACTAGTGTACTGAAAATATTGTCGCGATCAATATGGCTGGCGGCAAAAAAGGATGCTGCATTCGCAATGTTGGCGCGATGTATGATCTTTTCGTCGGTCGCGTCACCCTGAATATAGTGACCACTTTTTTTTCGCGCGTCAATGATTGTGCTTGAGACGTCTTGAGAGTCGAGAACTTCCTTGATCGCCCGGCCGACATCGCCGTAGCCCGCAATCACGCAATGACGTCGCTCGGTAATTTCCGGCACCTCGATGGTGCGTGTAAGTTCCTGTAGTTTAAGTAACTCTTCTCGTCGACCAACCGCAACCAGTACGTTCTCGGCTGAAATCATGCTCGCTGGTCCCGGCTGTAACTCTAGGTTTCCCCGGTGCCAAATACCGACTAGCGTGGCGCCGCACCGCTCCGGAATCGATGCCTCGCGCAATGTTAAACCATCAAAGGGAGACCCCGGGAAAATCGGGAATTCAATAATGAACCATTCAGAAACCAATTCACCAGCGCCAAAAAGCTCGTCGCGCCAAGAAGCAGTAGCCTTCTCTGCCAGATGTGCGCCAAGAATCTTTTTCGGCGATAGAACATGAGAAGCTCCAGCATATCTAAAGTAATGCGCGTGGCTTATATCATCGATTACCGCGAAAATCTCGGCCTCGCTTATCCCGGAAGCCGCCAAAACGATTTCCACATTATCCTCTTCGTCTTCGCGATTCGCGATGATATACCGGGCCGCCTTCGCCCCGGCTAGAGTCAACCCTTTTACATCAGTAGGGTCACCGAGTATCGCCGGTATCCCCTTCTGCTGAAGTTCGCGGATAGTATCAATGTCATCATCGATAACCATAAACGTGAGCGGTCCGGAAATTAAATCATCTATAAGTGACTCGACCACTTTGCTGTAGCCACAAATAATAATGTGGTCGTTCATGTCGGCGTAGTATGTTTCTGGTACCCCTCGAATACGACGCTCAAGAGCGGGGATTATCGCCACAGGAAAAGCAGCAAAGAAAAAGGCTAAGCCTGATATCTGAATAAGAACTGAGAGGACCTGGATCGGCGCAGCCGAATAGACAAGGTCGGGTGAGACTTCTCCGGTCGTCGTCAACCTGTTAACTGTCCAATAGACGGCCTCCCAGGCAGAGACGTCTTGGCCCTCGTATACGGACATGAGCAGATAAAATAATGTCGCATAGGCAGATACAACACCGAATAAAATGCCCAGGAAGAAACGGATAATATATCGTTGCCGCATAATCTGAACCCAGCTAACTATTTTTGAAATGTTGGTGCAACTCCCTCAAGGCGCTTCCCCGATGACTAAGCTTGTTTTTTTCCGCAGGACTTAACTCCGCCATAGTGCGACCGTACCCATTAGGGATAAAAATTGGATCATAGCCAAAGCCAAAAGTCCCTCGGGGCGCTGTCGCGATTGTCCCCTGACATTGGCCGACGGCAGATATTGTGCGCCCGCCAGGCCAGTACAGAACCACAACTGACAAGAACCTGGCGACCCGAGACCGCTCGCCCCGAAGCGTTGCCTTGTTAAGATCATCCAAGAGTTTCGTGATGTTTTCCTCGTCTGTCGCTTTCGGCCCGGCAAACCGGGCGGATTTTATACCAGGTCTGTTTTCGAGAGCCTCGACCTCTAAACCTGAGTCGTCCGCGAGAGCAGGTTCGCCGAAGAATTGAGAAAGTGCCCCCGCTTTAAGAGTCGCGTTTTCTAAAAATGTCTGACCATCTTCAACCACTTCCGGCCATTCCGGCTGATCTTCGATAGTCACCCACTCCACACTCGAAAAATCTAGAATATCTTTTATCTCGCTAATCTTTCCTCGATTTGAGGTAGCCAGAACGATCTTCATTAGTCTACTTGAAGTAGGGCCCGGCGCTGATCCTCTATTAGTCGCGCCGTACCTGCCGTGGCCAAATCAAGCATTTCATCAAGTGCTTCTCTGGAGAAGGAGGCCTTCTCGGCTGTGCCTTGAATTTCGACAATTTCCCCCGCTGCATTCATGACCACGTTCATATCAACGTCGGCCTCGGAATCTTCCGAGTAACAGAGATCAAGACAAGGCTTACCATCGACGATCCCCACACTTATGGCTGCCATAAAATCAGATAGCGGTATTTCTTCGATTATTTTCTTTTCTTTCAAAAACTTAAGCGCATCGTAAAGGGCGACATAAGCGCCAGTGACAGCAGCAGTTCTAGTGCCACCGTCGGCGACAATAACATCGCAGTCGAGAATAATTGATGTCTCTCCTCCAAGCGCCTCTAAATCGATGACCGATCTCAAAGACCGACCAATCAGCCGTTGTATCTCACTCGTTCTTCCCTTTGGCCGTCCTTGCTTGACTTCTCTTCCGGTCCGCACCGTTGTGGACCGCGGCAACATGGAGTATTCCGCTGTTACCCATCCACGACCCTTACCCCGGAGCCACGGCGGAACCTTTTGCTCAACTGTCGCCGCGCAAATAACTTTGGTTTCGCCAATCTGAAAAAGGACAGATCCTTCCGCGCTTGGCAGATAATTGCGTACTATCTCAACTGGGCGCAATTGATCAAAAGCCCGACCATCAGTTCTTTTCACTCGTTCCTCCGTTTGTTAAATAGCTAAGTTGTTTCGTGCTTGCTTAGACCGCGACAATCAAGCCCTCGTCGGCCAAATCTATCTTACCATTAAACTCTAACCTGACCTCGTCAAGGATGCGACGGCGATCAAAGTGCGGCCAGAGGTGCGTTAAGACCAAATGCTCGACATTAGCCTCGGCGGCCAGCTTTCCAACCTCCGTTGTAGTCATGTGAGCGACCGGTGTACCGGCTTGATCGGCTGTTAGAGTGGCTTCCGCCAGAAGCAGATCAACTCCGGCCGCGATTTTATTAAGTTTTTCATCGTACGCGGTGTCGGATGTATAGAAGAGACTTTTTCCCTGCGCTCTGGCTTCTATGCCATAGGTCGGTTTTAGGTGCGAAACCTCGTGACTGATTATTTCAATGTCCCCTATCTTTATGGGCGAAGCCCCGCCAAGATCCTTGAAACTGAAAATTTTGCTGAACTTCGCTGGATCAGGCTCATTAAACAAACGTTGAATATATTCACGAGCCCCGGATGGAGCATAAACCGCTAGCGGTAGCTTGCCCTGGCCGCAAAACTCCAAGAAATATCGATAGGGGTAAATATCCAGGAAATGATCAGGATGAAGATGCGTAATGATTAGAGCGTCAAGATCCTCCGGCGCCAACCATTCGTACAAGCGACTTAAGACTCCCGTGCCCATATCAATTAAAATATTTGTCTTGTCGTCGCGAACCAAGTAACCATTGCAAGCACCGCCCGCTCTGGGAAAAGTCCCAGAGGCGCCAACTACAACTACCTCCACAAAATCACCGGAACCTCACAACTCTTTTCCGACGCCCGGCCTGATTAGAATTCGCGAATTCAAGATCAAGAGAAGGAGAGGCAAGCCAAGCCCGTAGATGACAATTATTTCACCTACGGATATAGTGGCGATCAAAAAAAACAGAGCTTCGGGCACGGGCACAGCCACCAAGTATTTCAGCATAACCGCCACCCCGATACCATTAATGAGAACCGGAGGGATAAGCGCGAAATATGGATTTCGTATTCGCCATGTTAACCAAGCCGCAACCAGCGTCAGGCTCGAACCGAAAACAACGTCGATTAAACCAAATGGTCCATAAAAATTGGCCGTCGCCGCGCCTAACCATAGGCCGGGAATGGCCGCCGGCTCGAAATAAGCGAGAACAGTCAGGACCTCGGATACTCTAAACTGAAGTGGCCCATAAGATATAGCGTTCAGGCCCGGGGTAACCGTTAAAACAAAGTATAATGCTGCTATCAAGCCCGCCCGACTAAGATACTGTGCGATGACGAGTCCTCTTCGCTAGCTCAACTAGTTCTACCTCGGTGATCTTTCGACCGAGGAACCGGCTGCCTAACAACATAAAACCATTTGGATCAAGTGTGGTTACAAACGTATATTCTGGTAATTCCATGCTTTCCCTTAACTGTCCCCGCCTGCTTAAGACGGTCTGAACCTCGCGGGCCGTTTCTTCCGCTGAGCTGATTAGTACAATATCGTTCCCGCTAGCCTTGGCAAGCAAACTCTTTAGAAGCGGATAATGTGTGCACCCCAAAATCAAGCTGTCAATTTCAACCCTGAGCAATGGCGTTAAGTAAGACTTAGCAAGATTATATGTCTTCGGCCGTAAGAAATTAGCATCTGATATCATGCCTTTTTCCACTATCTCCACAAACTTTGGACAAGAGGCTGAATAGACAGTTACTCCGGCATCTAATGCTCTTATAGCTTTCGAATAAGCGTCACTATTAATCGTACCCACGGTCCCGATAACACCAACGCGACGATCTCTAGTTGCCTGCACGGCACCACGTGCGCTTGGTTCGATGACCCCCACGATCGGAACATCAAAATGTGCTTGAGCTTCGATCAGCCCCGCTGCGGTTGCGGTGTTACATGCAACTACAACAAGTTTTACCTTGCGCTCAACCAGGTAATTTATTATTTCAAAGACAAATCCCCTGACTTCCTCAAGAGGCCGGGGACCATAAGGCACGCGAGCTGTATCTCCAAAATATATCAAGTTTTCATACGGCAACTGCTCAATTATCTCTTGCATAACCGTTAAGCCGCCGACGCCTGAATCAAATATCCCAACCGGGTTGTCCAAGACCCCTCCTGACCGCAACCCTATCAAAAACTTATCTTAAGCTTAGTGCTTAACGCTCAGAGCTTCCGCGCCTGACAAGATGAACAATGCTGTCGCCACGACTAATGATTGGCTCTTTTCTAATATATATCACATGGCCGTCACCGGGGGCGACTATTTCGATCGGCTCTCCAAAAAGCGGCTCTACTTCACCTATCCGTTGGCCCGTCTCAACTGGATCGCCTAAAGAGACGTCTAACGTGACAAAGCCGCCTTCAGGAGCAACCACTAATTTTTTCTCTGTGAATAGCTTCTGGTTGTCTAAAGTTTTAGTATCTTCCGGTATTAAATCGACACCTCTAAAGAAATTCATCAAACCGTCAACCATGCGCTCGCAGGTCTCATAGTCAATATCTAAAGATTGGCCCACCTGCAGCGAGAAGGCCGGAACGCTATGTCTCTCTGATGCCCCGATTAAAGTTCCGTGATCGCGATGGACCAGAACGACTGATCCGGTATTGAAATAAGACGCGAGCTCAAACCGTCCCTGTTCAACAACGCCTACATTTGGTAGATAAGATCCCGGACCGCCACTATGAATATCAATGACAAAGTTAGATTTGCTAAAAATCTCTTCAAAGAGCATAGCCCCTGCCAAGGAAGTTGGGTGACGCTCGCTAGGCACATCATAGCTTCTGTTCATGTCGATCTGATCAAGCACACTAACCCGGGATTTTTGAAGAAATGAGAACGGGTTAGCTATCGGCAGGATTACCAAAGTCCCTGTGAGATCTTGGAGCTCTACCTCCTCGAATAAGCGATGGGCAACAAAGATGCCGTTCAATTCATCGCCATGCTGGCCGGCTACAACAGTTACTACCGGGCCTTGCTTCTTGCTGGCGATAATCGCCGCGCGTGTAGTCCAGCTAGACCCATCTTGTAAGTCGAAAAGGTGAAGACGCACGACCTCTTTAGTGCGCCGCCAGTTAAGAATATTCAGTTTTTTAATGTCTATATTTTGTTCGCGCATTACCCTCTTATCTCGTCACTTACTACTTTAATTACGACATAACGACGACGGGGTCCATCAAATTCACAAAGGTATACCCCTTGCCAAGTACCGAGGACTAATGAACTGTCATCAACAAACAAACTTTCAGAAAAACCGACTAGGCTGGCTTTTACGTGCGCGTCTGAATTGCCCTCATTGTGATGGTAATCTTTTGAAAATGGAACTATCCGGGTCAGCTGTTCGATGATATCGACGCGTACATCAGGATCTGCGTTTTCATTTATTGTAAGCCCGGCGGTTGTGTGAAGGACCTGTATCAGGCAAAGACCGCTCCGCACACCTGATCCGGTCACAATATCCTCAACTTGAGAGGTAATGTCCACCATTTGGTTTCGACTCGACGTCTCCACCAAGAAGCGCTTAATCAATTGTTCCTCCAGATCAACCAGAGTCAATTTTCTACAAGAAAAAAGCCCGAGCTAGCGTTAACCTACAGTGTCTGACCCTAAGGTAAAACTTTCTACATCCTGTCGACAATTCTTATGTAGTTCAAGAGAACTGCAATCGAACCATCGAACTCCGGATGGGCCATGTAAGTGGAGAAGGTTCAGTTTCCCTTTAGGCCAACGGCTTAGCCGAGCTTATTTCTCTTTTATACCTCTCACGAGTACATTGTACCAAATTCAGAGCAGGAAAGACATAGGAAATTGCTTAGACAGATGGGGTTTATGATGATATATTTAATAGCTTGAGGAGGTTATTGTTATGCGTGAAAAAGTCGAAGAAGTACTAGAACAAATTAGACCTCATCTCCAGGCAGATGGCGGAGATGTCGAATTGGTAGATATTAAAGATGGCATCGTCACAGTCAGGCTTACCGGGGCTTGTAACGGTTGCCCGATGTCGCAGATGACATTAAAGAATGGCGTCGAGCGAGTCCTAAAAGAGAACATTCCTGAGATTAAGAGCGTCGAATCAGCCATAGCTTAAAGGTTAGTTTTGGTCGAGTTTTAGATGGTCGCGGCTACACGTAGGGCGGCTCTGAGCGCGTGCCCGACGCTTCCCGGCTCTTCGGCGTCGCCAATCAAGTACACGTTCTTAACCACACCCTGTAAATCGTGATAGAGTTCTCGTCTTGAATTCATCCCAATTGCGCAGATAACTGTATCGGCATCAATGGTTTTTTCCTGCCCATCTTGGCCTGTGGCCTTAACTGTATTTGTCGTAATCGCGCTGGCGCCATGATCAGTTAACAAAACAACCCCTTTTGCCGACAAACGTCCTAGAAGCTCTGTCCTAGGTAGCGATTTCATCCTAGGCAGAAGCTCGCTTAGCATCTCAACAACCACAACCCGGCTGCCACTATCAACTGCGGTTTCAGCGACCTCGCACCCGACTTCACCGCCCCCGCTACCTACCACATTCGCGCCAGGCTTCACTCGCTTCTCTAAGTATTCGTGCGCTTGAAAGACGTGCTCCTGATCAAATCCCGGCATGACCGGGATCCGTGATTCTGAGCCGGTGGCAAGTATTACAGAATCAGGTTGGGCATCGATAATTTCTGCTGCTGAAACAGGATGATTCAGGCTGACCTTAACCTGTGATTTATCAAGCTGAACCTCTAGCCAACGCAACACTTCGCTGACCTCCCCTTTATAGGGAGCCAACGCGGCCAAACGAAACTGGCCGCCTAGATGGCCGCATTTTTCAAACAAACTTACTACATGCCCTCGCTCAGCCGCGATAAGGGCCGCTTGCATGCCGGCGGGCCCACCCCCGATCACCCAAACTTGATCGGAATCCACCGCGCCTGTAATTCTTATCTCGTCTTCAAGTCCGGCCAAGGGATTATTTACACACGCGCGCCCGAGCCCCTTAACTCCTTTGTCAGCGCAATCTTCCAGACAATATATACATCCCCTGATATCCTCAACCTGTCCGGCTTGCGCCTTGTTCGGTAGCTCAGGGTCGGTTATTAATGCTCTTGTCATGGCCACTAAGTCAGCGTCGCCTTCTTCTAGTATCCGCTCAGCCAGGTCCGGGGTGCTAATCTTGCCCATCGCGATGACCGGTATATTGACAACCGATTTTATCGCCTTGGCATGCGGCACTGAAACTCCGGCCGGAAGAGAATGAGAAGGTATTGAATGTTTTTTTGTCTTCTTGTTCCCGACAGTAACCAGGATTGAGTCCGCCCCGACGCGCTCAAGGCTGCCGGCGACTGTTTTTGCCTCTTCCAGGCCAAAACCTCCGGGAATCAGCTCGTCAACGACTAGCTTAATTTGCACGGGGAAATTGTCACCGGTATCTTTTCTTATCTCCGAAACAATCTCAAGTAAAAGACGAGATCTATTCTCTAGCGAGCCGCCATAGCTATCCGTTCGTTTATTTGACAGCGGTGATAAGAATTGGGCTACAATATCGCCCCAGCTAGCTTGAACCTCCACGCCGTCGTAGCCGATCTCTCTAGCCCGCGCCGCGCCTGTCCCGAATATCTTCGACAGGCCTTTGACGCGATCTTCATCGCCGGCAGAAATGAGTGGAAGCATCCAGCGACCTTTTTTCTCAATAGCGCCGGAAGTACCCTCAGACACTATCGGGCCGGCTGGATAATTCAGATGCATAAAAGCAAGCGCGCCCTCACTTTTTACAGCGCTGATCAATCGCTTGAGGCTAGCAGCATGATCTTCGGTATCCATCCGCAGCTCAACGGCTCCCTTATAAGCGGCCGGGTAATCAAGACACGCGCCGTCAAGCACAATCATGGCCGCCCCACCCTTAGCCCGAGCTCGAAAGAACTCAATAAGACGATCGTTTGCCTGGCTATCAGTCGTATATTTTGTTGGATAAAGCGACATAGTCAGCCGGTTACGTAATTGAAGGCCACCGATTCGCGTGGGCTCGAACAGTTTTGGAAAAGTTTTCTTCATCTAACCCGCTAATTCCGGAGTTATCTTGAAGTCAACTTCTTTCTCTAGCGCGCGAGCCGCGCTGAGTATCGTCGACTCATCAAAGTGCTTCCCCATTATTTGAAGGCCGACCGGCAAACCCCCAGCGAGCCCAACAGGTATTGAAATCGCTGGTATGCCAGCGAGGTTGCTTGGAATAGTGCAGACGTCTGAGAGATACATCTGCAGCGGATCGTCTGTCTTGGCGCCAATTTCAAATGCGGTTGTCGGTGTTGTCGGAGAAATCAAGAGATCAAATTTCTCAAAGGCGTCTGTAAAATCCTTAATAATCAATGTGCGAACTTTTTGCGCTTGACCGTAGTAGGCATCATAGTAACCAGCGGTGAGAGCGTATGTACCCAACATGATCCGGCGTTTGACCTCAGACCCGAACCCCTCAGCTCGCGTTTTTTTGTATGAATCGATCATGCCCTCCGCGTCTTTTGCCCGGTGCCCGTAGCGAACTCCGTCAAATCTCGACAGATTCGAGCTCGCCTCGGCAGGCGCTATTATATAGTAAGCTGGCAGCGCGTATTCAAAAGTCGACAGACTTGTCTCTGCTACCTCGCCACCCAAGGATTCGATAAGTTTAATCATGTTTTGAATAGAATCGCGAATCTCGTCTTGGCAGCCCTCACCAAAAAGCTCTTTTGGTATTCCAAACTTAAGCCCCTTTATCCCCTTCTTTAGGCTATCCAAATAGTTTGGCGGTTGGTATTCAAGCGACGTCGAATCGGAAGTGTCGTGACCGGTAATGGCCTGGAGCATTATCGCCGCGTCTGTAACATTCTTCGTCAGCGGCCCGATTTGATCAAGGGACGAAGCAAAGGCAACCAGTCCGTATCTTGAAACTAAGCCATAAGTTGGCTTCAACCCGACAACACCACAGAAAGCCGCGGGTTGTCTAATTGAGCCGCCAGTATCGGAGCCAATCGCCCCGATAGCTTCATCGGCGGCAACTGAAGCCGCAGAGCCACCGCTTGAACCGCCCGGCACGCGTTTTAAGTCCCATGGGTTCCCCGTCACTTGTTTTTCCGAGTTTTCTGTTGAAGAGCCCATGGCAAACTCATCGAGATTTGTCTTGCCGACAATAACGGCTCCCTCGCCCTTTAGCGCCTTAATAACTGTAGCGTCGTAAGGCGGAACAAAGCCATTTAGTATTTTGGAAGCGCAGGTAGTTGGCACGCCTTTGGTGCAAATATTATCCTTAACAGCGACCGGTACGCCCAAAAGAATTGGACCGTCTTTCTCTGTCGCCAAGCGTTTATCAGCCTCTTTTGCCTGTGCCAAAGCCCCTTCTCTATCAATAAAGAGGAAAGCCTTAACTTGGCCGTCAACTTTTTCTATCCGATCCAGGATTGATTTGGTCAACTCGACCGAAGTTATTTCTTTCGCTTTTAACTTGGCCGCAGCTTGCTCAATGGTTAGCTTGTATAAATCCATATTTAGACTTTACTCAAACTAAATCTTGGGGACTCCAAAAGAGTCGTCCTCTCTATCAGGCGCGTTCGCGAGCGCTGCTTCAAGATCTAATTCTTTGCCAACTTTGTCTTCCCGGAAGACATTAACAACCGGAAGAGCGTGGGCCGTCGGCTCAACACCTTTGGTGTCGAGTTCCTCTATTTTCCCGGCATGCTCTAGAATTTGATCAAGCTGCCTGGCAAAGAGCTCTTTTTCGGTCTCACTTAGCTCGAGGCGCGCTAAAAGAGCTATATGTTCAACTTCCTCTTTTGAAATAGACATGGAGAGAATATACCAAGTCTGGCCCGACTTGGGCAAGCGATAATAAGTTCTTACGTCCTAACTTGTTAGAAGCCCATCTTAGGCGCGGGCGCGGTCAGGGTAATTGATGAGCCTTCAGATTCACCTTTGTCGTTTCGAAACCTGCGGGCGTCTATTAGAAAACTGACGTCTTCCAATTCACTCTTAATAATGGCGATATTTTGAGCGACGTCGAGGGTCGGGCCGCTCATATTCCACTTCTGCTCGAGCATGGTGTCGTAATACCAGGCAAATATTTTATCTGCTGAATCAACTGTTCTGAAAAATAACTTCAAGCCGCCGGTGGGAGTGGTTGATGCTTCCACAAGCTCAGCACGAGGATACACGGGAATTTGTTTTGGCCAACTACCGGGAACTTTAATGCTCGTGGCTTTTGTGGCTTCTGTCTTTGCGTTCGGTCTTTTAACTTTCGGAACCTCAACGTTCTTCTGAGCCGACATATCACAGCTCGCTAACGTGAGGGACGCGAAAAGCGCCACAAAAACCCAAAGTATAAGTCTAATTGGTCTTTGTGACACTTTTGCTGCCTCCGCCCGAAAACAACTGATTTATGATTACGCAAGAGGATTTATACCCTTAGAGGTATTGGATAAACATTAAGATGGAGGCAGGACTAAAAACGCTTGTATTGCAACAATTTCAGGTTCAAAAAAGCTTATATTATTTCGCGGCGCTCTTTTTTTTGGGTATTTTTTGATATTTTTTCAGACAGGGTCGCTTGAGCCGCGGCCAATCTTGCCAATGGAACCCGAAAAGGAGAACAGCTGACATAGTCAAGGCCCGCCTCATGAAATAACTTCACTGATGTCGGGTCTCCGCCGTGCTCGCCACAAACCCCCAGCTTTAGCCCGGGGTTCTGCTCTCGTCCCAATCTGCAGGCCATGTCGATCAATTTCACAACCGCGACATCGACAACTTCGAAGGGATTGGTGTCCATTATCTTTCGCTCAAGATAACGCGCTAGAAATTTCCCCTCAACATCATCACGACTAAAACCAAATACGGTCTGCGTCAAATCATTGGTTCCAAACGAAAAGAACTCGGCGTGTTTGGCTATTTCATCCGCCAACACCGCGGCCCTGGGCAACTCGATCATCGTCCCGATCTTATATGGGACATCTTGACCGGTTCGCTCCAGCACTTCTACACAGACAGCCTTCGCTTCTCCGCGAAGAACTTCCAACTCACGCTCGAGGGCAACGAGAGGAATCATTATCTCCACTATTGGATTCTTGCCGGCCGCTTTAAGCTCGGCTGCCGCCTCCATAATTGCTCTGACTTGCATTTCATATAGGCCCGGTTCAACCAAACCCAAACGACAGCCGCGGAGACCAAGCATCGGATTAGACTCAGACATTGCTCGAACGCGCTGAAGCAATGATCGCTTGCGCTGAAACTCTTCGTCGTCAACCGCCTGGTCTTCCATCTTCGCCACTTCAACCTCAAGCTCCACTAACCCGGGAAGGAACTCGTGAAGCGGCGGATCAAGTAAGCGGATTGTCACCGGTAAACCATCCATCGCCTCCAGAATGCCTAAGAAGTCATGTTTTTGAACCGCCATGAGTGAGTCCAGGGCTTCTTTCTTATCCTGCTCGTTACCTAAGATCATCTTTTGAACGATCGGTAGCCTATCTCCTAAAAACATGTGCTCAGTACGAGCAAGACCAATACCTTCAGCACCAAACTCTCTTGCTTTGGCCGCGTCCTCCGGCGTATCAGCGTTTGTCCTGACACCGAGACGGCGCACTTCGTCGGCCCATTTAAGCATCGTGTCAAAATCCGGGGTAGGCGTTGGCGGAACAAGAGACACTTCTCCAACCACAACTCGACCGGAAGTTCCATCGATGCTAATAACTTCGCCCTCTTTTACCTGAGTGCCATTAACACTAAATGTCTTGTTGGCTACGTCTATATTTAAGACTGCGCAACCAGCTACACAAGGCTTGCCCATTCCACGTGCGACAACCGCGGCGTGGCTTGTCTTCCCGCCATGGCTCGTTAATATTCCTTGAGCGGCAATCATCCCGTGAAGATCATCGGGTGTCGTCTCCCACCTGGTAAGAATTACTTTCTCTCCTTTTTCACCAAGGTCTTGTGCAATATCGGCGTCAAAAACCACTTTCCCGACAGCTGCTCCCGGAGACGCGTTCAAGCCGGTCGCGATAACATCTACTTCTTGATCGGGATCAAACCGCGGGTGCAGAAGTTGATCAAGTTGTTCCGGCTCAATTCGCATCACAGCCTCTTCTTTGTTGATCAAACCCTCTTCTACCATATCAACGGCGATCTTAAGAGCCGCGGCCGCGGTTCTTTTACCGATTCTAGTTTGAAGCATATATAGTTTGCCTTGTTCAATCGTGAACTCTGTGTCGCACATATCGCGATAGTGTTTTTCAAGAATATCCAGTGTCTTCATTAACTCGTCAAATATTTCAGGCATGTCATTTTTCAGATTGGCAATCGGCTCAGTGATACGAATTCCCGCGACAACATCTTCCCCTTGCGCGTTTATCAGATAATCCCCGTAAGTATCGTTATAGCCAGTAGCCGCGTCCCGCGTAAACGCTACCCCTGTGGCCGACGAATCGCCTTTGTTTCCAAAAACCATCGTCTGGATATTTACAGCCGTACCAAGTTCGTCGGAAATTTTATAATGCCGGCGATAATCTTGAGCCCGTTTGTTGTTCCACGAGTCAAAAACCGCCTTGATCGATAAATCCAGCTGGTCTTTAGGCTTTTGAGGAAAATCTCGCCCTGCGCTATCTCGAACAATTGTCTTGAATCTGCTAATTAACTCCTGGAGGTCAACGGCTGTCAGCTCAACATCGTCTGTGACGCCTTTTTCTTCTTTTAAGACCTTAATTGAATCTTCAAAAAGCTGGCCATCGACATCCATGACGACCTTGCCGAACATCTGAATAAACCGGCGATAAGAATCATATGCAAAACGAGGGTTTTCTGTTAGCGCGACCAAGCCGGTTACGCTTTGATCATTTAAGCCTAGGTTGAGAACGGTATCCATCATCCCAGGCATAGAGAAAGGCGCCCCGGATCGAACACTGACAAGCAAAGGGTCGAACTTATCGCCCAATTTCTTGCCGGTCTCAGCCTCTAGCTGAGCCAGATGCTCATCGATGCTTTCACTCAATCCCGGTGGAAAAGCACCAGTTTTCGAAAAAGCCCTGCAAGCACCAGTGGTGATTGTAAAGCCAGGCGGCACAGGCAAACCCAAATTTGTCATCTCCGCTAAGTTCGCCCCTTTGCCCCCGAGAACATATTTCATGTCCGTGCGACCTTCCTCGAAGGTATAAACAAACTTTTCAGTCATCTTGACTGCCCTCCTAAGAGCCTCATAAGTCCTTTTACCAGCCGATACTCATTTACCATCATATTTTTATACCCTCTAGAGCATCTTCGAAAAGTCAGCGACCTGCCCCGAAACCAATAGAACCTGATTCAGCAGTTTCAACCGGTTGTCTCGGATATTTTTGTCTTCAGCCATTACCATGACAGCGTCAAAAAATTTATCTATCTGCTCTCTCATCGACGCCAACAAATTCATGGCGGGCTCAAGGTTGCCGCTCTGAACGATCTTTGACATCTCAACCTGAGCCGCGAGAGCCGTGTCAAAAAGGCTTTTTTCTTCAGCCTTCTCAAACAATGACTCTTCAACATCCCCCGCAGACTTGTCTTTAACCAGATTTTGGCACCGGGTAAACGCGACTTTTATATCGTCCAACTCTTTCTTGCCCCGAAAACCATCGATCAAGCCAACTCTTTTTTTGATTTCACTCACATTGTCAAAATGCGCCGCCAAAACAGCGTCAACCGTGTCGGGTTCCGCGCCTGTGTTGTTTAGTGATCTTTTCAATCTAGCGACAATGAATTCTTGGAGTTGTGCTGCGATTTCTGCTGCATCTTCTGTTGAGACGTTTGCTTCTTTGTAATTGTCAATCGCTAACTCGACAATCCCCATTATACCAATTGGCCACTGACTTTGTGATAAAATTCCAATAATTCCCGCGGCCTGCCTTCGAAGCGAATATGGATCAGTCGAACCAGTCGGAATAAGGCCCGCCAAAAAGCAACCGACGACCGAATCTGTTTTATCGACCAACGCCGCCACCTGGCCAACTATTGTCTTAGGTGGCTCGTCGTCCGCAAACCGAGGTTGGTAATGCTCCTTGATGGCTTCAGCGACTTCCGCTTCCTCCCCGTCAACCAAAGCATATTCTTTTCCGACCACCCCTTGAAGATCTGTAAATTCGATTACCATCGATGTCGTAAGATCCGCTTTAGCCAGTAGAATTGCCCGATCAATCTTCTTTTTGCTCTTGTCATCAAGACCGATCAAACCGGCAATCCGGTCGGCGAGACGCCGCGAGCGTTCGGTTTTTTCATAGACGGTTCCGAGCTTTGCCTGCCAAACGACATCTTTAAGCCGATCGACCTTGGATTCAAGTGTCGTCTTAGTATCTTCATGGAAAAAGAAAGCCGCGTCGGCCAGGCGGGCTCTTAAAACCCGTTCGTGACCTCGCCTGATCTGATCATTATGCTTAGGGTCTCCATTATGCACAACAGCAAAAAGCGGCAATAACTGACCCTTACTATTTTCAATTGGAAAATACCGCTGGTGCGATTCCATGGCCGTGACTAAAACCTGGCGCGGGATCTTAAGAAAGTCCTTGTCAAAACTACCGACCACCGCGTGCGGATCCTCAACTAAATAGGTGACCTCATGAAGAATTCGACCGTCAATGGCGGCACGGCCACCGGCAGCTTCAGCGACCGCGTCGATCTGACCTTTGAGATTAAGCTCAGCTGAAGGCGCGTTAGAAAACTTTACTTTCGCTTTCTCAAGTGTTTCTTCGTAATCATCGGCCGTAGCTAACTCAAAAGGCCCTTTTGCTAAAAAACGATGGCCAAATGTCTGACGTCCTGAAACAAGACCGGCAAACTCAACTGGAACCACTTTATCGCCAAAGAGAGCGACCAGCCATCGGACCGGGCGGATAAATTTTGTTTGACCGCTCCCCCATCGCATGGCTTTTGTAAACTCCAAACTCTTGATAAGCGTTGTCAGTAAGTCCGGAAGGACTTTCTCTGTTGCAAGCCCTGGATATTTCTTGACGGCGAAGACATATTCCCCACCATCCACTTCCTTGATTTCAAGATCATCTAGCTCTGCCCCTAGTGACTTGGCAAAACCCACAGCTGCCGGAGTCGGAGCGCCGTCTTCTGTGTAAGCCGCGCGTTTTGGCGGACCCTTTACGCTCTCTTCAGCCGACTCCTGGTTTAGCGCTAAGCCCCTAACGATCAGGACCAGTCTGCGAGGTGTCGCCCGGGCCAGCACTATAGCGTCTTGGCTATCCGTCTTCAGCCGATATTCGCGCAGCAAAGCGTCAGCCTGAAATGCAAGCTGGTCAACGCCGGTTGCAGCCGCGGACGCCGGCATCTCCTCTGTACCTATTTCAAAAAGAAGTGTTTTAGACATTTTCTTCCCTTTGCTCTATGTAGGTTGCGGCACAAGCTCGAGCGAGCCCGCGAACTCTGGCGATAAACCGAACTCTTTCAGTAACGCTTATGGCTCCGCGCGCGTCTAACATGTTGAAAGCATGCGAACATTTAAGAACATAATCGTAGGCCGGTGAGACTAACCCTTCGCCGATAGCCTTCTTGGCTTCAGACTCAAAGCTGTCAAACAGACCAAACAACATATCGACATTGGCAATCTCAAAGTTATATTTTGACCACTCAACTTCATCTCGATGATGAATATCACCGTACTTCAGCTTGTCTGTCCACATGAGATCATAGACGCTCTCTTTGCCCTGAATATACATGGCGATACGTTCAAGTCCATAGGTTATTTCAGCGGAAACAAGCGGCAATTCTACTCCGCCGACCTGCTGAAAGTAGGTGAATTGAGTAATTTCCATGCCGTCAAGCCAGACTTCCCAGCCCAAACCCCACGCGCCTAGAGTTGGTGACTCCCAATCGTCCTCGACTAAACGGATATCATGCTCATCGGGTTTTATGCCTATTGCGCGCAGGCTGTTGAAATAAGTGTCTAATACGTCATCAGGTGAGGGTTTCAGGATGACTTGAAATTGATAGTAATGCTGGAGTCTATTGGGATTCTCACCATATCGGCCATCTGTCGGCCGCCTGGACGGCTCAACATAAGCGACTTGCCACGGCTCTGGTCCGAGACTTTTTAAGAATGTAGCCGGATTAAATGTTCCGGCCCCTACTTCAATATCGTATGGCTGAAAGATCAAACAACCGTAATCAGCCCAGTAGTTTTGTAGTTTTAGGATTATATCTTGGAAGCTAAGCGGCTTCTGCTCCAAAAAAAATAAACCTCTCTCCCCAATGCAGGGACGAAAGATTTCTCTTTTCGCGGTTCCACCCTACTTGACAACCAAAAACGCGGTTTGTCCTCTCATTTTTCTAAAGGCTCCGAAGCCCCTTCGCCGACTGTTGCCGGCTCTCACTGTTCCGGCTCGCTCTTAGTCGTCAGCTACTCTTCTTCATCTGCGCCTCTGTATAAGATTAGCTAAGATATTAACAAACGCCTTTTTGACTGTCAATAAATCGTTTAGCTGGCATTATTTTGATTAAAACTAAGGTATCGGGATAAAAAATAGGACAAGGAGGACGAGAATAATGGAAAAAGAAGAAGTTCGACACGCTATCGGAAACACGTTGATATTTGCCCTCGGGATAGGTGTAGGTTTTTTAACGGCACCGAAGACCGGGAGAGGAACACGAGCATGGTTACACGATAAAACGCAGCATTACAAAAAGGAAATGCGGACAGCCGAGCGTCGCGTCAAATCAAAAGTCGCTTACGAGGAAGGTCAGCTTAAAGGATTGGCCCACAAAGCAAAACAGCTCACCATTGTGCCGGGAGAAGATGGATATGTTGATGACGTGGTTACGCAACGAGTCAGAACAAAGATTGGTGAAAACCCGGGGACAGCCCATCTACCGCGTATAAATGTCGACACCGCTGATCAAGTCGTGACTTTGCGAGGACGTGTGCCATCTGATCGGGAAAAAGAGACGCTCGAGAAGATCGCAACGGATGAGCCCGGTGTCGAAAAAGTTATCAACAAAGTAACTGTGTCCAGAAAAAAGGCCACCGGATAACGACTATGGCCAAGAACAAGTTTATTGAAGTGATCAACAAAGAGCTGGGCTTGAGAGATTCAAAACACGCTGAAATAGCAGCCGGCATTGTTTTGAATACCCTTCAGGAGCGGCTGACGGAAGATCAGGCAGAGCGCATTGAAGCCGATCTTCCAAAAGAACTCAAGCCCATGTGGTCGCGGGGGCTTACCGATAAACTGCTGTCACTCTGGCGGGGGCCGGAAAAAATGACCAAAGGTCAGTTCTATGATCGGATTCAAAACCGGGCACATCTAGCAAGTCGGGCTGAAACCGAACATCTAACCCGGGGAGTCTTCAAAGCCCTCAAGCGCCAGCTGCCTCAAGAGCAGGGCGAAGACGTCGCTACCCAGCTCCCGAGAGACCTAAAGAACTTATGGAACGCGTCTTAAGAAAACTAAAAGCAGGGTCTGGTATGATGTCAATATGGCTGAAATAAAGATATATACAAAACCGGGTTGCCCTTATTGCGCCGCTGCCAAGACAGATTTAGATGGCAGGGGCTTAGAATATGAAGAGATCGACGTCCTAAGCGACGCCACGGCTTTGGATGAGATGTCCAAATTATCCGGCGGAAAAACTGTGCCGGTCATAGTCGATGGTGAAAAAGTGACCGTCGGCTTTGGCGGCGGTTGAAGTGTTTAACTTCCCTACAACCGCGGTCGCGGTTGACTAGCATTTAGAATTACTGCTTCGGAAAGAAAATACCGATTTCACGCTTGGCGCTATCAACAGAGTCAGAGCCGTGTACAATATTCTCGGTAATTTCCAGCGCGAACGCTCCTCTTAAGCTTCCAGGATCAGCTTCAAGCGGATTCGTCGCCCCGTTTAATTTCCTGGCAGCGGCGACAGCCCCGACACCTTCTAAGACCATTAAGACGACGGGGCCAGACGTCACATGCTTAACTAAGTCGTCAAAAAAAGGTTTGTCAACATGTTCGCCATAGTGCTGCCTGGCAATATCGGCGCTCAAATTATCCATTCGCAGGTCAACTATTTTTAGACCTTTTGCCTCGTACCGACGAAGACACTCGCCTGTAAGCTGTTTTCTTACTCCATCCGGTTTTATCATTACAAATGTTCGTTCCATTAATTCTCCCTTGCCTAGTCGCTGCACGATCAAAATCTCCAGATGTCAGTTTAGCCAAAAATATACTAAAACAAAACAGTTTCTTGACAAACCTTACCCCCCGGGGGTATACCTTATATAACATAATTTTCTGGGGGTATACTGAAAACAATGAGTAAATCAGAAGCATCGACAATCGAAAAGACGACGGTACCTATCTCCGGCCTTCATTGCGCGTCGTGCGTTGGCCGAGTTGAAGATGTGCTGCGAAAAACAGTGGGCATCAAAGAGGCCAATGTTAATTTGGCGCTCGAAAACGCTCATATTGTTTATGAGACCAAAGAGGTAGATTTAGACGGCATCAAGCAAGTTGTCAAAGACGCTGGTTATGATCTGATCATCCCGGAAGAAACGGCAAACAATGAAGTAAACCTGAAAGTCTTGGGGATGCACTCCCCTCACTGTGCTGGTGTGGTCAGCAAAGTACTCTCCGGCCTGGAAGGTGTTGAGGATTTCAAAGTCGACTTTTCAAACGAGAAAGCGCATGTGCGATTTAATCCCGAGATACTCGACGAAGAGAAAATTAGAACCGCTATAAAGGAAGCCGGATATAGACCATTTACAATTAGCGGGTCGGAGATGGCAATAGATCAAGAGAAAGAGGTGCGGCAAGAAGAATTCCGCGACCTTAAAACCAAACTCATAGTCGCGGCGATACTCTCGCTGATCATCTTTCTCGGCAGTATGACTGAGTGGTTTCCGTGGACGCCGGCGTTCCTTAAGAACCATTACACATTGGCTTTACTGGCAACACCTGTCCAGTTCTGGGCTGGCTGGCGTTTTTACGTAGGTGCCTGGGGCGCTGCCAAGCAGCGGACAACCACTATGGATACGCTTATCGCGCTCGGCACATCTTCCGCCTATCTCTTTAGCCTTGTTTTTACCTTAGCTCCCGGGATATTTCCGCCTGGAGCCGGATCGGTCTATTTCGACACATCCGCGATGATAATCACGCTTATATTGCTTGGAAGATTCTTTGAGGCCAGCGCCAAGGGGCAAGCGTCTGAGGCTATCAGAAAATTGCTGGGACTGCGGGCAAAAACAGCGCGGGTGATCCGAGACGGAAAAGAGCTTGATCTGCCCATTGAAGAAGTGGTAGTCGGCGATTTGATCACGGTCAGACCAGGGGAGAAAATCCCGGTTGACGGCGTAATTGACACGGGTTCATCGGCCGTTGATGAATCAATGCTTACCGGTGAAAGCATGCCGGTTAAGAAGGAGCCCGGCGATGAGGTTATAGGAGCCACAATCAACAAAACGGGTGCCTTCACCTTTAAGACTCAAAAAGTTGGCGGCGATACTGTCTTGGCAAATATTGTACGCATGGTTGAAGAAGCGCAAGGGTCTAAAGCGCCTATCCAGCGGCTGGCCGATATAATCGCCTCATATTTTGTCCCGGCGGTTCTAGTAATTGCCTCGATCACATTTGTGGTTTGGCTAATCTTCGGGCCTGAGCCGGCTTTTACTTTTGCTCTCTTAAACTTTGTCGGCGTTCTGATAATCGCCTGCCCGTGCGCCTTGGGGCTCGCGACCCCGACAGCTATTATGGTCGGCACTGGTCGCGGCGCGGAAAACGGTATCTTAATTAAAGGTGGCGAAGCCCTTGAGACCGCCCATAAAATAAGCGCCGTCGTTTTTGATAAAACCGGAACTTTAACAAAGGGTGAGCCTTCGGTCACCGATATTTTGACGCACGGTGATTTCAGCGCGGACACAGTTCTCGCGCTAACAGCGGCGGCTGAAAAAAACTCAGAACACCCGATAGGTGAAGCGATAGTTGGTTCTGCTGAAGCAAAGAATTTGAAACTCGACCCCGTGACGGCATTTGACTCGATCACTGGAAAAGGGATTGAAGCTGAAATCAACGGCCAAAAAATAGCAATTGGAAACGCGGCCTTGATGACCGAAAAAGGCGCTGATTACAAAGATCTGGCTCAAAGCGCCAAGGTTCTATCTTTGCAGGGCAAAACAGCTGTCTATATCGCGATTGACGGAAAGCTAGCTGGTCTGATCGCGGTTGCTGATACCGTGAAAGACCACTCAAAAGCCGCTGTCGATCAACTTCATCAACTAGGCATTAAGGTTGTGATGATCACCGGGGATAATCGGCGCACTGCTGAGGCCATAGCCACAAATGTTGGCATTGATAAGGTTTTAGCTGAGGTTTTACCTCAAGATAAAGCGGCGCAGATAAAAAAGTTGCAGGCGAAAGGTGAGATTGTAGCTATGGTCGGGGACGGAATCAATGATGCCCCGGCCCTGGCCCAAGCCGATATCGGCATAGCCATCGGCACCGGTACTGATATCGCGATTGAAGCATCTGATATCACATTAATGAGAGATGATTTACGGGCCGCCGTCGGCGCGATCAGCCTCAGCAAACAAACAATTAAGACTATCAAGCAAAACTTGTTTTGGGCGTTTTTCTACAATACCTCGTTAATTCCGATCGCTGCCGGAGTACTCTATCCGTTTTATGGTATTTTGTTGAGCCCTATTTTTGCCGGAGGCGCGATGGCCATAAGCTCTTTGACTGTAGTGCTAAACTCTTTGCGCCTGCGCCGCGCGAAGATCAGCTCTCTTCACTGAGATGTCTGGCAGTATGGACAGATCGTCCAGTTGAGCCTAAGCGCGTGCTCACATTCCGAACACGCTTTTTTGAGTTTTTTGAGACAATACGGACAGATCAGAAACTCAGACTCTACAGGTTTCATGCAAGCCGGACAAACAACACCGCTACGAGCTAAACTGGATTCTTTAGCCTTAATCTCCAGATCCCTCTCTTTGGTCTCTTCGAGCAATTCAGGAGGCCTGACAACTAAGTAGATCAAGAGGCCCAGCAAAGGGAAGACAAGAGTGACTATCGACCAATAAACCGCCATCGTTCCCCTGTTTTTCGCGTCCCGATAGGTCCAGAAGACAATGCTGACCCATAGAACCACAAAAAAGACCCTGATAAGCACCAGGAGAAACCGAAAAAACGGTGAACTGAAAAAATTGACAATATTGTTGATTGCGTCCATAGCTCAACATGATACCAGAGCATGTCGATTTATGGCAAAAACAAAAAACCCAAAAGAGGGACGTTACTAAAAAAAAAAAAAAAAATAAAGCTAGAAAATGTTTTTTGAGAAATTTTTTTAGTTTTTGAAGAAACTGCC
>JAUWRD010000174.1 GCA_030610765.1 Actinomycetes bacterium
GCGCTAGTTATCGCCGTTTTCCCAGTTCATTATATGTACGCCCGGAGGGATTCGAACCCCCGACTCTCGGATTAGAAATCCGATGCTCTATCCTGCTGAGCTACGGGCGCATAAGAGCGGACGACCGGATTCGAACCGGCGACCAACAGCTTGGAAGGCTGTGACTCTACCAACTGAGTTACGTCCGCAAAATATCGCTTTTTGCTTCGAACCTAGTCGGGGTGAGAGGATTCGAACCTCCGACCTCCTGCTCCCAAAGCAGGCGCGCTAAACCAAGCTGCGCTACACCCCGTAACCTAAAGAATGGCAGTTTATTATATCGGAATCACATTGATATGGTAAACATAACTTGCATATCAAAGTTAAACAGGGAATAGTTAGTGTGTAATGGAACTAGATTTTGGAGGTACGCTATGTGTCATGCTCAAACGCGGGTCTGCAAATGCGGAACGGGAATAGCAACATTGCATTTTGGCAATAATATCTTGCCGGAAAACGTTGTGACCGAGCTTTATTGCCCAGAATGTACGGCAAATCTAACCATTGATCACTCTACAATGCTTGAGGATAACGGTTGGGTGATTGAATTTGATATCGAAGGAGCTCGCCTTTTCGCGCATGAATTCCCCGCCGAGCCTGAGAAAGTAACTCCTGAGTTTATATTCGACAACGGATTCTGCACGTGGGTGGGATACACCCCGACCGACCAGAAAGATAGTCTCGAGGAAAAAGCAGCCATCATTGAACTGGCTAAAACTGACAAAAAACGTTATTTCAATGAGATGAAAGATTGGTCGATCGGCAGAGTAAAACGTTTAGCTGACGAAGGCTGGCGCAAAGCCAAACTAGCGAGTTGAGCGCCTAACCAGCCGGAGGTTTTACGCACTTAGCCATCTGTAAGTACATCCCGACATTAGGGTCCAACGCTTCAACGACAAACTGACGTGTCACTAAATCTTGGAATTCGTCTTGCGTGAAGCGAAAGTAGTATATTCCGCCCTCATGAAAGCCTTCTTTCGGTCCAAATAATGACCAAAACCAAGAATCGCGATAAACGCTAATAACAAATCGGCCGCCATCCTTTATAACTCTGGCCGCTTCATCTATCGCCATGTTGCGTAAGGTCGCGCCAGGTAGATGCTCAAAGACCTGACAACTAAAAGCCTGATCGCCAACACCGTCCCTGAGTGGCAAATGATTGATGTCGGCATGGATCCAGTGGACATTTTTACCTGAACAGTTTTTTTGAGATCGCTTTAAGGACTTAATCGAAAAGTCGATAGCAACAACCTCGGAGGCCAGTCGGCTAATCTGGTCTGTTATTCGCCCAGTTCCAGCGCCAAGCTCAACTAATAAGTCTTTTTCACCCGGCTTCAGGAAGCGAATCACTCGTGGGATCTCGAGTTTAGACAAGACCTTTAACATTTTGAGAAGATCATACTCTCGCGCCTGACTATCCCGGGCCCTCATCTCATTTAATTTGCTTTCTTCAATCTCTGATGGACTCCCCGGAACCTCTTCGTGAAGAAAGCTCGGGATGGCGTGAATGATCTTAAAAACGCTTCGACAGTGCGGACAGTAGAGTTCTCCGTCGGTTACGTCAACTCGTGAACACGCGCTACACGCTGCCTCGGAAATTCGCTCGCCCTCAATATCTTTTTGAGTGGTCACACAATAAAGCTCACAACGATCAGGCCCACTCTCGGTATCTACTGTTGACCCTATTTTCAACTCAAGAGGAAAGTGTCTATCATGGGGGCACGCGATTAAGTCTAAGAGGCGTCTTTTCATGTTTTCTTCAATTGCTTGTCGTCAACAACCTGGCCGTCTTTAATATTAATCAGTCGCTCGACTCCCCGAGTTGATTCAGCATTATGAGTTACCATGACGATTGTCTGCCCTTCATTGTGCAATTCGCTAAAGAGAGCTAAAATCTCTTTCCCGGTTGCTGTATCCAGGCTCCCCGTTGGCTCATCGGCTAATAATATCGGTGGTTCGTTAACTACTGCCCGCGCGATAGCGACCCGGCCCTGTTCGCCACCGGAAAGCTCTGAGGGTAAGCGATCGAACTTCTTGGCCAAACCAAGTCGCTCCAACACAGCTCCTGCCTTGCCCTCGTGATCCGTGGCGTCACTGACTACAAGCGGTAACATCACATTTTCAATTGCGGTCAAATACGGAAGTAATTGAAGTTGCTGAAAGATGAATCCCAAATATTCTCGGCGAAAATCAGCCTGGTGCTCCGAGGAAAGCCCATAGACATCGATATCATCAACGATCATCTTGCCAGTAGTCGGCGGATTCATGGCCCCTAAAATTGTCAAGAGTGTGCTTTTGCCGGATCCGGAAGGCCCCATACCCGCCACATATTCGCCTTGATTAATAGACAAATCGATCTTGTCTAAGGCAATCACCTCGTTTTCACCGACGCCATAGTGTTTTGAAATACCTTCTAACGAGACCAACTTAGACAATTTTTTAAAACTCCCTTTATAGACTCTTGATTGATTCAACCGGGTCAAGATTTGCCGCCCGCCGGGCCGGCACTAGGCTAGCCGTCAACCCGATTCCGACAGACATAGCCACCGCGGCCATGAAAAGCAGCAAACTTGG
>JAUWRD010000042.1 GCA_030610765.1 Actinomycetes bacterium
CAATACCATTGATATTAGCTTTTCCGGCGCCACCGATACTGTGTCCGGCATAAGCGGGTATGCGGTCTCTTGGAGCATCGACGCTTCTGAGTCGCCAACTGGTCCGACGAGTCTGCCTGCCTCAAGCACCGGTCTTACCAGCGCGCCACTGGCCGACGGCACATGGTGGTTCAACTTGAGCACCGAAGATGTGGCCGGCAATAGAACTTCAACGATTCATCTTGGCCCATTCACGGTCGATAGCCATGCGCCGACGGGTACGATTACGATTAACTCGGGCGCGGCTAAAGCCAATTCAGTCGGCGTCGTACTGGGCTTAACTGCCAGTGATGGTTCAGGCACTGGTGTCGACAAGATGCGATTTAAAAACTATGGCGGAGCCTGGTCGGCGTGGGAAGGTTTTAATACTAGCAAAGCCTGGACATTGACATCAACAAATGGCGACAAGAAAGTCTACGTCCAATTCAAAGACGTGGCCGGGAATATGTCGACGACTCCTCATGATGAAATAATTCTTGATACACGTGCTCCAACCGCTAAAGTTAAAACGCCTGCCGTGTCAACGATGCAGACTAAGAAGTTGCGTTTCAAAGTTCGCTGGTCCGGAAGTGATCCGAGTCCGGGCACTGGAGTTAAGCTGTATGATGTCCAAAGAAAAGTTGCCGGTGGTAGCTGGATTAACTGGCGTCAAAATACATCAGCAAAAGCTTCATACTACAAAAGCCGGCAAGGCGAAGTCGATTATTTCCGAGCCAGGGCTAAAGATAACGCTGGTAATGTCGGTTCTTGGTCAAGGGCGAGGCGGACCGTTGTGCCTTATGACAACAACCATTATTTAAGAAAGAAAATCGGGTTCAATCGGACGTTAAAGAAATCTAAAAGTAAGTTCTTTCAAAATTCGATACGTTATTCCGTTACCGGTGGCGATGTGCTGATCTACAGGTTCTCCGGAAAAAGCGTCAAGCTGATTTCCACCAAAGCGCCAAGCCGGTCGCGCGCCAAAATCTATATAAATGGCCGTTATATTAAAACGATCAACACGTATTCTTCGAAAATCAAATATCGTCAGGTTGTCTTCTCGGCCAAATGGAGAACGAAAAAGACGAGAAATCTCAAGATCGTCAATATGGGCACGCCTGGTCGCAGCCTCTTTGATACCGATGGGTTGGCGATCACCAGATAAGTATCGCGGCTAATCTCAACTTATTGCGATTCATGCCATAGTTGACTAGGCCGTGAGCGACTTGAAATTAGCAGTAAGTGCTGCTAAAGTCCGGTTGCTGATGAAATCTATCTATTGATCTGGAGGCTTGCTTGTCGGTTTGGGAAAACGGTTTTCTAGGGACTAGGGGTACTTTTCTATCCGATTTACTCGTGATCATCGTAATCTTGCTGATACCGCTTTTTACGATGGGCTTCATAATGGCTCGCAGGCACCGCGGATCTGTTCATCGTCCGATCATGCTGGCCCTCTACATAGCTGTCTTGGCGTATGTTGTCGTGTATGTCATCCATGTCCTATTTGAAGGGCTAATCTTAGAATTCCGCGATCCGGGCTCCCCGGTTTATTACGCTTATTGGATAATTGGGTTGATCCATTCGTTTTTCGCCGTCGGCGCGCTTTATCTTGGTTGGCAGACCGTCCAGATAGGTCGAAAACTGTCCAAGAATGGTCCAAACGGATACTACTTTGACGCCTCTGACCGACCGACACATGCTGCCCGTGGTCGCCTAGCGCTAATCTTTTTCGCTGGCGCCGCTTTAACTGGAATCATCGTATACTATCTGCTTTTTATCTGGTAGCTAGAGCAAGCACTGGTTTATGTTTGCAATAGGTTTTAAATAAGGTCTATAATGAAACCATAATATAGGTCTTATTATGAGGTGGATATAATGAAAACCGTACTTGCAAATTCTTCGGCTAGCATTACAGAGCTCAAGCGAAATCCGAGTGCCCTAATTGAAGAATCTGAGGGTGAACCAATTGTGATCCTAAATCACAATAGCCCGACCGCTTATCTGGTTCCGGCTGAAACGTACGAAAAAATAATGGAAAAACTAGAAGACTATCAACTTGGCCTGATCGTCCAAGGGAGACAGGATGAGAAGATCAAAGCGATTGATATCGACATAGATGAGCTCTAGCTACAGTCTCAAGTTCGTTCCAACCGCGCTCAAGGAATGGAATAAGTTAGATAGGGCAGTTCAGCTTCAATTCAAAAAGAAACTCGCAGAACGCCTTGAAAATCCACATGTGCCTGCAAGCCGGCTTCAAGGCTTTCGAAATCATTACAAAATAAAACTACGTGCAACCGGTTATCGTCTTGTATATGAAGCGATTGATAGAGAAATCTACGTCCTAGTAATTGCCGTGGGCAAACGCGATAAGCTTGATGTCTACAAGAAAACAAAAAAAAGAAAACAGGGCTAACAAATTAGTTCACCCGATGTCTATTTTGCTAATCTTTTTTGCCGGCGCCACTTTAACTGGAATCGTGCAAATCCAACAACTTGACCCCACGTGCTCCACGGTGTTATCTTATACCTGACTAAAATAGTAAGAATAGGGGATAGCTAAAAAATGCGGGTTTCACAGCGGACAGAATATGGCGTCAGGGCTATGATTGCATTAGCCAGAGACTTTGATGAAGTAATTTCAATAAAGGAGCTGGCTGAACGTGAGTCGATGCCGGAGACTTTTCTTGAGCAGATAATGTCCGATTTGAGAAAAGCCGGTCTCCTGAAATCTGTACGCGGTCCAAACGGCGGCTTTAGACTAAAAGACGCGCCGAGTGAAATCACGATCGGGCGGGTAATAGCTACTCTTGAGGGTTCGCTCTCGCCGGCAAGATGCGGGTCAGATTGTTCCAAGCAGGATGGTTGTTCGACCAGATCGGTTTTGGATCGCATTGAGAGAGCGATTACGGAAACACTCGATGGTATTTATCTGAAAGATTTAGTAGGGGATTTGGCTCATGAATAGAATCTATCTTGATTATAGTGCGACAACACCTGTCTTACCGGAAGTGACTAAGGTTATGACAGATTATCTAAAAACTGATTACGGTAACCCGTCGAGCCTGTATGAGTCCGGTCAAGAGGCACGGCGCGTAGTTGAGTCCGCGCGAGCTTCAGTGGCTAAGAGTTTGGGCGCTGACGATCCCAAGGAAATAATTTTTCTGGGCGGCGGCACGGAAGCTGACAACTTGGCGATCAAGGGGACCGCCGCAGCTAAGCATAAAAAAGGTCGGCACATAGTAACGCTTGATATAGAGCATCCGGCTGTTATAGAGTCGCTTAAGCATCTTGAAAAAAACGGTTTTAAGGTTACATATCTACCGGTAGATAAGACCGGGATAGTTGACCCTAAGTCTGTGGGCGAGGCAATTACCGACGAAACAATTCTTGTGACCATCATGATGGCTAATAACGTTATCGGCACTATTCAGCCGATAAAAGAAATTAGCAGATACACAAAGGATAGCGGGGTTGCTTTTCACACTGATGCGGTTCAAGCAATTAGTAGTTTACCGGTAGACGTCAATGAGCTCGGTGTTGATCTTTTGGCGATCTCAGGTCACAAATTTCATGGCCCCAAAGGTGTCGGCGTTCTTTATGCGCGAAAAGGCACACGCCTGGATCCGATCATCCATGGCGGGGGACAGGAAAATGGCAAACGGTCTGGAACGGAAAATGTTCCTGGAATAATTGGTCTGGCTAAAGCACTGGAAATCGCAGTCGCGGAACGTGATGAAAAAAGCGCACGGTTGGAAAAACTGCGCGACCGACTGGTTGAAGGTGTTCTTGGAAGCATTGATGACGTAATTTACTTGGGCGACCCGAAAAGGCGACTTCCCGCAAATGCTTGTTTTTCTTTTAAATATGTAGAGGGTGAGTCGCTTGTCTTGCATCTAGATATGATGGGTATCGCGGTCTCCAGCGGTTCAGCTTGTGCCTCGAAATCTCTTGAGCCGTCGCATGTGATTACGGCGATGGGGCATTCGGCGGTGGAAGCGCATGGGTCATTGAGAGTGACGATGGGACGTTACACAACAGAAACTGAAGTTGATGAGTTAATGCGAGCGTTGCCGACGGTTATCGAAAAGGTTAGACGGATATCACCATTTGGCGCGGAGGCTACACCCGAGATGTTTATGGGTGCAACCGTAGAAAATGATCACAGAATTTAATTGTTACTTCGTTTTAGTGGAGGAGGAGACTAAATGTATAGTGAAAAAGTAATGGACCATTTTAGTAATCCGCGAAATGTGGGTGAAATAGAAAACGCTGATGGAGTTGGACAGGTTGGAAATCCAGTCTGCGGTGACGTCATGAAATTAACCGTCAAAATAGATGACGGAAAGATCGACGATGTGAAATTCAAGACTTTTGGTTGCGGCGCGGCCGTGGCGACCTCAAGCATGATTACTGAGCTGGTAAAAGGAAAGTCTATCAAAGAAGCTTTAACGATCTCAAATAAGGTAGTGGCCGATGCTCTCGATGGCCTGCCTCCCCAAAAGATGCATTGCTCCAACCTGGCGGCAGATGCTTTGCATTTGGCGATTGACGACTATTTCGAGAAGAACGACAAGGGCGAGAAGAAGAAACCGAAGAAGAAATCCAAGTAGACTAAGCAAGCGATAATTCACGATCACGACGGGCGCTGGCATGGCAATCGTTAGTTTGCTGTGTTAAACTTCAACCGCTAAAAAAGGATTTAAAACAGGAGGCTCGTGGTGAGTTTGTACTTAGTGTTGCAAGCCGCATTAACGCTTGGTCTTTTGCTTTTAATAGGTTTTGTCATACACGTTTTATTGCAAATGAATCGCACCCTTCGCACGCTGGATGATCTTCTAAAAAACATCAACAAAGAGGTACCCGCGGTATTAACAAAGCTTGAACTAGCGCTAGATGGGGTAAATTCTGAAATAGAGCGGGTTGATGACATCGTCACTTCACTTAATGACGTTCGTGCCAAAGTGCAAAATACCAGCACTCTTGTGCATCGCGCTTTTTCGGCACCGGCAACGAAAGTGAGCGGGCTCTTATCGGGCTTCAAGACAGCGCTCGGCGCTTTACTGAAAAGTAAGAGGTAAGAGATGAAGAAGAGAAATATGGGAAAACGTTTTTGCGAGGAACAATATCTTGGGTGAAACAGAGGGCGTAATATCGGTCGAGTTACCGATAAAGAAAGAGTTTGCGCGCCTGCTGAGGTTGATGGTCTCAGGCGTGGCAGCGAGGATGAACTTTGATCTCGACGCTGTCGACGATTTAAAAATCGCGGTTGAAGAGGCATATATAATTGCGATGCGTAATAAGGTGAACAGCCCTCTGAAGGCAGTTTTTGATATGCAGACAGAGCGTCTGGTAATAAACTTCTCGGGTTCCACCGAATCGGCTTTGAGTAAAGATGACCAAAAAGAGAATTTTGGCAATTTTATTTTAGATGCGGTCGTCGATGAAATGCAGATCGATCAAGACGGCAAAGACTTGACAATCAGCATGGTCAAATACATATAGGGGGAAGATCTATTGCCTCAAAAAGGGCAAAGTAAGTCGCTTGTCTGGGATAGGGTCAAAACCTACGATCTTTTCGTTCGTTATCGAGAGGATCGCGACCCCGAAATTCGCGATGAACTGGTCAAAATGTATATCAACTTGGTGGAGTATTTGGCTAGACGCTTCAAGAGCCGAGGCGAGCCATTAGAAGATCTTATCCAGGTGGGAACAATCGGCTTGATCAAAGCAATCGATAGATTTGATATTGAAAGAGCCGTTGAGTTTACAACTTACGCTACCCCGACAATCGTGGGTGAGCTCAAACGCTATTTTCGCGATAAGGGTTGGGCTATCAGAGTGCCGAGGAGGCTCCAGGAACTCAATCTTCAGATAAATCAGAAAATCGGCAACTTAACACAAGAACTCAGACGCACCCCGACGATCAAAGAGATTGCCAAAAAAGTTGGAGTTTCCCCGGAAGATGTAATTGAGGCGATGGAAACCAGCGAAGCCTATAATTTCATTTCGCTCAATGGAGACTTATCTTCTGATTCAGGAGAGAATTTCTCGCTCCTCGAATACATCGGGGAGAATGATAAACACCTTGCCCGTTTTGAGGATCGAGCAAGTCTAGCCGCGGCACTTAAGGATCTCACTCCACAAGAGCAAAAAATCTTGTACCTTCGGTTTTTTAGAGGGCTGACTCAGACCGAGATCGCCGCTGACCTGGATATTTCGCAAATGCACGTCTCCCGCCTGCTCCGACGCACATTGCAAATCCTGCGTCAGAAGATGCTCACGCTAGAGAGATAAAGAGGCAACCAACATGATTGATAACGACAATACCGAACGTTCGCATCAAGCAGCAGTTTTATTTGCAGCCGTCATCGGCGGTCTTTTTCTGACCGCATTGGGCTTATTAGCGCTTTTTCAGATCCGCGGGGTTTTCCCCCCGTTTATCTACGCTATTATCATCGTTTACATCCTAAGACCAATTGTCGACAGGATGGTCGATAAGAATATACCCAGAACCATTGCGGTTGTAATCGTATATATGTTGGCGGTTATTGCATTAACGCTGTCTGTTCTTTTTTTGGTGCCGGTAGTGGTTGAGCAAATAAGTGCTTTTATCTCCCATTTTCCCGACTTTCTCTCAGTTGGATTAAAGTATGTGTCTGATCTCCAGATAGCCTTCTACAAGGCTAGCATTCCAAAAAGTGTGGATTTCTTATTTGATGAAATTAGTTCTCAAGCAAAGAGCTCGGCTATGGTTATTTTAACCAGGTTTCCCCAGACGACCGCCAGTCTCTTCGGGGGAGTATTCAATGTCGTTCTATCTCCGATTATTGCCTTCTATATTCTTAGGGATTTGCCGGCTATAAAAAAGAGCGTAATTGAGCTCTTTCCGGAGCGGTATCGAGACGGGTTCCTTCACGTAGTTAGAGAGATTGATTTTGCGGTCGGGGGATTCTTGAGAGGTCAAATACTGATATCTTTGATAGTTGGCGTGACGATCAGTATTTACTTGCTGATTATCGGCGTAAATTTTGCTGTTCTTTTGGGGCTTTTAGCGGGCGTTTTAAACATTATTCCATATTTTGGTCCGGTTGTTGGCGGTGGGGTAGCGGTTATTGTAGCTTTATTTCAGTCACCAAGGTTGGCTTTGATGGTTGTCATTGGTATGATCATTATTCAGCAAGTTGATAGCGCCATCATCTCTCCGACAATTATGAAACACGCCGTTAACCTGCATCCCGCTGTTGTCATTTTTTCATTGCTTGTCGGCGGCACTCTTTTTGGCTTTTTGGGATTGCTCCTGGCAATTCCGATCGCGGCCGTTGCCAAGGCTCTCTTGCTTCACTATGTCTATGCTCAACCTGTTAAGATTGTAGAGGAGGGCTAGACGGTTTAAAAGCGATGAAGAGTACTGAGATACGAAGAAAATTCCTAGATTTCTTTAAAGATAAAGAACATCATATTGCGTCAAGCGCCTCGCTTGTGCCGATAGATCCGACCATGCTCTTGACCGGAGCCGGCATGGTTCAATTCAAACCCATCTTCTTGGGAAAGACCAAGGTGGATTATAAACGCGCGGCTAGTTGTCAAAAGTGTGTCCGCACTACAGATATTGATATAATCGGCCAGACTGGACGACACTTATCCTTTTTTGAAATGCTCGGTAATTTTTCATTCGGCGACTACTACAAACGAGAAGCCACAGAGTGGGCTTGGCGGGTTTTGACCGAGGAATTCAAAATCGAAAAGGATCGTCTGTGGGTAACGATATTTGAAACGGACGATGAAGCAGGAGATCTCTGGCGTGATAAAGTTGGCGTCTCTAGCGACCGCATAGTTAAGCTGGGTGAAGCGGACAATTTCTGGTCTGCCGGCCCAACGGGCCCATGCGGCCCTTGTTCTGAAATACTATTTGATCAAGGCGAAGAGTTCAGTTGTGGTAAGCCAACGTGTGCTCCAGGGTGCGACTGCGATAGATATCTTGAGATATGGAATTTGGTTTTCATGCAATACAATCGAGATAGCGATGGCGAGTTGCATCCCCTGCCCAATAAAAGCATTGACACAGGCATGGGATTAGAGCGGATAGCATCGGTTCTTCAGGGAGTTTCAAACAATTACGACACAGATCTGATCTTGCCGATAATTCAGAAGCTAAGTGAAATATCTTCTGCAAAATTTGGAAAAGACCAGAAAGCCGATATTTCAATGAAGATCGTGGTTGATCATGCCCGGGCGATTACTTTCATGATCGGCGACGGCATATTGCCGGATAATGACGGACGCGGTTATATCTTACGTCGTTTGATACGTAGGGCTGTTCGTCACGGTCGTCTGCTCGGGATCGACAAAGCCTTTCTTGGCCCCCTGATCCTACAAGTTGGGCAAATCATGGAGGATCAGTATCCAGAAATTCTGCAAAACTTTGAATTCATAAAAACAATCGCGACCCGCGAGGAAGAGCGGTTTGGAAATACCTTGAGACAAGGGCTATCCATACTTGAGGGTAAGATTGGCGATCTCAAGGAGGCTAAGCAGACTCAAATTGCGGGCGAGGAAGTATTCAAGCTTTATGACACGTTTGGTTTCCCGCTTGAGCTCACAGAAGAAATAGCTTTGGAATCAGGCCTTGAGGTCGATCGGGCTGGTTTTGAAAAATTGATGGAAGATCAAAAAGTGAGAGCGCGCGCTAGTACTCTAGGGGGCCATGGTGAGCTTTATACAAGCAATGTCTATCATCAGATAAAGGAACAGATTAGTCAGACGGAGTTTGTCGGCTATGAGAAAGATGAGTCGGAAGCCAAGATCATGGCGATTATGGTAGATGGTCAGGTGAAGATGGAAGCTAGGGACGGCGACGAAGTCGAAGTATTTCTCGATCGAAGTCCATTTTATGCGGAAAAAGGCGGTCAAGTTGGTGATTCCGGCGTTATCGTCGCGGAAGACGGTCGGCTGGAAGTAAGTAATTCATCAGCTCCGATTGCTGATCTGATAGCCCATAGCGCAAAAGTAACTGAAGGAGTAATAAAATTAGGCCAGCCGGTAACGGCCACTGTGAACAGGCGGCACCGGCGATCAATATCGCGTAACCATACTGCCACCCATCTCTTGCACTGGGCGCTCCGTGTTGTGGTTGGAGAACATGTCAAACAAGCGGGCTCTTTAGTTGGCAATGATCGTTTTAGGTTTGATTTTAATAACCACCAGCCTTTGACTGATGATGAGGTAGGGAATATCGAGAGGCTGGTAAATGACAAAATCCTACAAAATCAGCCGGTGCGTGTTTTTGAAACTACGATCGATTACGCGAAAAAAGCTGGAGCGCTAGCTTTTTTTGGCGATAAATATGGCCAGTTTGTTCGAATGGTTGAGATTGGCAATTTTAGTAAAGAGCTCTGCGGTGGTGTCCACGTACACAATAGCAGTGAGGTTGGCTTCTTCAAGATAGTAAGTGAGTCTGGAATCGGGGCCAACACGCGGCGGATAGAAGCTATAACCGGTGAGCATTTTTTAACATATTCAAAGAAACTTGCCGTCTTGGTCAACGATTTGTCAGAAGAGCTGAAGGTGCCGGTGGACAAAATAAAAGACACGGTCACGGCTCAATGCGAACAAGTTAAAAGCCAAGCAGCGGAGTTGTCCAAAGCGAACATATCTAAATTTGCAAAAGAGGGAGACAAAATCGCGGCCAAAGCGGAAAGTCTGGGTGGAATTTCGCTCTATACTGGACAGGTCGTAGGGGCTGACGCGCGCGCCCTGCGAGTGATGGCGGATCAACTGCGGACAAAAACCAGTAAGGGCGTTGTTGTCTTAGGATCAGTTAGCGGCGGTAAGGCGCTGATCTTAGCCGCTGTCACCAAGGAATTGGTTAATGCAGGCTTAAGCGCCGACTCAATAATCAAAAAGGTCGCTCCAGCGATTGGCGGCGTTGGTGGCGGAAGACCAGACATAGCCCAGGCCGGGGGAAAAGAGACAAGCGCTTTGCCGAAAGTTTTCTCAGAAACTAAAAAGTATCTGCGGGAATTCATAGAAAAACCACATACATAGGGTAGAATTTATTTCTTGATGAGTAGAATAATGGGGATTGATTACGGGAGCAAAAGACTGGGAGTAGCGATTAGTGATAGCTCGGCGACGCTGGCTCAACCAGTTACGGTAGTTGAGCGCTCTAAAATCGCTAACGACTTGATGGCTCTCGCGAAGCTTGCCAAAGATTATGATGTTGAGGAAATAGTAGTCGGATACCCGTTAAGTTTAACGGGAGTCGCTGGCAAACAAGCTGCAATAGTCGACAGCTTTATTAAGAAGCTGGAAGTCGAGTTTGCTTTACCTGTTGCGAAATACGATGAACGACTGTCGTCAAAAGAGGCCGATGTTTGGTTGAAACAGATGGGGGTCCGGGGAAAGAAAGCAAGAAAAAAGATAGACAGTGTCGCCGCCGCTCTCATCTTACAAAGTTACATGGATAGAAAAATCAGGGGGGTTAACTTATAGCCACGCACAGATCTAAACACTCGAAAAAAAGCCAAGGTAAGGCTAGGTCATATATTGCCAAAAGCGTACTCTGGTTCGGGCTTATTCTGGTCGTTGTTGGCGTGGCGCGGTTTGCGCTTTTGCGTCCGGCCACAACTATCTCAAAAGCTGTCGTGGTGGTGAAAAAAGGTCAAAGCACCGCTAAGATCGCCGAGAGCCTGGCAAGAAAAAAAATTATCGCGAATGCCTATACTTTTCGTGTTTACGCTGTCATGACTCAAGCCGAGACAGAACTTCAGCCGGGGCGCTATAGTCTGAGGTCAAACATGTCTTATGAAGAGATACTCAAGAAATTAATGGAGAAGAAGAAGGCATTGCCTATCAGGGTGGTGATTCCTGAAGGTTTTACCGTGACTCAAGTAGCCGAAAGACTGGCCGAGAAGACAGGTAGGCCCATCGCCGATTTTTATGAATATATGCGCGGACAAGGAGTTTCTCAAATAAGGCCGGCTGAGATGCCTCTTGATTTGAAAACGGTTGAGGGCTATCTATTTCCCAAAACCTACCTTTTTCACAAAAACGATCATCCGAAGAAGATGACCGCTCGTCTTATTGAGCAGCATGAGCTTGAGCTAACTAATGTCGATTGGTCGTATGCCAAGGAACACGATCTATCTGTACACGAGATAATCACGATCGCCTCTCTCGTGGAAAAGGAGGCAAAAGTGCCGGAGGAAAGGGTGCTTATGGCTGCGGTTATCTATAACAGAATAGCTAAAGGCATGCCTCTTCAAATTGACGCCACTGTTCAGTACGCGTTGCCGGAGCGAAAAGAAGCCTTGTCGGAAGCCGATCTTAAGGTAGCTTCGCCCTATAATACATACCAGCAAATCGGGTTGCCGCCCGGTCCAATCGCGAATCCCGGAATTGACTCGATAAAAGCGACCTTGGATCCGGCGCCGGTTGATTACATATACTATGTTTTGACCTCGCCTGACGGAAGCCACACTTTTACTAATAACTATGACGAGTTCTTAAAAGCAAAGCGTGGGGCCAATCAAGGCAGTTAAGAGAGCTATCAAGTGAAATCAAGGTCACCGTTGGGCAGACTGAGACCCGATTATTTTATCAACTCAGTTTATGATATCGACGCGGGTTGGTTGAAGAACAAGGGCATTCATAGATTGATAGTCGATGTGGATAACACGATCGTGGCCAGGGATGTTATCATGCCAGACGCGTTGCTCCAAGAATGGGTTGTCAATCTACAGAATTCCGGCATAGAATTGGTGATAGTGTCCAACAATTGGAGCGCCAGGGTCAAACAGATCGCGAAAGAACTTGATTTACAACTTCTGGCGCCGGCGGCAAAACCATTGGGAGCAGCGTTTAAGCGTGCAATCGTGATGTTGGGAAGCAATAGGGGTGAGACAGCGATAATCGGAGATCAGCTCTTCACAGACGTTCTCGGTGGCAACGGAGCCGGAATCAAAACGATCTTAAGCGTGCCTGTCAGCGCCGTCGATTTAATTCATACAAAGATGCTCCGGGTCCTTGAGAAGTTCTTTCTCAAGCGCCTATCCAAAAAGGTTTTGGTTGACAGGAAGTGGCAAGATGTTGGCGCCCGGAAATGATCATAAGATGTTCGAGTATCTAATTCGTGTCGAAGGCTATGTGCAAGGAGTCGGCTATCGAGTCTTCGCGCAGCGGGAAGCTCGTCAGCTCGGGCTTGTTGGTTTTGCGGCCAACCAACCTGACGGATGTGTTGAAATCATCGCTCAGGGATTAAAAAGCGATCTTGATAACTTCGTCGCTTCGCTTCGACACGGTCCAAGTATGGCGCAGGTCAATGATGTCAATGTGGTGGAGAGAGATCCATCGCGGATATCTAAAACTTTTGAGATCAGGTGATTTTATGAAGATCAACGGATCTACTATATTTACAGGCATAATTGGCTACCCGGTTGAACATACGCTTTCCCCCGCCATGCAGAACGCGGCCTTCAATAAAGTTGGACTCAATTGGAAATACCTTCCGTTCAATGTTCCGCCTAAAGAAGTTAAAGAGGCACTTTTAGGCTTGGCAGCTTGCGGGTGTCGGGGCCTGAATGTCACGATGCCTCACAAGAAGGATGTTTTTGATCTTGTCGACAGCGTTGAGGAGTCGG
>JAUWRD010000094.1 GCA_030610765.1 Actinomycetes bacterium
GGGATAGTAAGAGAGTGGTTAGCGGTATTATATCAAAACCAAACGTTTCTGCAAACGCAAAATATACCGGTTTACTTTGGACTTCATCAAGCACTTGTATGCACAAGATGATTGCGATTATAGGATTATTTCAAGGAAAAAGTACGGGTCACCCGGCTTTTTTATCTATTGTTCTAAAGTATGAAATCTGGTTGCGGCCCTTCCGTTTCGCCAAAAGCATGGCCGTATCGGAGGCGGCCAGAAGGTTGGTCGCGTCTTGCGCGCATAGCGGAAAATCTGCAATACCAATACTGATATAGACAGGATTTCTGACCCCCATGCACTCTACGTACACGTTTTTCGGGAAGCCTTCCCGAATACGTTCCATCACCTGAATAGCCTCGCGTGCGCTAGTTTCCGGAAGGATGACCACAAATTCCTCCCCGCCGTATCTAGCCATATAATCGACCTCGCGCAGTTCTGATAGGACATATTCAGCTGCCAGGGCTAAGACCGTGTCTCCAGCTTGATGACCGTAAAGATCATTAACATTCTTAAAATGATCGATATCAAACATGGCAATCGTAACCTCGCGCTGATAACGACCGGCCAGGTTTATCTGCGATTCCAGATAGCCCTGCATGTGCCGATAGTTATATAGACCAGTTAACGAATCGGTATCCGCTTCGAACCTCGCATGCACCAGGCTGTCGGCCATCTCATTAAAACGATTACCTAGTTCGCTAAATTCGTCATAACCAACGATTTCAACTCGCCTACTAACCTCTCCGGAAGCAATTTCTTCAGCGACTTTTTCCAAACGCATGATCGGCCTATATACAATGCGGTCCAGCAGAAAAAAACTTATCACAGCGCCAAACAAAGTGGTGTTCAAGATAATCAGAGAAGCAATATATTCCAGACGATTCAGCACGACCAACAAACGATCCATGGAGTAGTACATATGAAGAACCAGGCGCACTTTTCCATCGATAATGATTGGCGCTGTAAACTCTTGAGCTATCGGCCTCGTGTTAAACGGGCTTATCTGATCTACAACCGTGGTGCCACTGAAAACATCGCCGGCCCGTGAAAGTATTAAGAATTCGGTCTTAGGCTTTTTCGCCCGAACGACATCCCTAATTTCTTGTATGTGTTTCGCTCGTTTGCCAACACGCTTTGGATCCTTTGAAGATACGACACGGCCGTCCGGTGTTGTGATCTCGGCGAATATAAGTGTCTTGTCTGGGAAATAGGCGCGACCTACATGCGTCGAAACATACAAATCAGTCGCGTCTTCTTCTTTGTATTCATCGATCATTATCCCGGTAATGGAGTTGAGAATACTGGTATTGTGAAAATCAGCTTCTGTGATCGCGGTGTCGACTTGAAAATAGAGCCACGTCACCCCTAGAATCAAGCCCAGAATCAAGCTGATCCCGACAGATAGTGCCAATAATTTTGCGCGCAAAGACCTCAAACCCAACATTTTATCTATCACAGCGTGTTTTTACCCTAGATTCTCTTAATTGTTTCATTATTTGACAGGTTTTCTTAACCCGCTTCCTGGTTAAGCGCGCGGAAATACGTAACTTGATTTCTTCCCCGGCGTTTTGCCAGGAGCAAAGCCATTTTAGCCGAGGCTATTAAACTCCCTGAGTCTTCGCCGCTACGTGGAAAATCAGCCACCCCCAGGCTGGCAAAAACCGGGCTTTTCTCATTATCGGTTTCCACAAAAACCTGGTCGGTGAATTCTCTATGTATTTTTTCCATAACCATCATCGCCGGGGCAGCTTCTGTTTCCGGCAGAATCATTATGAATGTCTCTCCACCATACCGGCCGACATAATCCACTTGTCGTAAGGTTGACTTAAGGTATGCGGCAGTCATTTTAAGAACGTTATTTCCGGTCCCATGACCATAGCGGTCGTTTATTTCTGAAAAATGATCAATATCAAGTAAAGCCAAAGCTAGCGGCCGATCATAGCGGACCGATAGATTGGTCTGGGTCTCAAGGTAATTGTTTAGGTGCCGAAAGTTATTTAACCCTGTCAGCCGGTCAACATCCGCTTCCGATTGCGTATGCACGACACTCTCCACCATCATATTTATTTTTTCAGCCAAGTCTTTGAATTCTCGGGAGCGAGACACTCTCGCCAGGCGCGCAACATCGCCGTTGATAACGTCGTCGGCCATCTCATGTAGCTCGTTGATCGGTTTTTTGACAAAATGATTTAAGACACTAGCCATCAGGAGCGCCGCCAGGAGCGCCGCGCCTAAGACTATCTCTACGCCCAAAGCCAGCTTCCGGTAATCAAGCGCAGCGTTAGACGTCAGGTCTTGCCCGAAGAAATGTAGAACAAAACTCAAAACCACCGCGGCCACTATTACAATCATTGTTGTAAGCAAAACCACGACAACTACTATCGATACAGACCGTTTTTCATCCATTGTCGGAATTTACCCGAAAATGGTTTTTCAAATGCCGTTAGTCGACAAATGAATCCGCGTAAAGTATTTCGTTCTGAAATATCTTCACAGCGCGAGAAAGAATTGGATCTTGTTCGAGTTCATTGATCCTAGATGAAAGCTCTTGCGGTAAGGACCTAGCGGTTTCAACCAGCTCCTCGTCGAGAGGGTCCATAATCGCGGCATCAAGTCCGGCCTCCACCAGCATTATAAGGTAGACACGATCCAAGATTTTTTTGGTCAGATCCGGTGTTTTTTTGTTATTCGAGATATTGCTAAGGCCGACAATAGTCTTGGGCGCCGGGTCGTTGAGTTGTTTAAACATCTTGACCGACTCAATGCCCTCCATGGCCTGGTTCTGCGCCACCGAAACCGGCAGAATAAGCGGATCTAAAAAGATGTTTTCAACAGGTACATTGTGTTCGGCCGCGGCCATTATAATATCGTAGGCTATAACCATGCGCTCATTAGCGTCCCGCGGTATTCCCTTCTCGGTCATGGTCAAGCCGATGACATTGGACTCGTACTTTCCGGCGAGTTCAAGCATACTGTGCATGCGATCGGGCGCTCCGGAGGCCGAGTTGATCAGTGCTTTACCTTTGTGGACCGCCAAACCCGCATCTATGGCAGCGGCATTAGTCGTATCGAGCGAGAGCGGTAGATCGACAACATCTTGAACCGTTTTGACCAACCATTCCATTAGTTCCGGACCGTCTTTTGAGGCCGGACCAATGTTAATATCCAAATATGTGGCTCCGTTTTTTTCTTGTTCTCTAGCCATGTCCTCAATGGGCTTGGGGTCTCTGTCCTTCATGGCCTGGCCAAGCCTTCTGGTGGTAACATTTATTTTTTCGCCAACTATTATCATTGATTGCCTCCTTGGGGGCCTACCTTCGGTTTTTGCTATTTTAGCCGAAACCGTTTTTCTGATCAATAATCGCCTTGACTCAATCGAGACGCCCCCACATCCGCAGCCAAAGCAGCATCTTCCATACATAAGTAAACCGGAACGTCTTTTGTGTGAAATCTTATGCGCTTGACCGCCACGGCGAACATGCGCCTCCTGATAGGTAAAAAATATCTTAGCTTCTTGTCAAGACCAGGAATAAGCTCGCCCAGGATTAGTTTGCTCCCGGGAAATTTTTTCTTAATAATCGGTTTCAGGGCTGCGTTAAACCTTAAAGCTCCCAGGCTTATCCAGCTAATACGATCCGCCCTTAAGTTACTGAAAACCATATCAACAACCTCTGAATAGCCCGCTTCCCAGCCGCTGTAATAAATCATCGGGTCAAAATGGAGTCCAACCCGATAACCAGCCTCCTGGCATCGAGCCGCCGCTTTAATACGATCAATCAGCGAGTCGGTTTCAGGCTCATCCTCGTCTATGATCTCCTGAGGATTTAACGACCAGGAAATGACTACCCGACCCCTGTGATCGAGCTTAAGCAAATGGTCTACTCGCTTACTTTTTGTCTTAATCTCAAAGAGCAAGTTTGGTATCCGACTAAGCTCCGGCACTAAAATTGAATTGAAATCTACGATTTCATCAAGACCCAGGCTGTCAACAAACTCCCCGCTTCCCACGCGAAAAATTCTTTTGGGCCGTCGGGAGCAAAACTCCCGCACATCAGCAATCAGCTCAGACAGATTGACAAAGATCATCAAAGGCGAGTTCATGTAATGGTGTAGAAAACAGTAGTGGCAGTTAAAAAAGCAACCTATCCCCAAGTTAAGAACGTAGTAATCGCAACATTGATAGACGGGGGTTCCGGGGCAATTTTTTATAGATTTCCCACGCCTTTGAGCAACGATCAACTCGCCGGGCCGATAACCAATTTTACTTAATGTTATGGCCTCAACAAACTCGATCGGCAAATCCTCAAATGTCTTCAGAATCTTGGCGGTTAACGGAAGGTTTGCAACCGAGTTTTCAATAACTATCTTGTCTATCTTCAAGCGCTTCTTTAACAAGGTCAATTTTGTCTAGTTTCTCCAATGATTTCAGAACTTCTCTTAATCCATCAGGACTCTCGTAGCTAAACTCCACAGTTATTTTATTGTCCTCAAAGAAAGGCGTTGGCGTGATCTTAATTCGTGAGTCTAGCTTAAGATTGTTTATTTTCCGGGAAAACGCCGCACGAGCACGAGTATATGTCGGATAACGGCGGCCCACCAGAATATCTTTCACTCGTTCCAATTTTTTTGGGCCATTTAGAGCAGAATTTTGAAGGAGTTCTCTTATTTCTTTGTCGTCATTCAGGACAGACGCCGCGTCTATTCCATCTCTCCCGCTGATTTCTGAGATTAGTTCATGTAGGTCGCGCCGATGGTTCTTGTTGAGCTTAATACCCGATTTTTCCAGCTCGGACAAGACGGATAAGACTTGGTCATCCATTAATCAGACACCCCCTTTAATAATCGGTACTTGGCCACGCTCGGCTCTACCCTCTCAAGAACATCTCTATCTATTTGGAGCGCCTCGACGTTTTCGGCAACCTGTGAAGCGCTTTTTGCTCCAGGTATTACCGAGGTCGCGCCATAGTAGAGCAGAAGGGCTAAAGCAAGTTGGGCCACGGTTACATTATATTTTTCCGCCTCTGCCTTTACTTGCTCTACTTTGCGCCTTAAATCCCGAAACTCAAGACCAAATCGATTGTCGTACTTTCGATGGTCGCCAAGGCCGAATGTGGGTGCCTCGGTAAACTTGCCGGTCAACAAACCCTTTGCTAGCGGTTCATAGGCGATAAACTTAAGATCATGGTCCCGGCAAAAAGGAATGATCTCCTCTCTGACTTCTTGATCGAAAAGATGAAACAGGCCTTGATATGAAACAAACCAAGAATAACCCATTAGTTTTTTTGTATCATCTAGTGGCATGTTGCAAGCGCCGACATAACGAACTTTTCCTTCTTGAACAAGTGACTCCAATGCTCCAAGAGTTTCGTCTAACGAAACACCCGGATCCGGCCAATGAATTTGGTAGATATCGATAGTCTCTCTATTTAGCCTCTTCAAGCTCGCCTCACAAGCCTGCCTTATATACGCAGCGGAAAGGTCGTGGCGAATCTTGCCTTTTTTGTTCCAGCGCAGACCAACTTTTGTGGCGATAACAGCCTCGGGATCTCCGCCGATCGTTCTTCCCAATAATTCCTCCGAATGACCAAACCCGTAAAAATCGGCAGTGTCGAAAAAATTGACTCCCTTTGCCCTGGCCGCCTTGATTGCCTCAATTGATTGATTGTCATCAACGGCGCCCCACTGACGTCCACCAATAGCCCAACAACCCATACCAACTGCTGAGATATTAAAACCGGGCGCTATCTCCATATATCTCACGAGCTATCCCTTTGAAGAGCAACGTGGCGTCTCTTTGCAGCGCCATTTTTCAGGATAACGACTTTTTTCTCACAAACATCCAAGGCCGCCTGATACTGGGCTTTCGTCAGATCCCCGGATCGCAGCAATTTCATTATCGATTTGACCCTAAATCTATCCATGCCCCAATATTTTCGAGAGAGCTGATCCGCATGGCCACCGGTCTTGATAATCAGTTTTTCCGGAACGAG
>JAUWRD010000038.1 GCA_030610765.1 Actinomycetes bacterium
CCAGATCGGTTAGGCCGGTTAATGGAAGATAAGATGAGTGACACTTCAGACATATTTGGTATTCACGGGTCGCCGGATTTACTTCAAGATAATCGGGAATCGTACCGGGACCGGTGTTTCGGGGCTCGATCCCACCCACACCCATAATGGAACCCGATGCCAGATTTGAAAACTCTTGACGTGGCGTCGAATTGGCCTCGTGTACATTATGGCAATCGCTGCAATCAATATGACGAACCGACGCGGAGTTCGACGCGATATCCGTTTGGGACGCGAGATCAACTTCGCCTATTTTATGGTTCGAAGAGAGACGCGATAACGTCATTATGTCCGACGCTCCGCTTGGACCCCCCGGACGGTGACACTCAAAACAAAGCTCTTCTGTGGCTGTGAAATCCGAGAAATAGACGTACTTTCCGGCACGAGAGCGATACCCCACCAGTCGCCCGTTAGGAGACTCGTGCGGATCATGGCATGTTAGACATTGGGTGACGCGACTATGGCCGGCTTTACCCCAACCCGACTTATCCCATCCTGGAAAAAATGGTTCTGAAATCATTTCTCGAAAAACAACACTTTTCGGTAAAAACTTGGTGGACGTTTCAATTGCTGTAGGCGAGCTCCCGGATTTATGACAGCTAAGACAAAAATCATTTTTCGTGCCATCCCAACTAACTTTTGCATTTGCCGGATCAACCAGATATTTGTTTTTTGTGTCTCCCGGGCGATGAAGACTATGACAATTGCCGCATTGAAGACTATTCATCTTTGACTCCTGATTGTGACTACTGCCGGCCAGGGCGTCCTGAAAACGATTGCCTTTGTGACAACCGCCACATTCACCGCTTTCTACTTTTTGGGCTTGATCAAGCTCCCTCTTTGAGAGCTTATGGCAACGTCGACAAAGCGAGCTCCTCGCAGAATCTTTGAGGTCTTTGATAACAACTGTGCTCCCGGTACCGTCGTGGCAAAGCCGACAATTAAAAATTGTCGCGGCGGCTCCAAGTCTTTTTTCCAGGTGACATAAACGGCAATTGGTAACACCGGCGACGCGCGGCTTATGACCTATCTTGGCAAAAGGTGTATGCGTCGAATCGAGCTCAACAATTTCACTTAACTGACCGCTGCCGTTGACGGCGGCCACTCCATAGAAGTATTGATGGTCGGGAAGAACGCTCCGATCGTCAAACGAACCAATTTGATCTGACAAATCAACAGTGGTAATAGCGGCCGTGGTCTCAGCTAGCGGACTCTCGCTCCTAAATAAACGGTAAGCGCTTATACCGCTATCTCTATCGACCCCCCTAGACCAGCTAATCCGAGGCTCCCCCTCAATCAATTGAAGCTCTGTTTTTCCGGGGGCTCTCGGAGGCGTGGCGTCAAACTGATTAATGATCGCGAAGCTGCCGTCTGCGCGTACGGAGTCAAATGTTACCGACTGACCCGAAGTATCGTATGAATATAGATTGGAGCCCATCGGTTGCCAGGCCCGGCCAACCTTCTTCGCTAGAACGGCTCCATCCGGATTACCGGGAACTCTTACGACTAAACGCCTGAGCGTTACAGTTGGGCTCGAGTCGAGCTCAAAAACGGGCAATGGCGTTATCGGCGCTTCAGAAGGCCTGCTGTTTTTAATACTGATTTTTGTACGTTTCTTTAACCGCGGCACGCTCAGCCGGATCATGTCATTAGCGGACGTAACCGTCGTTGCTTTTCCTGATCTCAAATTAAATACGGCGCTGATCTTGTCATTGACTTTAGTGGTTGACGCTTCACTTTCGCTACCGCCCGCGTCTACAGACCGGACGAAATAGAATCGCTTTCCCGGTTCACCATAGTCGCTATCGATATATCGCGTTTCGGTCAGAGGCACTTTATTTACTAGCTCAAATTGGCCTTTTCGCCGCTCGGATCGGTAGACATTATACCCTCCTTGAACGGGTGGGTTGAAATCCCGTCCCTTATCAAAGCCCCTTGGCGGAGACCAGGTGATGCTATCTCCATAGCGAGCGGAGACTACCTCGACATGTACTGGTTTATCTGGAGGATGATCGGAGACATCGATAGTTCTAAAAGTCCATTTAAAGTCTTCGTCAAGGTTATTTCCAAGACGATCCTGAACGGCATCATCGATGACAACCCTGTAAAAAGAGTCATAAGTTAAGAACTCAAATGGAGTCAATGAAACTGTCTTGGATAATGCGTCAAAAACTACTTTTGCCGGGATAATGGTTCCATCTGAGCCCAACAGGTTCACGGTCTCGGTGTTGATAGACAATTCATCGATACTGATCTCATCAAAATTGGCCGTAATCATAACCGAGATATTCACATCATCCGCCCTATTATGAGGAAACGTCGAGGAAACTTTAGGGCCGTCTTTGTCGTGGATAACCTTCGCTATGCTCCCTTTTTCACCCGGGCGCGTAGCATTCATATAAGAGTCCCGCCACTGCCCGTATATCCTTTTCCGACCAGGCTTTTTCGATAACGTTATCTCGTGTTGGTCTGCAAATGGCTGATATTTCGCGTTATTCAGCTCTTCGAGGGTTTCGCCAAAGCGCATTTCCCGGGCATCGGAAATAATGTTCTCAATTCCAACTGTATCCGAAGCCGTTACCTGGACGTTATTTTGAAGTACAAACTGCTCTATCCGCGGAGCCTCGTTGTCTAACGTTAAATAAGCGCCAGCGGGCCTCGGATCGATCGCTAGAAACGAGTCCCTGGCAGCAGCCGTCACCAGGTAGCGATCCCCATTGCCTGTAGGCAACGGCCAATTCCATTCCCAAAAAACTTGCTTCGCATCGGCTTTATTGAGCTTGGCTTCATTCGCGAAATATTCAACTGTCCAGCTAGCTGAGGCTGAGTCCCAATATCGGCCATTTGAATCTCTAAGCGATACCCCGACTGAACTAATACCGTCAGGATCAGAGGCAATACCTGTAACCTTAAATACACCCTTTGAGCTTACATTTTCAATGAAGGTTTTGATTTATGTCTCAGGCGGGCTAGGCGTAACCGCGGAAAAACTCCACTTAGTCTTCTCTTTTATCTCATTTCCAACAATATCTTTAATCCCGGACTCAATATAAGCGGTATACATCTCCCCTTCCACCAGTAGTGTTTCCGGGGTTAGCACTGCGGTTTTTGTCCGTGAATCATAGGCGACGGTTGCCGTAGTCCGCCTGCCCCCTGTTTCAAGATAAAATGTTGGCACGGTAGTGCCTTCACTATCTATTGTCGCTCTATCCAGACCACTTTCTTCGATAAATTTGACGCTGATTTTAGCGTCAACGCTCACCGAGTTAGCTTCAGGAGCCGGTTTCATATCTATAACGACCGGTGCCGCCGTATCCAGGCCAATTTTCGCCGGCAGACGAGAGACAGCCGCATTTCCTTTTTTATCGAAAAACTCGCCAAATATTTGTTTCCAGCCATCCCCCGCAGAGAGTCTAAACTTTGCGGATTGGCGATATTTCATCTTGCGAGCACGCTTGAGCGCTTTTCTGGATTCGGCAAAGCGCATGAATTTCGCGCCCCTGACATCGATTGTTAGGTCCACATCGCGATCTTTGACCCACCCGGAACTCTCAATTTTGAATTCAGCTATTTCCGGCGCCACGTTATCGATGGACACATATTTTCCGGCCGGGGTCGGATCAACCGCGTCTTTGGCCATAGCCCTGGCCAGTAGAGAAATTCTGCCACCGTCAACAGGGGGCAAAACTAACGCTTCGTCCCAAGAGAATCTGCCGGGCGCAATCGGGGTGACCGTTCCTTTTTGCCAGTTAGGCTCAGGTGTCCACGTGGCCTCACGAACCCCCCAAAACAGACCGTCTTCACGACGTATCGCTAACTCAACAGCTCTAATTTCTCCGGAGGCAACGCCCGTAACTCTCGCGCTTCCCCCTCCGACTTCGACCTCTCCATCGATTATCGAGGTTTCTATCTTTAGATCGTTCGCATCAGGTGAAGCGGCTAGAAGTGTCGGAAAAACAACCCCTAAGCCAATTATTAAAATGAGTAAGAACCTTTTCACTTAACTGGTCAACTACCTATCTTGGAGGCCTGGTCCTTTAAGTACAGATTGTCCGGCTCCGCGGCCAAACCCCGAAGATACGCCTCCTTGGCCTTCTCGGCCTCACCAAGCAATTGAAATGTGTCTCCTAGTTCAGCATAGATAACGGCTGCATAAATATCATTTTCAGGTAAGGTCTCGATCGCTGCTTGCCACTCTAAAACTGCTTTTTTGTATTTCTCACGTTTTACATATGCCTTGGCCAATTCAATCCTGAAGAGCATCGACTTCGGCTTTAACTCAACCGATTTGAGAAGGTATTCAACTGCTTTTATGTCTTTGCTGACTGTGGTAGCCAAGAGACCAAGCTTGTAGGCGCGATCTGCCCGAGGACCATTGATGTCATGCGCGCGCCTAAGCTCACTGTATGCTTTTTGTTCGTTTCCATCGCGCCAATAGATATCTGAGACCATTTCGTGAACCCGCCAATCCTTAGGTTTTAGCGCCAGGTATCTCTCCAGGTACTCTAAAGATTGTCTGTATTTATTCGCGCTATATAGATTTTCTCCTTTTAGTTTCAGCTCACGCGCATTTTGACTCGGCGCGCGCGCAGACCAATTAAACCACCAGACATAGCCGGCACCCAGTACGATAGCTACTCTCAGAGCGGCTATAATTAGATAAAATCTTTTCATTAGCGGGCGCCTGGTACTTGGTAATGCCAAGCTCCTCTATCAGAGTAGATAAACGAAGGATCATCGGCCTCATGACACCTCAAACACAACCCATCCAGATCGCGTATTTTCAATCTCGTTATCCCGGTGCCCATCGGGTTATGACAACTTGTGCATCTCAGATATCCGCCCCGCCACGGGTCTTGCCACTCAAAGCCAATTGGATGCGCAAAATACCTCCTCGGCCCATGACAGGTCAGGCAGAGCGCGATTACTTCCTTTTGAATAAGCCCCTCATAATCAGATCCGTGCGGGTCATGACAGTTCAAGCAACTGCCGATACCAGCTTCCGGCTGGTACGCCGAAGCGTTATTGACCACCTTGTTGTGGCCTATAGTTTTATAGTTTCCCTTGACGTCTTCGTGACACAAATAACAGATTTCATTCTTTTCTAAAGGAGCCACCAACAACTTCTTGTTCTCAGACGCGTGCGGGCGATGACAGCCCAAACACAAGCCCTGGCGAAACGGTGGCATCTGCACGGGTTTTTTCTGCAATTTAGCAATCTTAAGATGACAGCTATAACAAAGTTCAGGCGCTGGCTTCTTCAGCAATTTCTTATATGGGGACCCATGAGGATCATGACAAAGCGGACAGTTGCCTTTCTCAAAAGGCTCCATTTTAACTGGCAAATCCATTAGGGTCGCGACACTCGGATGACAACCCATACATAATACTTTCGGGTTCCGGCGGAGCAAAGGCTTTGCGTTTGACGCATGGCCCCGGTGGCAGCTTGTGCAATCTCCGGCCTTAAAAGGAGGATGTTGGTTCGCCCTCAAAAAGTACTTCGATATTTCCGGATGACAAGAAAGACATAGTGATTTGGTCGGAGAATTAAGCAAAAAAGCTTGATTTGACGCATGCGCTTGATGGCAGCTCAGACACTGCTTTTTCTTAAAAGGCGGCATGACATATGTCTTCTTGTTTTCGAGTTTCACCAGATCTTTATGACAAGAACCACCACAAAGCTTTTTTTCTTTCATCGTAAGCTTTGATACTTTCGGAGGTCGCGGAGCTTTATCAGAAGTGCGGACTTCACCTTCGGGAATTTGCAATTGACTATTCTTGCGATTGACTTTTTTTCCAAAAACCCGCTCAATCACAGTGACGGTTTCAACTAACTTAAGACCGTGCTCTGTGTGGCAAGAAATACACCGCTTGGCGCTAAACGGAAGGTGAACAGTTTCTTTTTTAAAATCCTGGGCAAGTTCAGCGTGGCACGTCAAACAGTATCGACTGTTAACAACCTCTGTGACATCCGGCGCTATTTTCAAAAGCGCGTAGCCAATAAGAGCTGCGCCCAACACGGCGGCGCCAAGGAATAATAAAAATAACGGCGGTATCCGCCGGCGTATTTCTTCCTGTTCTTCGCCCGGCTCGGTCTCGAGACTCCGGCTTATCTCTTCGGCAAAATCTGCCACGTTAACGTCCCCGGTTGCTAAAAATTCTAAAATCCGTAATTCGCCAAAACATCAAAAAAGAAGCAACTCCTCCGACAAACCACTCAAGTTATACCGGCCAAGTAAATAAGATCTGAAACGCCAAATCGAGCCCATGGACAGACCGGCTCCAGGCTTCTCGACCTTATCTTGATCGCGCTTAGCAGCAATCAGATGATAATCCATGTTCTATGCTGGCAAGATGAAAGCCAATAATTTGCAGTTCTGCTGAGAAATCGACATTTCGAACGCATATACCTTTGCCGACCTCTATTTTAGTAGGAGCAAAATTCAAAATTGAACTGACACCGATCGATACAAGTCGATCAACAATATCTTGGGCCTCTCCGGCCGGCGTCGCAATAATGGCAACATCTATGTTAGCGCTATTGTTCACCTCTAGTTCATCAATATGCTTAATTTTGAAACCGGCGATTTCTGTACCGATTTTTGACTTATCTTTATCGTAGATATCGACGACATCAAAACCCTTGTTAAAAAAACCAGCGTAGTTACAGAGCGCTCGCCCCAGATGGCCGGCGCCCACAATTACGACCGATCTGACCGCGGCTACACCCAGCCATTTGCCGATCTGCCTTATAAGTTCGGTAGTGTCATACCCGACCCCGCGAGTACCGAATTCGCCCAGGTATGATAGATCTTTTCTCAATTGAGCAGCATTGTGCCCCGTTAGCTCCGCTAGCTCAAATGATGAAATCGAGCGAATTTTCTTAAGTTTAATTTCCTCAAGGCAACGAAGATAAAGCGGTAGTCTGGCAACTGTGGTCGGTGGAATTCGCTTTGATTTCCGATTTTGATCCATTAGCTCCAGACCTCCTTAATTGTCTAAATGATACCTGAAAAAGCTAATAATTTCCACTGAGTGTGAGTGCTTACTACTTGTTTTTGGATTTGGCGGCTGCTCGCGCGTTAATCTCCTCGAGCTCCTTCGTATAGCGAGCCGCTTCCTTGTTCCGGCCGGTATCTTTCAAAGCCTGAATCAATCTGGTGAGAGCGTCTTTGTGGGTCGGAGCAACAGCAATGACTTTCTTATAGTGCTCAATCGCTTCCTCTTTTTTGTTAACGCGTTCTTTAAACATCCCGGAAAGTAAGTTCCCCGGAACCGAATGGGGACGATACTCAATGATCTCTTTTAAGATCTCAAGCGCCTTATCGTTTTGACTTAAGTGACCATGGGCGTTAGCGAGAAATATCTGATAATCCACTTCCGGAGGTTCAGACGCTCGGGCTCTCTCAAATGTGCTAACAGCTTGATTTGCGTAGAAATCAAAGTTCTTTGAATCTTTTGCTTGCATCGCGGCACTAGCCCACTTCGTATATGTCTGACCCAAATTAGACAATACGCGTCCATTGCCGGGATAAAGTGACGCCGCTGTATTGAATTGGCTGATCGCCAGTTCTCTTTGGTTGCCATAGGAAGACCTAAGCGCTTTCACAAAATAGACATCACCGGCATACATTGAAACCGCGATACCGGTGCTTACCATGGTAACCAAAACAATGACTATGGAAACCCCCAGTCTAAGCTCTTGAGACCACGTAATTTTGTACGATCGATAATTAGGTTCGACCCGTGATGTAACGCCGGCCACAGCCGCCATAATAAGCCAAAAAGTTGAACTAGCCCCGACAATGCTGATCCCCAGCATCATCACCGTTAAATAACCAGCGACACTTGCGACAGCTCCGACAATCATTAATCGCTCGGTTGTGTCAGACGTTTTCCGCCTCGCGCCAATCGCCCGGATCATCCAGAAAATAAAAAATCCATAAAGAAAAATGACTGCAAGCGGACCTCCCCCGGCAGCCAACTGAACAATATAATTATGAGCGTTATCAGAAACCGTTGTCCCGCTAACCGACCTTACATATCTTTCTGTCTCAAAATGTTCAGAGGCCAGGCGAAAAGTACCGAGACCTTGACCAAAAAAGGGTCTATCTCTTAGCATAAAAAAGCCGGCTTTCCATATCTCAAAGCGGCCTAAAGCCGTCCCGCTATTTAATTGAAACGCTCCTTTGAATTTCCCTATGATATCAAGCTGATTATTTAAAGAATAAGCCACCATGAACGACAGCATTAAAACCATGGCAACTCCAATTGCTACCAAATGGCGCCAATACGGCTTCAAGCCCCGACCTAAGAGCACCAACACAACTACTACTGAAACTAGGGCTCCCGCCCAGCCGCTTCTCGTTAGGGCGGTGACAAGACCAGTGGCTAAAATAAACGCGCTCACACCGTGCAGCCAGCGCCGTTTGTTGGCATCAAGGAAAGCGACAATAGCGCAAGGAAAAGCCAAAACAAGATATCCGGCTAAAAGATCGGGGTTGCCGAAAGTTGAGAAGCTGCGCCGCGCTTCAAAGGGAACGTTGCCCCAGAATATCGGATCCAGATCGATATATTGCATGATGCCATAGAGCGCGACTATCCCGCCGACAATACTAACTACCTCCATTAAAATTCGTAGTTGATTCTTTCTGCGAAAAGTTTGCATCGCCACAAAATAAATCGATATGTAGGTAATAAAAGTCAAAAGGCCTTCGTATCGCTTATATTTTCCGTGCAAAGAAGTTGGTATGTGGATAGACGTGATTGTCGAAAGAACGGCTACGACGAGAAAGCCCACCAGCAACCCCTCGCGCCAGCTCCACGAGACAGACTCAGGCTCTTTTAGCATCTTAGCTAACCACACTAAGACCGCGGCTAAAACCAATATCCTGAAGATCATCAGTTTCACAAGATCAAATTGGTCATATGAAACCCGGGAAATAGCCAGGGGGAGAACGACCAAAATCGCATAGCACAAATACGTGATCCATTTGTCGTATACCGAAATAGGTTTTTCTTTTGGCTGTACTTTTATTTTCGCCCCACGGCGTTTCGTCGCACTTTTCTTTGCCACTATCTACCTCGACCCACTTGCTGTCAAAACGACCTTTATTGTACTAAAAATTATCTTAAGGTCCAAGAAAATTGACTGATGATATATGTAAATCAAGTCATATTTTAATTTATTGGATGGAGTTGTAGCGTAGGAGCCACTGACTTGGGCCAAACCCGTCAAGCCCGGTTTAACTCGAAACCGCTCCGAATAGCCGGGAATAACCTTAACGAATTGCTTGATAAAGAACGGTCGCTCTGGCCGTGGTCCAACAAAACTCATCTCACGCTTCAAGATATTAAATAGCTGAGGCAGCTCATCCAGCCGATATCGGCGCATAAACCCGCCTATCGATGTTATTCGCTCATCCTCATGGACCGCCAAAACCGGGCCGGTCGCCTCCTCGGCCTTTTCGATCATGGTCCTAAATTTGTGAACGCGAAATGTTTTCTTTTTCTTCCCAACCCTCTCCTGGCTGAATAAAATCGGCCCCCGCGACGTTAGCTTGATCAATATGGCCATGATGATCATGATCGGAGAGAGAAGAACTAGCAGAACCAAAGCACCAACAAGGTCGCCCACTTTTTTTGTGAGAGACACCCAACTCGGTACGGGGTCTTTCGTCAATTCAACCAGCGGGATATCACTTAACAAATTATAGTCGACGCGACCGATGAATATCTCGTATAAATCAGGAACTATTTCAACTTTGACATCCGCTTCAGCCGATCGCGCTAAATCCTCAAGAAGCTCACGCTGTCGTATAGGCGTCGTAACTATAACCCTATCTATATGGTATTCCTTTGTAAGGGGCACGATGTCACTAACAATACCGATCACACTGGACTTGCCAATCTGCAGGCCGATTTCATTTGTTTTGCGGCCGACAACACCAACTATCTTGTAGCCCCACTCAGAGCGTTCCTCCAGCTCGGTCACGACCTGTTTGGCCAGCTCGCCCGCACCGACAACTATAATTCGTTGCTCCGGCCAATCAATCTTAAGAACCAGCGCCCCGATCATACGCCAGATCGTCAACAGGAATATCAGGAGGATCCAGGACAAAATAAATACTGACCGTGGAAACGAGAAAAACCTGACAAAAAAAGTGAGGCTGGCCATGACGATGGTGCCAATCGTGACCGCCTGGATTATGGACGTCAAAATACTGCTTAAGCCTTCTGTGCGCTCCGGCTTATATAGATCGTATACATATAGAAACATAATTTGAATGAGGCTGATTAAGATCGCCAGATTTGTATAGGCCTGAAAGTTAAAAGCAGGAAGCTGGCCATTGAACCGGATCAGGAAAGCCGCGATTATCCCAATATTGATAAAAAAGATATCAGCAATAACCGAGATGACTTGCCAAAGGCGCTTCGACAACTACAGGACTCCTTTTACTCACTTCTTAAAACTTCATAATTTAGGTGCTCAAGATTTTAGCTTCTTTAGAGGAAAAGTTCAATTAAGCAGCAGCTATGGCTTGTGAAGTCGCGACGGTTCCACACCATGGTATCTTCGACGCCAATCAAGAAGGGCCGCGCGAGTAATAAGCCGGTCACCATATTTATCCTTAACATTATCAACGGCTGTCGTTAGTCGAACAAATCGATCGTCAAACAAATCAAATATTGACAGTTGTTTCTCTGCAAAGAGCAAGTTTGAGACACTGACGCCAATTAAAGTAGCCGGATATTCTACCAATACCGGTTGTTCTTTTAAAAGAAGCGCGCGAGCAACCGGATAAATTGTTTCGATCATATCAGAAACGCCTGAAAGTGTGTGACCGCGGGTAAAACCAAACGATCTGGCCAGGCGAAGCCGAAGCGTGACTGTTCGACCAAGATACTTTCCGCGCCTCATTCGCCGGGTCACACCTTCGCATAACCCAAGTAAAATCTGGCAAAGTTTATCTATGTCGGCCTCCCCGCTTCCCAGAGCCGAGCTGTGGCCAAACGATTTGACCATCAAAGATGTCGAACCGCGGCCAGATGCCAGAACGCCATCTCCCAACCCCTTGGCTGCTTGTTTTAGCCACAAGCCAACAACGCCAAATCTTTTCTTTAAATACTCCTCGGGTACTTCGGCCAAATCACCAATTGTGGCGACACCTATAAGGTCGAGATGTTTTTTCATTTTCCGGCCAACCCCGAACAATTTTTTTACCGGCAGGGGCGCTAAAATCTGAGGCAGATCACTCGGCCTGATTACCGTGATGCCCCCCGGTTTATGAAATTCCCCGGCCATCTTAGCCACCAGCTTATTTGGGCCAACGCCAATCGATGAAGACAGACCTAACTTGCGCTTTACCTCAGTTTGCAAACGGTAGGCTATCCGACCAGCATCTTCTTTGAATCGGTTTTTAGTTTCGGTAACATCAAGCCACATCTCGTCAATAGAAAATACCTCCACTTGATCGGTGAAGCTCTCGCATATCTTTACCAGCTCTTTTGTGTTGTGCAAATATTTGTTGTAATCACCCATCAGATAAATGCCTTTCGGGCAAAGCTTTTTTGCCTCAAACACCGACATGCCTGACTTAACGCCAAAGGGTCTGGCCTCATAAGAAGCAGCCGCCACCACTCCGAAGACCCCGTCTACACTATCTGTATGACAAACAAGCACTGGTCGACCCTGGTAGATAGGGTGATCACGCTGCTCGACCGAGGCAAAATAAGCATCCATGTCCAAGTGGATAATTGTTTTTTCCCTACCCTTCAACATGGACCCTCTCTAGTCGCCAGGACATATCCTCGGCGTCAAAAGAGACTTCAAAAATATCGGCAGTCTCGCAACTTAAGCTGTAGCAATTTTGCCGGTAAACACCTTTAAAATAATGATAATGACCGAGAACCTTATTGACACGATATCGACGCCTACGCCATAGAAACGACCGTGGTGTAATCGAGTTGTCGCGAAAAACAGCGGCAACAATAATGGATTCACCTATTTCTGTAATCAAAAGACCTCGCTTTTAGTTAAAAAATGTTTGCCTGCAAATATCAGCCAACAGGCTCTGTAAGATAACGAACATATGTTCGTATTATAAGTCTAATTTACCCTGCGCAAACAAGATTTGTCAAGAAAAGAAAAAGAGGAAAGGCTTATGTGAGAAGTCTAAAAACAGTCGTTGATTTCTATTGACTCGCCGGCAAGATCAAACTGTCGAAATCCGCTGACAAGCACCTTGCCGGCCCCGGCTAACTTAGCAGCCTCCCGGCAATATCCTTTTGGCACAAACACATAGAAGGAATCAACAACGTTAGAAATTTGAAGCCAAATGATTATATCTTCCGAAGATGGTTTATCTACGCACACACTCGCGGCCATTAAATATTTATTTGTAGTCGTTGCCCTATCGATAACCAGTATGTCCGGATGGACATCGCCATCAACGGTTGGAAGACCCGGCGAGGAGTTGCTGCCGTCATTAACATATGTCCGCCACGCTGGTTTCTCTTCATTCGGAAAAGGAAACCGCTGTTTGGCGATCCTTAAGCTTATTTTATTCTTATCGAATGAATCAATCATCTCCAGGCTCCTTAGCGAAATAATATAGCAACCAATTGATTTAGTTACAAGATTGCTTAAGGCCCAAGTCAATACTGTGGGTTATGTTAAATGCTTATTCTGATATAATTTTTTTGTGGAACCACGAAAAATTGAGATTGTCGCTACCAACCGTAAAGCTTTCCATAATTATTTTGTTGATGAAACTTTTGAGGCCGGCATTGTACTGGTCGGCACAGAGGTGAAATCGTTGCGCGCCCACAGGGTCCATTTAAAAGACAGCTTTGCGCGGGTAGATAATAATGAGGTTTTTCTGCACAATATGCATATCAGCCCATACGAGCAAGGTACGACTCATGCTCACGAACCCGAACGCGTGCGCAAGCTATTGCTTCATCGTGCCCAGATCCGTCGGTTGATCGGCAAAACTAAAGAACGCGGTTTTACGCTTATCCCTCTTAAGCTCTATTTCAGCGGCAACATCGCTAAAATTGAAATGGGCTTAGCCCGCGGCAAGTTACTCCATGACAAAAGAAGAACAATAGCGGAAAAAGACGCTAAACGAGATGTTGAGCGCGCTTTTCGGCTAAAACAAAAAGAATAGGCCCTCGGGAGGGTCTTTTCTAAGACTCCGCTGCGCGACTGTGGCTTCCGCTTCATTACGCGGGGCGAAATTTGAACTCACCGAAGCCCGGCTCAAACAGCAAATTTGCCGCCGCCGCTTTATTCGGCTTCGGCTCACGTTGCTCGAAGTCGCGACAGAAAAGGTCCTCCGTCTGCATAAATATGGCTCCCTTGAATTATTAAACAGCCTCACTTATCAAATCGGCGAGCTATGTCCCTGTGAAAACAGGGATCACTCGCCCACATAGGCGCGATCGAAGCCAGGCTTTTCTGTCTGTTTGCCCAAAGGGCTGGC
>JAUWRD010000052.1 GCA_030610765.1 Actinomycetes bacterium
TCTTATCACAACCGTGGAGCCTTCGTCGGTTTGAGATTCTATATAGTGGACAAGGTCAAGCAGACTGCCATCACTATCAGCTGTCTGTGCCGTGTCATAAAGGTCGGCAACTTTTAAGATTTTAGTACCGATAGACTTGCTAGAGTGTCGGCGCCTACGCGACAAAATGGGAATTGCTTCGCCAATTGCAGGATTTTTGGCACGTCCATTTACTCTGCAGCAGTCAGAGATTAAGTCCAGCCCCGCTTCCGTATCAGCGATATCATGAAGAAGCCCGGCTGCCTCGATACTATTTATCATCCTGGTTTGGAGCTTTAGTTCCTGCCCAATTGCTCGGGCAATGCGGCCAACACGGGCACAATGGTTTTCTTGGCTAGAGATGTCTCGCATATATTTTTCCAGCAAATGCAGAGTGGCCGTGGCTTGGCGAATGTGGCGGCTCTCATTGAGTGTACTAACCAAAATACTTGAGAGGACCAAGAGACAGGCCCAGACCAGTATGTTAAGACTACCATATAGCTGTCCATTGGCCGCAAGCAGCTCATTAGGCCAATTTATCAAGAATAGTATCGCGAGAAGGACACTTGCGATCGCGCTCAATATTGCCCTCTTTTTGCCTAGAAAATATCCAGAAATGAGCACTGGAATAAAGTAGAGGTTTAAAAAGGCGAATTGGTTCTCCATTACGATTTTAAGTAGCCCAAAAATTGCGAATAGTGAAACTACTACCAGGACCTCTGTGTTATGGCGCATGAATGTTTTCATCTTAGATATTTTATCGACTGCTTTCTTGTAGAACTTAAATAAAAAATAGAAGGCCTCTGATGATGGAGAGCGCAATCCCTTTGAGGTCGCGGATTCAAATCTCACATTATCTGAAAATCAATGGCCACGAATTCAAAGCTAACGATATTAGACAGATCTTATTAATACTTATAGATCCCTTAACGAAAAAGTGTGCGCACGAGGTCTCTCGCTGGGCCATTTCCGGCGTTAGTTTTCGCCGTTTTCCCAGCTCATCATATGCACGCCCGGAGGGATTCGAACCCCCGACTCTCGGATTAGAAAATCTACTCGGTTGTTTGCCGATCTCCTCCGATATTCGCCAATTTATGCCCTTGACTGCAAGAATAAACTCAGTGGTCTATCTAATATTTGCTCTTGTTTTCCGGTTTTGGTCGTTCTCTTGTGCGCACGTGTGCGCAAAAGACTCAGGATGCTGACGAATCTGGGTAGCGCGTCAGCCACACCCTAATCTCCGAAATGGTTCTTGACGTACTCAACTAATTTCGGGCCTTGCAGCTTATCTGTAGCAGGATTCGTTCTGACGTAGAAGGCATTCTCATCCAGATAGCATGGAGTCTGCGATGGAACAATACTACATGTATAGTACCATTAATGGACAAGTTAGTCTGGATTCAGCTTTAAGACACCGGTTTCCACCATTTCAATATGCCAATCTTCCTTGCCCGCAAAAGGCAATTTTAGGCCGAAATTGGCCAGATGTTTAATATACTCTGGCAAGTAGTTGGTACAATCGATGGCTTCGCCTTTTTCATGGTTTGATGTACCCGGAGGATTGGCCCGGCCTCGTGGCAGGGTCCGATAAAGCTGTGCTTGCTGCTCGTAGCTTCGAAAACCACTACGAATTTCTATGATAACACCGTAATTCTTGAAAATAAAAGTTCGGTAAGCGTCAAATCTTCGAGTAAGCTCAGGATTCAAATTTTGTGTGTTTTGTGCTAGAGCAGGCGGTAAACCGGTATCTTCTGACGGAGGATCGGGTGCCATTTGTTTATAAAAGAGAAGTGTAAAAAGCAGGCCCGTTAAAAGAACCAGACGATAAAAATATCTCACCATAGCCTCCATCCAACACCGATAAACTGTGAACTAAACTCGTTGTGGGATCTAGGTGTATATTCCAGTCACGCGAGGAGTACAAACAAGATCGACGGTTGATGCAGCATTACGTCGTTGTTTGAGAAATATTTTTGGTCTTATTTGCGATCTTGTTTGGTCTTAGTCGGTTTTCGCTAAGTTAAGCAATTAACCGATGTTAGTTCTTTTTAGTCCGCCTCGGGGCTAGTTTCTTTTGTAGATACTAGCAGTCTTGAGCGCGAGTTTTTTGTGATTATGTTTGACCTTTCCTTAGTTGTAACCTTCTCTTTCATTCTAGCTGATTGTCTATATGACACTCGGATAACATATCCGATTTTTGCCACCATGCCACAGCTCACGAGCCTGATTGAGCACAACTGAGCACAAAGTCAAGCGAGAAAAGGAGCTTAAGGAGTAGAGTCAAAAACCCGCACCAGCTAATTGGCTAATCCTGTTTATGCAGGTAGGAGTTTGTATTGGCAAAAGACAACTAGTTCTTCGCCTGGTGTTCTGCTTTTCTTTTATTCAGATCGACGGTCTTGACTTGAACGACGGTCTTGACCTGAACGACTGTCTTGACCTGATATAGATTCTTGTACTAAGCGACGGTCTTGGCCTGATCGACGGTCTTGGCCTGATCGAGGTTCTTGGCCTGATCGAGGTTCTTGGACTATACGACTGTCTTTATTCTTCACCCTTGCCCCCTCTCAAAATACAAATTACCCCAGCGCTGATCCACCTGTTCGGAATAGAAGCCGGAGTCTAAAATGAAGATCTTTATTTTATCCATATATTATCTGTTAATCAGCTCGCTTGACGTACTATATAATATCGACCAATCAGTAAATAACTTAAGTTTTTTACGCTTGCTAGCTAATCATCACGGTGGGAACAAACTTTGAGCTTTCAGGCAAAAGATAAAAGCGGCCTCTTCAATGGGGCCGCTGTTTTCTTACAAGTTTGAAGTCAATAAATAAATCATTGCGTTAATCCTTTTAGTATCCATTAAGAAAAGTGTGCGCACGGTGTCTTTCGCTGGGCCATTTACGGCGTTAGTTTTCGCCGTATTCCCAGGTAGTCATATGAACGCCCGGAGGGGTTCGAGCCCCCGACTCTCGACCCTCTGGTCAATAGCAGTCCTGGGCGAGACAAAACTGTTTTTATGAAGCTAGATAAAATATTGACCGCAAACGCCGGGGAATTTCAGAATAACTTTCTTGTTATCGCTTGACGCTCACCAGGTAGGTCCGCCCTGTTGCCACGCCTGCAAGTCCTGCTCCCAGCATGAATAGAGCGGCCAAAAATAGTGACTCTGTGTTCATTCCAGTAGCCGGAGATGTCGGTCCAAAAGTAAAACTTGAGAGGGATGAGCTCTGCCCTGTAACCTTGTCATTTTCTGCATCAACTGTTGTGGGAATCGGCACCCAATCATTGCCTTCTTTGTGAAACATTTGCAGGTCTTCTTCCGGACCTGAAATCGATGACTCATCATAAGCGAAGGTGATTGAGATCTCCCCTGTATAGCTGGCGTCAGTTGATATTTCGTAAAATGTATCTACAAAACGATATGATGATGGCCTCCAATTTTCTTGTTGCATATATCAACCTTGATTGATTGGTTCTTAACCGCAGAAGTTATACGGCTGGCAGTAAAGCAAGCTTTCGCATGTATGAAAACGTAGCAAATATTACAGAGCTAGTAAAGGATTTAAGCAAGCTTTTGATGCTCGAACCTTGATAACTTAACTTATTCGGGGGGCGGGATTTGAATGATATTTCCCGCCTCGTTCCCAGCCAAATAAGTAGGTAATTCTCCGTTCCATTTATATATCCAGCGTTGTCTAAGAACATTAGAGGTCAGGCTTCGTTCAAGGAGCGTGTTGGCCTCAGCGACGCCTTGAGCTCTTAGTATTCTGGATTCTTTATCGCCCCTGGCTTCCTCAATTCTTTGTTGAGCTATATGTTTTTTTTGCTCGACTATCACTTCTTCCTTAAGGGCTATCTGTGCTTGCCGAACCTTATCCTCAATGGCTTGTGTATACTGAGGATCAAACTCAATGTTGACTAATGAGATATCTGTTAAGACCAAGTGATATTTTTTAAATCGCTTAGCAAGCAGATCAAACGTTCTTTGTTTGACTTTGGCTCGTTTTTGAATAATCTCGGCAGCCGTAAACTCAGCGGACACAGCCTTAACAGATTCTTGAACACCCGGCTCTATGATTTTTGATTTTACCATCTCCATCGTCCCAATTCTCTGATACAAGAGATTGACCGTTTTCGCGTCAGCATGGTAATTGGTTAGCACCTCGACTTTCACGTTCTGAAGATCTTTTGAAGAAGCAGCGCCAACCGCGTCTTCTTTTTGAATTCGAACGTCGAACACTATAACGCGGTCAACTAGAGGTGTGACAATGTTAAAACCTTCATCTAGCTTGTAGCCTTTTATGCCGGTCACTTGGCTGAAGACGATACCTCTATGCCCCGCGGGAATAATATGTATGGCTGACAAAAAAGCTAAGAGTATTAAAAGAAATCCAACTCCATAAAAGATGCTGGTATTAGGAGTAGTGGGAACACCGACTTTTCCAGATTCATCTGTCTCCTGCTTGAATCGGGGCGCAAGATACGCTCCCACCCCCAACAATCCAAAAATAAATATTGCTACCTTTAGCGCGGCCAAGATCAATTACCCCCTTATATTTTGCTAGTTTCATTGACCGCCTGTTCTAAAAGAGACCACGATTTAACTGAAATAAAATGTCGCGGGCGCTCCAAAAAGGAATCAGCTAGTCTTTAAAAATCGATTATAGCAAAGACCTAGCTCTCAGTATATTGGCAACCAAGAGACCCATTGGAAAAGGTGATTAATGAAACTGGAACAGATTTGATAGCTGACAGAGTTGAGCACGAACTGACATTAAATCTTCTTCGCCCCGAATTGGGCTGATTGCCTGGTCAAGCCTCTTGCAATCGCTCTCATTAGTCTATTTACCAGGGGTTATGATGTCTGTTAAACAGGCTTGCGGCCTAAGGTAGGTTTTCAACCTATTAGAGGTTAGGCGCCAATCTAGGCGAAACTAAAGACTCTCCTGGCTAATCAACGTGCTCGTGAAATAACCATCAAAAAACTCAGTGACAACCCAGTCAAGCATTTGCTCGCCAACTTCTTTTCTTGATCGTGTTGAGTGATAGTAGAACGTCCTTTTTGTTTTATGTGGCGGAGCCAACCGTTGAAGGTGCCTTTTTTCTCAAGCCTATGGAATACTGTCCTAACGGTCGTATAGGTCAGGTCATTGTGGGCATAAAAAACTCGAAACGCATCTTTTACCGTAGTCGAGTTTTCTCCGTTTTCTTCACGTTTCCAAATAAAAAGCATCACGTCTAACTCTAGGCTTCCTAGGCCAAGCGGGCCAGGTGAGTATGATCTTCTTTCTCGTGTCAGCTTTTCCACTGTCTCACTCCTTTATCTAACAATACTACATGTATAGTATGCCAATGTACGACAAAGCGCTCAATCACTAAAGCACCGGTCTTGCTAAAGCAAGCGGATGTCAAATAAAAAACCCCCGCTACGGAGTGTGAACCCTGGTTAGTTTAGCGGGGGCTTAATAGGTATCGGCAATAAACATACTTTAGGAAAGCTGAGCTTTTTGTAGAAGCATCGATTGATTCGACAAACGCTTGATATTCTTTACATTAAGCCAGCTAGGAGCTATAATTATTGTGTATTAAGAAATCGAATGATGAAAGTGCTTTGAAAATGCTTAAGCTTTTGTTAAAAGATCTCTCTAATGAACGTGGTGCAACCGCGGTTGAATATGCCATTATGACGTCATTAATTGCGGCTGTCATTGTAGGTGCAGTCACATCGTTTGGGCTTAAAGTGCGGTCACTTTTTGAGCCATTAATGGGCGCTTTTTAGTAGACTCAAAGTTTAACACCCCGTTCAACTTAAAGGCCAGCTTTATCAATTGACCCATCTCTTGTATCCCCTGTATAATCAAGCGGTTAGTATTCGTACCACTGACCAACAAGTATTAACTCTCAAAGCCATCACACCCATCGCTAACATATGTACGTCTTGAGTCCTGCAACTAGAAAACGAAAAAGGAGTGTTTTGAGATGAACAGACAGACAGTAAAAAGACTTATAACAAAAGGAATTATGACTTATGTGGCGGTGTTCTCACTTGTGTTGATGGTGGCAATGCCAGCTGTGGCATTAATCGCCTCCCGGAACTCAGTTAATAGTCGAGCCATCATAAATGGCCAAGTAAAGGCTGATGACATTGCAAAAGGAGCAATACGGCGAGGAAAGATTGCTAATGGAGCAGTACGGGGTCGTCATATTAAAGACGGCACAATCGTTAACGCCGATATTGCGAGCGATGCGAACATATCGGCTTCAAAGATCAATCGGATTGGCCTCAACGCTGATCTATTAGATGGCTCACATGCCAGCGCTTTTGCTTCTTCAACTCATAGTCACGATACTAGTTATTCAACAAGCAGCCATGATCATGATACCGAATATTCAGCCATCGGGCACAACCATAACACTGACTACTATACAAAGGCTCAATCAAACACTAATTACGCAGCAGCAAGTCATAGTCATGAAACGACCAAAACAGAGATTCTTGCCATACCGGCATCTGCTCTATCTAAACGAGGCAACTATGATTTCTATCTGGAAGACGGGTGGGCATATGGAATTGGTTCATCACCTACTTATGCTGATGCCCCAGTTATGCTGCCAGATGGAGCGGTCATGACTAAGATGGAGTATGACTCATACGATAATGACGGAACCTATGAATCTCGGGCCATGCTTTATAGATGGTCGCCCGCATCGGCGAATGAGCCAATTTCAACAGTATATTCAAATACCGTAACACCAACGTGGCAAACAGTTGAAGCTACTTCAATCGCTAGCCCGATTATCGACAACACGCAATATGGGTACTTTGTTCAAATGAGAATGTATGGAATATCAGGAAACAATATTCGGGTTGGAACAGTCAGAATTACCTATGAGTACGTTTCGCCATAAAGACGTCTAAGTCAAGCGGATGTCAAATAAAAAACCCCCGCAGCCTAGGGGCACTCCTGGTGGGGAATTGCGGGGGCTTAATAGTTATCGGCAAAATTGACCCATCCCTTATATCCCCTGTATAATCAAGCAGTTAGCTTATCGCAGCCTTGACCAACAAGCATTTGTCCTCAAAGCCTAAGCACTCATCGCTAACATTCTCTATCTATACAAATAACTTTAATCTTTTCGGGCATTAGGGGGTGTCTTTTAAAAACTAATCTAAAGTACGTCTATGTCCAGTAACCAGAGAGAGAAAAAGGAGTGTTATCAATGAACAGACAGACAGTAAAAAGACTTATGGTTAAAGGAATTATGACTTATGCAGCAGTTTTTGCCCTTGTGCTAATGGTGGCTATGCCCGCTATGGCTGTTTTGGCAGCTAGAAACTCTGTCGGTCGTCGTCAGATCATCAACGGAGAAGTAACTTACCGTGACATCGCTAAGAATGCAGTTAGAACCGGCAAGATAGCGCCTAAAGCTGTAAGGTACGGAAAAATTGCTGATGGGGCGGTCAGAGGCAACCACATTAAGGATGGCCATGTGAAAAGCGCTGATATCGGTGATGGGTCAATTAAAAACGCCGATATCGCTAGTGGAGCGGCTATCTCTGAATCTAAAATAAAGTACTTCACTAAGATCGGATACTTGTCTATCCCAGCGGCAGCACTAACACGCGACATTGACGGTGCTTTCACGCGTAGCGACACCCTTTCGGGGGGTGGCACCTTTCACGCTCCCGTCAACCTGCCCAACGGAGCTAAAGTCACCCGTTTTCAATACAAGCATTTTGACAATAGTGGCTTTTATACTGATAGTGGCCTGCGGATGGTAGTGAGCAATAACTCTGTTGGGTATTCCATGGCCGGCACTAATCCATCCGGTAACGCTGGATTTTGGCAAACGGCTGTTGATACCACTATTGATTACAGCACTATCGACAATCTTAATAATGCTTATTATGTCATCGTAAACTTAACTGGTACTAACACCGACTTAAAAGCAGGTAATATTTTGATCGAGTATACGTATACTTCTCCGGGACACTAATAGTCTGGTTATAAGCTTTAGGACAAAAGATGACAGCGGCTTTGACGAAAGGCACTAGACAAAAAAAGGAGTGTTTGACATGAAAAGACAGACAGTAAAAAGACTCATGGTTAAGGGAATCATGACCTATATAGCGGTCTTCTCCCTTGTACTTATGGTGGCAATGCCTGCACTAGCTTTAATGGCCAACTCAATCGGCACAAAAGAAATCAGAGACCATTCGATTAGGTCTGCTGATATCCGTAATAAGGCTGTAACGACCGATAGGATTGCCCCAAGAGCAGTAAAAAGAGGAAAGATAGGCAAAAGGGCTATCCGTACTGAACACGTCCAGTCTATCAATGGCTCAAAGATTAAATACTCAACAAAGAGAAGGGTTCTTACAATTCCTGCAGCTGCGTTTGCTCCCATAGCAGGTGGTAACGAAAGCAAAGATTCCTATATGAGGTTTAATAGCACGGGGGGAGTGGCACCAGTACAGCTACCTAATGGGGCAAGAGTGACCAAGGTAGAGGTTCTGGGTCGCCCTGAAGTCTCTGGCAGTTCCAAGTTTAGAGCATCTCTTTTGTCCGCCACCGATGTCCAGTCACAATCAGGTGCGTTCACTCAGATGGCAACAAAGTTGGCTCCCGATAATTCTAGTACCTGGAGAAATCTAGCCACGACCACTATTACCAACCCGCTTATCAATAATGCCACAAAACAGTATTTTGTGAAGGGTCTCTTAGAACCGACTAGTCCCGCACTTATTAATATCGCTCGAGCTAGAATCACATATACCATTGCTGCGCCATAATCTCGAGGTTCAGCTAAAGTATTAACTGACACAAACAGCAGTCTCTTTATTGGGGCCGCTGTTTTTTTTCTTTCTTGTGTCCGTTAAGAAAAGCGCAGCTTCTACCTGGCTATCTTTTAACTGTTCCTCGCTATAAAGATTGTGAATGTTATTAACGATATCGCACAACAGCGTGAAGACCGTATCAATATCTGCTCGTTTCTCTGCTGCGTGAGCATTGTACTGCGCTCGTGCTTTAGCTACGAGGCTCTCTACAAAGCGAAAATTGTTTAGATTCGTCATGTGATTATTTACTAAGCATAACGTCTGGACTCACTTATGCCTACGTAGACCGGTCAAGCAGAAGTCTCGTAGAACATATTTTAGGTCGTTCAATAATCTGATTTGCGCTCATATGCCAGGATTCATGAAAAAAAATAAGCAACCGCTCTTTCAACTATTATACCTGAATCCCATGTGTCCGTTTTCCATAGTAGATTTGAAATAAGATTACCTAATATTTGTCTATCAATCACACCACTAGAGCAAATCAACGAGACACTAGACGGTTGGCATTGGTCCCTCAAATGTCCATAAAAAAGTGTGCGTCATGAAAAGTGTGCGCACGGTGTCTTTCGCTGGGCCATTTACGGCGTTAGTTTTCGCCGTATTCCCAGGTAGTCATATGAACGCCCGGAGGGATTCGAGCCCCCGACTCACGGATTAGAAAATCTACTTGGTTGTTTGCCGGTCATGTCGGCAATCGCGTAACTGTGTATGCGCATTTCGTGACGTGATCCGCCTAATTAGTATTTAATTGACGACAATATTACCGCTGTCAATTAAGCCGGAAGCAACCGGTACACCATAGATGCTTAGCTCAAAGAAATCTTTTCCTTTTCCAGGTGTGCCGTTATCAGCGATTAGCAACTCGAATAAGAAACCGCTCTTTCCATTCAGGCTGGCCGAGCCTTGGAGCAGGGCCAAATTATCTGCTGTTACTATGAGCCAATTGAAGCCTTCAGCGTAGATGTCTAGGTCTGACTTTCCGCTTTTATCTACAAGTTGCACTTTCCCTAGCGGCGCATCGCTTTTTTTTGTGTACTCCACAGAAAAGCTAAAGCTAGCCTTTTCACTTTCTTCTGTAAGCCGACCCCGGCCGTGTATGCTCAGGCCCGCAATTGCCTCCCAGACCACAAAAGGAACCTCTGTTGATGAACCTAGATAGTGGTTATCGCCTACAAACTGGGCCTTGATATTATAGAAACCGGCCGGTAATGAAATGGGAGTTAAAACTTGTGCTCTTCCCTTTGGATCAGTTATGGCTGTTGCCAACTGAGTACGGATCCCATCTGATAAAGTGAAGACAATTTCATTTCCACTTAGATCTCCACCCGGTGCGTCCGGCTCAGAAAGCTCAGCTCTAAGAGTGACGGCCTCATCTCTTTCACTAATAGTATCGCCGGTGTAGCTCAATAAAGTTTCTTCTGTGAGTGCCTCATCTGGAGGCACATCGACCGAAGGCAGGAGATCGTCAGGCATTTCGGACGGACGTAGACTGGGCGAAGGAAAAAGATCGTCATCTCCGACTAATTCATCAGGCTCGGGTGAAGCGCTACTAGGAATTGACCCACCACCTGGCGCAAGCGGTTTTCGTGGCGACTTTGAAAACACAGCCAACTCTAGGCTATCGGGTGAAGACGGGCCTAACTCACTGTCAGGGAGATCTCCTTTCTGATCTTTCAAGCTGGCTCTCAAGTTCACTATATCCGAATGCACTTTTTCGACATCGTCAAGCTCAACGACTGCATCTTGTTTCCTCCGCGATTTGACTGGACCATTGTCGGAAACATCTCTGTCGGTGCGTTCCTGGACAACTTTGCTGCCCTGATTATTGAAGTAAAAAAAAGCGGCCATCATGATCGCGATTGACACAATCCCAAACAAGGCGCTGAGACCCCATTCAAGTTTTTTATTTTCGAGCCTAAGCATAAATTCCCCGAGTTGTTCTAGCTTGTATAATACAGATTAAGCTATGCTTTACCGAGAATCAAGGACCTGCCCCAAGAACAGCCGTTGCTAATAATATTGTCCGTTGGCATTAACTCTTCCGATGACCGAAAAGAAAAGTGTGCGCAAAGTGTGCGGGGCGTCTTTCGCTGGGTCATTTCCGGCGTTATAAAGAAAGATACGGTGAAATAACGCAGGTTGTCTCTATCTATATTTTATGAAAAGAGAAGCGCTGCGATCTAAGTGGACTGCGACACACGCAGCTTATGCTCTCGGCACCACTCAATCGACTTACATCGCTTCTCAACAGTTGTATTCCCATTTTCTGCAGAAGAAATCATTTTTCTAGACATTGAGAGATAGAAAGTGTTTTTGGTCAAAGTTAACATTCTGTTCAAGACAATTGCAGTAATCGTTAAGTGAGTGAGAAATTAAATTGGGTGCCTAAATATATATACACACCCACTCTCAC
>JAUWRD010000199.1 GCA_030610765.1 Actinomycetes bacterium
CTTTCAATGATAGCCAAAATAGGCAAGACTAGCGCCTAAAGGATTTGATTACTTTCGTTTATCCTAGTCTGTAACGTGTAACGTGTCAATACACAGAATAGATGGAGGTCGTTATGTGAATACTAGCAAACAAGGGATGGAAAAGCAAACGTGTGTTCGGTTGTTGATTCTGGACTAATCCACATAGGGGTATTCTCGACGCGAATAGTCTGGATCATTGAAAAACAGCAAAAAAAGAGTGTTAATCGGTGCTGCAACCAGAAGAAACGCCATAAGGTTTAGGCCACAGATTCTTTATTGATATCCCAGCCCGGAAAGAGGAAGACAGCCGGGTGACACTTAAGCGCCCGAGCAAAAATCTTCGCCCGCTCAACCCCCAGATTTACCCTATCGTTTTCTATGGCAGAAATCGTTGACTGCGGAATCTTTGTCAAGCTTGAAAGCTCATTTTGGCTTAAATTTTGAAGTTCCCGGATAATACATATCGATTCACCAACCGAGACATCGACATTCTTGATCGCTTTGCGATAATCTTTGAGATCCATACTGTTTACCTCCTCCGATCAATATGCGTTAATACGTGGCTTATCAATATATATTTCACGCTATACGGCGGGATGAAGTCGAGCTCATGAGGCTCTGACCACAACTCCGAGCCTAGTCGTCTTCTAAGTCGGAGTCGGTATCTGAAACTTGATGCTTGGCCGATTCCGTACGCCATAGTTTCAACCAGCTCTTGGGAGACGATCTTTTCGCTTCGGGTTTTTCCCCGTCGAGGGCTCGAATAAAGTCTATAAAAGCGTCCAGTGGCGTCTCTTTTCCCCTGCCCCATTTCTCGTACCGATCAAAAAACCAGGTGGCGGTTTCATTATATCTTTTGATTGTCCAGCCTGCTGAGATACCGGGGTAAAGACCTTGAAGCGACTCCGCTTGCTCGGCGGTTAAGACCGTATCCGAGATAATAGCCAAAGGTGGCACAGATGTTGGCGCCGGTGGAGGCGGAAGAGGTCCGAGCTCGCCTGGTTCTGACTTCGGCTGCTCCTTAGGTTTTGGCCCCTGTTGTTGCTTTGGTATAGATTCTAACGCGGGCGTCGGGGTATCGGCGAGCACGGGCATTGGCGCGTCTGCCGGCTCCGACCCGGGTTCAGGCTCTGGCTCAGGCTCCAATACAGACAGACCTACCGGCGTTGGGACTTCTTCCTCTATCGTTTCATCGACAGTCAAAGTCGTTTCCAGAACAACGCTTGTTTTATCCGCCTGAGCGTCCGCCAGAAATATCTCGACCTCGCGCGTATCAATTTTCTTTTTGGCTTTATCGGGTTTTTGGCTTACCTTAGAGCGGTCACGTTTTTGCTCAGGTACAATTTTCTTCTCAACCAAGTGCTTCTTCGGGGCTTTGGAGAAGTATACACTCAGGCCCATCAATGCTATGGAAGCCACAACCGTCGTCAGAAGAAGATACGGCCAGAATCTCAATATCGGTTTTAATGATTGTTTCATTGGTTGCTTCTCGCTAAAGATAGTGGTCAAGCCATGATAGTAACATCTTGACTTCCAAAGCGCCAGCACCAAGGGGCCGTTAGTTAATAGAGTTAATGGGGACAGCGACCGATATGAGCTGTGCAATCGAGCAAGCCCTAAGCAGCCACTACCTCAAACGCGCTTTTATCGGCGCCACATTCCGGGCAAAGCCAGTCGTCCGGAACATCTTCGAAGGACGTTCCCGGCGCCACGCCGCTATCGGGGTCCCCTAGTGCCGGGTCATAAATGTAATCACATATTGTGCAAATATACTTGTCCATTTAAGTCACATCCCCTATTTGTTGTCTTCAAGGAAGCTCTTTATCGCTTCACTTCTGTCCGATGTTTTGCCTCCCATGTTCTTGAAATTCGAGTCGAAACTTGGTGCATCTTTTTTATAAACTAGGCCCAAGGCAATGGGTCCATCACTGTTGTAATCCCACTCCCGCGCTTTGCGCCAAGCCACCTCATAGTCGCTTACGTCATGGTCTTCAATGTCATATACCCGCTCATTGTAGTAATCATATTCATTGAAGTAGGTC
>JAUWRD010000189.1 GCA_030610765.1 Actinomycetes bacterium
AGGAGCGATTTGTAGACTGGAAAACCAGAAATAGGATCATGTAGATCAAGATCGGTTAAGGTGTTGACGTTGCAGTTTTTCCAAGCATCCGGCCCCACTGGACCGCCACCTCCCATATTCGCGTCGATGGCGCCTTCGACAATGTCATTGGTGACACGGGCTCGAAAACGAGCTCGTCCGCGAAGAGTGATTACGTCGACCGCGGCGCCATTTTTGATTCCGCGTTTTTTCGCGTCTTTTGAGTTAATCGTCACGATCGGTCCGGGCGCTTTGTTAAGTAGACCCTTTATTCCATGATGTTGTGAGCAAAAGTCGGTTTTGACTCGCGCCCCTGAGCTAAAGACCAGCGGATAATTGGGGTTAGGCGAACTCAGCGGACCCTCTTTTGGTTCAGTATAAACGGGAAGAGGATCATACCCGTGTTCCTCTAAGACGCTCGAGGCAATTTCAAGTTTACCGGAGGGCGTGTCAAATCCCGGCTTTCCGTCTTTACGCAGCAAGCCCTTCTCCCACTTCTTATACTCCATCATTCTGGTGGGCAGCATGACCGAGCCCCCGTCTGCTCGCACGTCGCCGGGCGTGAATTCCGAGTCTTTAAGAACGTGTTCTAGTAGAGCCTCTTCGCTCTGTGGAAAACGGTCTCCGTATCCAAGGCGTTTGGCTAGCTCTCCCATGATCAACAGGTCATTTCTTGCTTCACCGACGGGCTCAATAAGTTTTTCTCGAATGCTAAATATCGGACCGTATACCATATATGAAGTGTTCTCGTACCCGGTTGTTGCCGGCAAGACAATGTCGGCGTAAGCCGCGTCTGCGGTAAGCTGCCTGTCTATCGTCACCAGAAAATCAAGTTTATCGAGAGTCCGTCGCCAAACATCAGGTTCAGGCCAGGCGGTTATTATCGAACCACCTTGAATGATCAATGATTTAATTGAATAAGGCCTTCCTTTAAGCACAGCCTTTGGAAGCTCAATCGCGTGAGATTCGCCGCGATATAAACTGTAAACAGGAAAACGATCGCGTCCGATGGCTTTCTTAACATCGGGATTACTAATCAAGGCGTCTTTGTTTATCGGGAATGTATTTTGCGCCATCCGAAAAACACGCCCGCCGGGGACATCAAGTTGGCCCGCCAGCGCCCAGAGAATCATCGTGGCTCGAATAGTCTGAACACCGCTGCTGGAATATTCAAGACCCGTATACATGACTGGACTCGTGCCTCGAGCCTGGCAAATACGCCGGGCCAGGTCTCGAATCGTGTCAGCCGGGACGCCTGTTATTTCCTGGGCGGCCTCTGGTCGAAAGTGTTTGGTGTACTGAACAAGATCATCAAAGCCGACAGTCCAGTCAGCAACAAATTTTTCATCAAAGAGCTCCTCTTCGATCACCACTTGGATCATGCTGAGCGCCAGAGCCCCATCTGTTCCAGGACGTATCGGAACCCACTGGCCGCCGCTCTCCTTAGCTGTTTCATTGTGGCGCGGATCAATAACGATAACGTCAGCGCCATTTTGCCGAGCCTTTAGTATCTGCTGATGAGCAAGGGGCGGTGAATCAGTAGCCGGGTTGGATCCCCAAACAACGATCAATTCAGCCTGGTCAATATCTGAATCCATATTCACCATCATCCCGCCCATGGTTACATGCGGCGCGATCATTGCAAAGGAAACATAACAAAGTGCGCCCACGCCAAAAGTATTGGGCGAGCCAAAAGGAAATAGAAGGCTCGAAGCTGAAGAGACCACAGTATCTTTGGGCTGAAAAACATCGCATAGCGCCAGATCAAAGCTGCCTCGACCGGTATATATAGCGGTAGCTTCCGGACCAAATGTTTTCTTTGTCTTAATCAAATTCGTAGTTATTATTTCGTAGGCATCGTCCCAGGAGATAGGTTCAAAATCGTATGTTCCCTTTGGTCCGATGCGTCTCAAAGGGTTCTTTATGCGATCAGGAGAGTAGACCATTTCGGGTGAATGCTCGCCAAGCTTGCAGATCATGCCCAACGGGTGTCCAACGCGTGCCTCTGTTTTAATTAGCTTGCCGTCGGCCATGGTCGCGGTAACCCAGCAACCGGCGGGGCAAATTCCACAAATTGTGTCTACTTTGGTTGATCCGCTCGTCTTCAAAACCCCTCTTCTTCAACAAACGCTCAACGGCTCTTCGTTTGTCTGTTCATTTTATTATATAGGAATAGCTATATTTTTCCCGCTTAGGTCTTTGACTAACAACTTATGCCTTGAATCGCAACAATTGCTCTGATATATTAGTGACGCACCTTTAAGTACAGTCCGGTGAGGCTGGCAAGGAAGAATAAGAACATAGATGCGCGT
>JAUWRD010000093.1 GCA_030610765.1 Actinomycetes bacterium
TAGAGGTATTTGTGCTCCAGAAATATAACGGGATTTGGGTCTTTTATCGCGCTTCTCAATAAACCTTTAGCGTCAAATGGTGTGGCCGGGCAGACGACTTTAAGACCTGGTACATGAGCAAACCAGCCCTCGGGACTCTGCGAATGAAATGGCCCGGCTCGCAGCCCTGCGCCCGAAGGGGCCCTGATGACCATCGGCACAGGGTCACCTGTACGGTAATGAATTTTGGCTGCCACATTTACTATCTGGTCCCACCCGCAGGAAAGAAAATCAGCGTACTGAACCTCAACGACTGGTCGCAGGCCCATCAAGGCGGCGCCAACCGCGGCGCCGATAAAACCTGACTCGGAGAGCGGCGTGTCAATCACTCGATCTTCTCCGAATTCTTCTATCAAACCCTTTGTCACCTTGAAGGCGCCTCCGAATTCCCCAATGTCCTCGCCAATCTGAATTACGGTCTCGTCTTCCCTCATGGCTTCGCCCAATGCCTGTGATATGGCTTGAAGATAAGTTGATTCTTCATTTTGAAAAGTCAGGCCTTGGGCAGCTTTTTGCTCAGAGATAGACATCTTTTGTCACCTCATTTGGATCTGGAAGCGGACTTGCTTCGGCAAACGCGACCGCCGCTTCTATCTTCAGCTGTATCTCTTTTTCTATTTGTAGTTTTTCACCATCGGTGAGTTGCCATTCGTCACGCAATAAAGCCTCAAATCTAATGATGGGATCTTTTTCTTCCCATTGTTCAATAAGGCCGGATGGAGCGTAGGTAAATGGATCGTGGCCCGTGTGGCCTTTCATTCTTAAAGTCTTAGCCTCAATCAGGCTCGGACCCTTTCCTTCCCTCGCGAGGTCGACGCTTTTTTTCACTGCCTCAAAAACCTCTACGGGATCGTTGCCATCGACAGTTATGCCAGGCATGCCGTAAGCCGAAGCCCGATTGGCCACGCTCCCGGTTTTCATCTCTTTTTCCACCGGGGTTGAGAACGCGAATTGATTATTTATGACGAAGAAAACGGCCGGCAAAGTTTTAACGGCCGCAAAGTTAAGAGCTTCATGCCAGTCACCACGGCTAGTCGCGCCTTCACCGCAATACGCCAGGGCAACGCGATTTTCTCCTTGAATTTTGAATGCCAAGGCGGCCCCGGCCGCTACCGGATAAAAATCTGGCAACATGCTCACCGTTGTAAAAATACCTCGCGATAGATCGCCGAGAAAGTTATCTTCTCCGCGCCCTTTTGTCGGCCCGGTCGCTTTCGCTAAGTGCTGCGCGAGGATTAGCTTGATATCCATCCCACGCGGCAACATGGCAATCATGTCTCTGTGGGTCGGAGCGATGACATCGCCTGGCTCCAACGCATAGGCGCTACCGACATAACAAGCCTCTTGGCCTCTTCCCTGGTAAATCGTCCCGGGAATCTTTCCCTGTTTATAAAGTGTTTCCAGGCGTTCTTCTAAGGCCCGGCCCAAAAGTAGGTAATAATACATATCAAAATGTTGTTCTCTAGATAAAGCCACGTAAATCCCTCTTTCTAAGATCTCAAAAGCCGCTTTGCCTTTGGCGTTCTCTGCTATCTATGCAATTTTTACCTCGGGCGCTCCTGGTTAAACTTCTTCTGGTGGTAGAGTGTCGTTTTTTTTCAACCGGGGTTTCGCTTATACTGCTAACCATGAACCCTCGTATGGCGAGTGAACAAAAAGAAAGAGAACAACTTTCTAAATACGCGCAGCTGTCAACGGCAAGCAAAGGCAGGACGACTGAAATAGAACCCTGTCCGCTTCGAACTTGCTATCAACGTGATCGAGACAGAATTCTCCACTCAAAAGCATTTCGAAGATTGACACATAAGACCCAGGTTTTTCTGGCGCCTGAAGGTGATCACTACCGGACCCGCCTAACCCACACTCTGGAGGTCAGCCAGATATCCCGAACGATCGCGCGTTCGTTGTCGCTCAATGAAGATCTTGCAGAAGCCATTTCGCTCGGCCATGATCTCGGTCATACGCCCTTCGGTCACGTAGGTGAAGAAGCTCTACGAGCCACTGGTAAATTAAGAAAACCCTTCCACCACAATGAGCAGAGCCTGAGAGTGGTCGACTGTATTGAATATGAAGGGAAAGGGCTCAACCTGACATTTGAAGTCCGGGACGGCATCTTGAATCACACCGGAAAAACCAAGCCGATCACCCTTGAAGGACAGATAGTCAAGATATCAGACCGGATAGCCTATATTAATCACGACATAGATGACGCGGTCCGCGGTGGAATCATAAGCGAAGCCGATCTACCGAAGGAACCAGTGGACTATTTCGGCCGTCACCATGGCCTGCGTATCAGCGGAATGGTTACAGATTTGATTGCTGCCAGCAATGACAGACCCGAGATAAAGTTGAGCCCGAACGGCTGGCGGCTTATGAATGAGCTCAGAGACTTTCTCTTCGCACACGTATATACCGACTCCATTGCCAAGACCGAGGACGAGAAAGCCGGGATGATCTTAACGGCGCTATTTGAATATTACCTGGAAAACGCCGGAGAGATGCCTCTGGAGTTTCAACCCGAAGCTGAAGACGACATCTCTTTAAAGGTCGTAGACTATATAGCGGGCATGACAGATCGCTTTGCGATAAAAACCTATCAACTACTTTTTATTCCAAAGGCATGGATGGTTTAGAGAACACCAAGAGAACCTGCGAAGATGAGCTTGCGACCGCTTTTTTCTCTGCTATAATAGCGTAGTTAATTTGAGGCATTCGAAGGAAGAAGGGGCTTAGTGGAGAATATCTTGCTTTTATTGGGACCAGCGGCCGGCGTGCTGGCTTTGTTGTATGCGCTATACCTGGCCAAGTTAGTATTGAAGGCCGATCAAGGTAACGAGAAAATGCGTGAATTGTCGAAGGCCATTCAAGACGGCGCAATGGCATTTTTATCTCGCGAGTATCGTACTTTAGTCTTTTTTGTCATAGGCATGGCAATAGTAATCGCTTTCGGGGTTGGTCCATATACAGCCGTAACGTTTGTTTTTGGGGCCGCTCTATCAGCTTTGGCCGGTTTTGTCGGCCTGAGGATTGCCACTCAAGCTAACTCCCGCACTACACAAGCAGCCACTAAAGGTATAGGCGAAGCTTTAACTGTAGCTTTCAGAGGCGGCGCGGTTATGGGCATGTCTGTGGTTGGATTGGGCCTCCTGGGTCTCGGAATCTTCTACCTTATCTTCAAAGACTTTGCAAAACCTTATGAAATTATTAATGGATTCGCTCTCGGAGCCAGCTCAATCGCGCTCTTTGCGCGTGTCGGTGGCGGTATTTATACAAAAGCTGCTGACGTCGGCGCGGATCTGGTTGGAAAAGTTGAGGCCGGCATTCCCGAAGATGATCCCCGGAACCCGGCTGTTATAGCCGATAACGTTGGTGACAACGTTGGTGATGTCGCCGGTATGGGTGCCGATCTCTTCGAATCATATATTGGATCGATTATCGCGCCGATGACATTGGGCGCTATTCTTTTGGGCGCAAACGGCGCTATTCTTCCCTTTGCAATTGCGTCGCTCGGAATCGTCGCCTCAATCATCGGGACATTTTTTGTGAAGGCTTCGTCAGACGACTCTCATTTACATACCGTGCTAAATAGAGGAACGTATAGCGCAGCCATCCTTACCACCGCAGGCTCGTTTGGCGTTATCTATTTGATACTTGGGCCCGGGTCACCGCTTATGTTCGGGCTTTGCATTCTTTCCGGTTCCTTAGCCGGCATGATTATCGGCTTTGTCACTGAAGTTTTTACATCTGACGCGTATTCATCCGTTAAACAAATTGCCGAAGCGTCAAAAACGGGCGCGGCAACAAATATCTTAGAGGGTTTATCTGTCGGCATGAAGAGCACCGCCATTCCGGTTCTCGTAGTAGCCGGAGCTATCTTCGGCGCTTATTACAGCGGCGAGGCGGCAATGCCTGGCGGCGGGGTCTATGGAATAGCTTTAGCCGCTCTCGGTATGCTGGCAACAACTGGCATTGTAGTTGGCGTGGACGCTTACGGGCCAATAGCTGATAACGCCGGCGGCATTTCTGAAATGGCCGGCTTAGGCGAAGAGGTTCGCAAAACAACTGACGAACTTGATTCAGTCGGCAACACAACTGCCGCTATCGCAAAAGGATTCGCTATCGGTTCGGCAGCTTTAACCGCTCTGGCGCTTTTCAAAGCATTTTCCCAAGAGGCTGGAGCAGGTGGAACGCTCCTTGTAATTGATATTAACGACGTGCGTGTTATTGTCGGCCTCTTTATCGGCGCTATGTTCCCCTTTCTCTTTTCTTCAATGGCCATTAAGGCCGTCAGTCGCGCGGCTTTTTCAATGATCGAAGAAGTCCGGCGACAATTTAGAGAGATCAAGGGACTTATGGAGGGCACAGCCAAGCCTGACTACAAGCGCTGCATTGACATTTCAACTGCAGCCGCCCTTCGCGAAATGGTCATCCCCGGGGTCATGACAATCGCCGCTCCAATCGTCATTGGACTTTTACTGGGAGCGGAAGCCCTCGGTGGCCTTCTGGCGGGAGCTTTAACCACAGGGTTTTTAATGGCCATTTTTATGTCCAACTCCGGCGGCGCCTGGGATAACGCAAAAAAATATATTGAAAAAGGTGCCCTCGGGGGTAAAGGTACACCTATACATGCAGCAGCGGTTACGGGAGATACAGTTGGAGACCCCTTTAAGGACACGGCCGGACCATCAATGAACATTTTGATCAAAGTAATGACTATTGTGGCCCTTGTATTCGCGCCACTTTTCGCAAGGGTTGGCTCGCTTCTATAGGATTTGACAATTAATAATACGCCTGCGATAATCAGGCAATCTTGAATAGTGAGGCGAAAAAACAGAACTTGGAAATCGGAGACATAGTTCCCGGCAAAGTCGTTAAGATAACAAATTTTGGCGCATTTTTGGAACTAGAAGGCGGAAGCTCAGGGATGATTCATATCTCTGAGATTGATCATTCTTTAGTTAAGGATGTCCGGGATTTTCTAGCTGAAGAACAGGTTGTTGATGTTAAAATCATCAGCGTTAAAGACGATGGTAAATTTGCGGTTTCAATAAAGCAAACAACGGAGCCCGCGCCTCAACAAAAGAGATCTTCGTACAGAAAAGACCCCGGTTTTGAGAAAATGCTTAAGAAGTATATGAAATCTAGCGAGCAGCGTCTGGCCGATATCAAGAAGAACCGGATGACCAAGAGACCTTAAACGACCAACGGACCTTTCTCTTATCCCTTGCAAAAGGAGCGCTCGTGGACGACATCACCGTCGTCGAGAAACAATTAAAGAGAACTACTGCTAGTGATTTTAGAGTCGTCTTCAGATGTGACAAAAACTTTCCAGCTGTTATACGCAATAAAGAACTGACCCGCGATGGAAGACCATTCCCTACTCCCTTTTGGCTAACATGCCCGGCCCTGAAGAAAGATATATCGAGGATTGAATCTGCCGGCGGCCTGAAATCTTTCCAAAAAAAGTTGAAAGAAGATCACGCTGCGCGCTCGGAGCTTCTCAATCGCGAAAAACGCATTCGCAAAAGCCGCAAAACCCTTGAAGGTCTAGCGCCTGATGTCGGCATCACCGGAAACCGCGAACCCTTAAGACTTAAATGCTTGCATGCGCATACCGCTGATTTTTTGGCCGGGGAGCAAAACCCTATAGGCCGTCTGGTAATGGAAGATATAGCCTGGCCCGAAGACTGCCAAATGTGTGATCGCTAAATGAAAGTCGCCGCCATCGACATTGGCACAAACTCTACGCGTCTTTTGATAGCCAACATAGATGAGTCTGGCGCAATGGTGGAAATTGCTCGTCTAACTACCATCACTCGCCTTGGTCAAGGTGTTAGCGATGCCTCGCGTCTTCGAGACGATGCTATTAACAGAACTGTTGATGTCCTCTCTAAGTACGGTTTGCTTGCTCACGACTATGACGTCGAAAAGATAATTGCTGTCGCCACAAGCGCTGTGCGTGACGCTGACAACGAG
>JAUWRD010000049.1 GCA_030610765.1 Actinomycetes bacterium
TGACAGTGTTTGACTTACCGAAAGCAGTCTATATCGCGACCGCAGGAGCAATAGCTTTTGCTATAGACTCAACTAGACTTACAACCTACATCGCAAGCGGAGTTCGCTTGGATAACGCGCTTCTTCGGGGTTTATTGTTATTCATACCGGCTTCATTTCTCGGAGCGTATTTTGCCAAGAAAATAATTAATAAAATACCGCAAAAGCAATTTCGCACGGTTGTAACTGTCTTTCTTTTTCTTGTGGGTATTAAGTTATTGTTGTTGCCATCCTAAGCCGCGCTAAGGCGCTGCATTGATCCCCTCAATTGCATCCACAGCGTCCTGCACTTTCTCACTTGCTTTGTCCGCTTCATTTCGTGCTTTCTCGGGGGCTTCAAGCATCTTAGCGTTGTCATTACCCTGGGCACATCCAGAGATGAGTATCACCGCACAGACTAATATTATGGCTAAATACTTCATGATATTCTCATCGCAAATTTACCTCTCAAGATTGATTGGCTAGAATTGGAAGTCTTTTTCTTTGAAAAGTCGAGCGCAGCTTTCGGCGACGGTTGAGTCATAAAGTACACCACTATTTTGGGAAATCTCGGTTAGCGCAGCGTCTACCCCGAGGCCTTCGCGATAAGGGCGATCGGAGGCCATCGCTTCCATGACGTCCGCTACAGCTAGAATTCTAGCTTCGAGGCTGATTTCATCTCCTTTGAGACCGGCAGGATAGCCAGAACCGTCAAGTCGTTCATGGTGTTGAAGAACGGCTGTAGCTACTGGCCAGCGAAACTTGATGTAGCTTAAGATGTCATGGCCGGGATTGACGTGCCTTTGCATTATTTGGCGCTCTTTATGTGTCAGTTTTTCAGGTTTACTGAGAATCTGTGTCGGGACGAAGAATTTTCCAATGTCATGGAAGTTTGCGGCCACATAGACACCCTCGATTTCCTCTTTAGGTAATCCTAGATCTTCCGCCAGCGCGGCAGCTAATTTTGCTACGCGTTCCTGATGGTCGGCGATGAAAGGGTCTTCTGCCTTAATTATTGACTGGACTACATGGGCTGTGTCAGCGATGACCCGTTCAAACCATAGGAGATTGATCGGTCTGTCACCGGCCAAGTCGCTGGCGTCCGGCTCATGGGCGATCGCCATGATCTCATGCGCGTTTCCGCCCTCGGAAATGATGCCTGACAAATTGAACTTCACATGTTTGTCGTTTCCGCTTGCAGATATCATTTGATATTCGACATCCCGGGATTGTCCGGCCTTAAAGACCTCGTCCAAGTCGGCTATTGCGCGCTGCTGGTCATTCGCCGCGACAAGATCCGCAAAACTTACCTGTGTCACGCATCTCCGATCGGCTATGCCATAGAAGGCCATAGTCTGTTGGTTGGTAGCTGCTAAGTTAAGGTCTGGGCCAATTATCAAGATTGAGAGCGGCAGGTTCTCTATAAGTTTGTGATACGCTCTCTCTTTTTGAGCAAATGTCCGTTGCTTCGCGCCAGATTCGGTGTTTTGTATCATGGCGATGATGGCAACTTTGTCCTCTAAAGTCAGCGTACAAATCGACACCGACATGGAAAACTCGGCCCCACTTCTATCAAGGCCATGTATGTCTATAGTCTCACGGCCGTTCGATCTTCCCTTATTCAAGAGCTCGTCTACAGTTTGGGCAAACGGATTGGCGTATCTTTTAGGCATCAAAGACGTTGTCTGGCTGCCCAATGATTCGATACTTGTTATGCCAAAAAGGTCCTCGGCAGCGGCGTTGATATAGATCAGGTCTAAATTGGGGCCCGCGCAGAAGACGGCGCCCATCTCATCCAAAGCTGGAGAGAAATATTTCTCCAGGTTAATTTGTGTGACCGTTTCGAGTTTACTTATTTTGTTAGCACCCGCTTTTGTGACGCCCCGGACTTTAGTACAGGACTGCATTCAATAGTTATATCGGCTCATCTACCAAAAGCTTGATAGTGAAGCGTTTTAACCGATAACTACAATATGACTGAAACTTTGCGCATCCACCCGGCCAAAAGAATTTACTCAGCGATCATTACGCTGTTTCTAGTAGTGACGGTCTTTCTTTTTTGGTTGGGGCTATCTGCGGTTAATCTGAAAACCGGTTTGCTTCCCGTACTCTTCGCGATCGCTTTCGGCTGGATGGCGTCTATCTGGATTCGCCGGCCTTTTTCGTTGGTCATCACTCCTGATGGATTGCTAATTGAAACACCTTTCGGTGACTCTTTCTTTGGCTGGTCCGGATTTGAATCGTTTGCCATCAAATACGTCGACCCGATCACCAAGCATATTGTCTTCAAGCTCAAGCCGGAAGTGAAAGTGCCTTGGGTGTACCGGAGGTTTCGTCGGGCAGAACATGAAGTCGGTCTCTATCCATATTTCGAGATTGGAAATAAGGAGCTATTAAAGATCTTGCGCCAATATCGATATAGCTCCTAAGACTCCAACTTTTTTGATTCGAAATGGATGCTCGGGGTAAAGATCTATTTTGAAAGATTTCTAGAAAAAATAGGAGGCGATATTTATGTTAAAAGACAAGATGGTGGCGGCAATACTCCCCGCAAGAGACATTGAGCGGGCGAAAGACTTTTATCACAACAAGCTAGGTCTTGATATCGAGAGCGAAATGGACGCGGGAGTAAAGTTAGTCGCGGGGCAGGGCACGAGCTTATTTATCTATCCGAAAGAAGATATGGAAAGCGCGGCTCAAACTGTCGCGGGCTTCAACGTCGAAAACATTGAAGAAGAAGTAGGCGAACTGAAAAGTCGGGGCGTGGATTTTGAGGAGTATGATATGCCGGGCTTAAAGACAGTCGATGGCGTGGCTGATCTTGACGGAGTTAAGTCAGCTTGGTTTAGAGATTCCGAGGGCAACATAATCGCGATAAACCAAATGTAGGAACTATCGGCTTATGACGCCTTTTCAAGACGCTCAGCTAACCAGACTTTGATGATGGCTTGGCGAGGTACGCCCAAACGACGTGCTTCTTTATCCAACAAACGGATCATCCACACAGGAAAATCTACATTGACTCTTTTTTGTTCTTGAGCGGGTCTCTTGGCTTTTTCTACATCAAGATATTTGGAAATATCTCGTCCCTCATCAAAATTTTTGTCAATATCCTTAGCTTTCATATATAACAACCTCCTCTTTTCTGGATCTTCGTACTGAAATAATCCGTATTTTCTCATGCCGGTAAGTGATAATTCCCGACCAATGTTTTCCTAAGATACTTCCAATTACCAGAAACCCTGGCTCATCATGTGTCTTGATTGGGATTTCTATCAGGTCGGGATCTTCCCACAGTAATTGCGCTTCAATAAAATCAATCCCATGTTTCTCCATATTATCAAGACTTTTATTGGAATCAAATTCAAACTCCATGGTATATAGCATATACCTTATGCAAGTGCCATATCTGAATTATGGGGACACGTACTTAATTCTGAAACCGAATTAAGGAAAAGCAGCGACGCGCGGCTTAAATAATTTGGTGACACAATACTTAATTCGAATTATGGGGACATGTTCTTAATTCTAAAAACCGAATTAAGAACATGTCCCCATAATTAAGTACGTGTCCCCATAGCTACGGTTAGGAAAACCTAAGACAAAATAATTGACATACCTAACAAAAATTGCTAGCCTTGCCTGTGGAGAACGTGTTTTTACAAAAAAGGAGAATGCAATTGAAATCTGTAAATGCAAGACGCTGGAGTTTGATGGCTGATTTTGGTTCTGTTTGTCTTGGTGGCCGCGTGCGGCCGACAGCCCGAGAAAAGCGGTACCGAAAAGTCAGATAAGGGAAAAAATTCCAAAAAAGAAGTAGTCGTTTATTCGGCACGAACAGAAGAGTTGATCAAACCTGCTTTCGATGCCTTTACAAAGAAAACCGGTATTAAGGTTCGATATACGACAGGTAAAGAAGCAGAGCTTTACGAGAGACTCGAGGCAGAGGGCGCCAACTCACCGGCGGACATGCTGATTACGGTAGATGCCGGCAATCTTTGGTTAGCTAGCCTTGCCGGTCTTCTCCAGCCAATATCCTCTGACGTGCTCGCGACCAATATCCCGAAAAATTTGCACGATTCGAAGAACGAATGGGTTGCTTTGACGATCAGGGCCAGGCCGATTCAGTACAGCACCAAGAGGGTGAAGCCCGAAGAACTCTCCACATATGAGGCGCTTGGGGATAAGAAATGGAAGGGAAGGCTGGGTCTTCGTACATCGGAAAAGGTCTATACAAAATCGCTCTTGGCGTCGATGATAGCGAGCTTAGGCGTTAAGAAAACTGAGAAGATTGTTCAAGGGTGGATGGATAACGATCCCATAATCTTCGATAGTGACACCGATATGCTCAAAGCAATTGAAGCCGGCCAAATTGACGTCGGGGTCGCTAATTCTTATTACCTTGGCCGTCTACTTAAAGAAGAGGCGGATTTTCCAGTTGGTATCTTCTGGCCCAACCAAGATGGGCGAGGGGCTCACGTAAATGTTTCAGGCGCCGGCATTACCAAGTATGCTCCAAATAAGGAAGGGGCCGTTAAATTACTAGAGTTTCTAAGCGGCCCGGTAGCGCAGAAATCCTTTGCTGATGGGAACCTTGAATATCCCGTCAACCCGAAAGTTGATTTGCACGAGATTCTTGAAGGGTGGGGCGAGTTCAAACGCGACGATCTGAACGTCTCCGAGCTTGGCCAGAATCAAGTTAAGGCGGTTATGTTGGCCGATCGGGTCGGTTACAGATAAGCTAAGGGTTCAACTTTAGTTTCCAAGGAGAGAATAGCAACTGAAAAGATTACGAATATCGTGGGCGTGGCCTGCCCTAACCCTTGCGGCGGCAGTTTCGGTTGCTTTGCCGATCATTTTAGTCGGACGGGCTGTTCTGAATCCGTCCTGGGATGTTTGGCAGCATCTATGGCAGACTCGTTTGGGCGAAATGCTGGTCCACACGGTGGTTTTAACTGTGGGCGTTGGGGTCGGGACACTTGTCCTCGGGACATCGCTGGCGTGGTTGGTGATTTTCCACAGGTTTCCCGGGAGACGTGTTTTTGAGTGGATGTTAATACTGCCGATGGCAGTGCCCAGCTATGTGATGGCTTTTATTACCTTGTCGATTCTCACCTTCACAGGTCCTATCCAAACGGCTTTGCGCGGTTATTTCGGGCCGGATATTTGGTTTCCGGATATTCGGTCAGCTCCAGGTGTAATCACAGTTATGACTCTTGTTCTGTACCCATACGTATATTTACTGGCCAGGGCGGCGTTTCTTGATCAGGGGGCTGCGCTTATCGACGCTGCTCGCGCTCTCGGTCACAGTCGCAGATCGGCTTTCTTGAGGGTAGTCTTACCACTAGCGCGGCCTTCATTGGTGGCAGGCTCAGCCTTGGTGTTGATGGAGACTATCGCTGACATTGGCGCGGTCAGCGTCTTGGGATATCCCACTTTGACTACCGGAGTCTATCGAGTTTGGATAGGTCTGCAGGATAAGCAAGCCGCTATGCAGCTGGCGTCGGTTTTACTATTGTTCGCGATCGCGTTGCTCGTTTTGGAGCGGTCTTTGCGAAGTGGCGCCCGCTATTTTCAAGCCGGCGGCCGGTCTCGACGTATCGAACAGCTACACCTTAAGGGTTGGCGAGGTTGGTCGGCAGCTGGATTTTGTCTGGCTGTGGTCGCCGTTGCGTTTGGAATTCCTTTTGTCCAATTGCTTCTATGGACAGCGAGCCAAGTAAGCGAAGGTGCTCTGGATTTCAGGTATCTGGAGTTTGCGCGGAACAGCCTCTTCCTGGCCGGGGTAACGGCGGCGCTAGCTGTTTTTATCGGGCTAATGCTTGCTTACGGCGGACGTCTTTATCCTCGTACCCGATCGACTATCGAGTTTTCAGCCATGGGTTACGCTATTCCTGGTGCGGTTGTGGGTGTGGGAATCGCCGCCACTATCGCCGCGGCCCAAGGGGCTTTGAATAGTGTTTTAGTTGTTCTCGGCTTTGCTGGGGGATTCTTGTTATTCGGTTCGGTGGCAGCTCTTATCTATGCTTATTTAGTTCGGTTCATGGCCGTGGCCTATCGTCCCGTTGAAGCAGGTTTGGGCAAAGTGACACCGAATATGGATATGGCAGCCCGCAGTCTCGGGGCTTCCCCGATGAGAACCTTGAGGCGAATACATGCTCCGCTGATGCGAGCCAGCATTCTAACGGGCGTGGTTCTTGTTTTTGTCGATGTCATGAAAGAGCTACCCGCGACTTTATTTTTGCGTCCGCTCGGTTATGATACGCTAGCTACCCGAGTCTGGCAGTTCACAAACGAGGCTCTCTGGGAAGAAGCGGCTTTACCGGCGCTAACAATTGTCTTGGCAGGAATTATCCCTGTTGCTATCCTCATCAGAGAGTCTCGCCGAGCCAGAGAAAAAGGGATACCTACACCTGAGGTAAAAGATTTGAAGGAGGAAGTCGTTTGAGCCGAGCTGGAGAATTCGCGGTGTCGCTTCGCGGCGTTTACAAATCCTTTGAAAGCAAGAAAGTGGTTATTGAGGATATGTCTCTTAACGTGGCTCATGGTGAAATTGTGGTCCTCGCGGGCCCGAGCGGCTGCGGCAAAACCACAACGCTTCGTTTGATCGCCGGTTTTATCGAGCCGGACCGGGGGAGTATTTTCATAGAGGATCTTGAAGTGGCCGGCGCGAGTTCGGTTCCGCCTGAGAATCGACCCGTGGGCATAGTTTTCCAAGATTACGCACTCTTTCCTCATCTCACGATTGAAGAGAATATCAGCTTTGGTCTTCTAAAAATTGAAAAGAGCGGCCGGGATAATATTGTTACGGATAGCCTGGAGCTGGTGGGTTTAGAGGGGTTCAATAAGCGTTATCCGCACGAGCTCTCCGGCGGAGAACAGCAGCGCGTTGCTTTGGCCAGAGCTTTGGCTCCTAAGCCTAAGGTCGTTTTATTAGACGAACCATTTTCTAACCTGGACGCGTTTTTGCGGGCGCAAGTTCGCGAAGAGATTCATCAGATTCTAAGAAACGCCGGGACGACCGCTATCTTTGTCACGCACGATCAGCAGGAGGCCCTGACTCTAGCCGATCGATTAGTTGTTCTAAATAAAGGTCGTTTTGCGCAAGTTGGCACGCCTGAGGATATCTACCATCGTCCGGCGACGCGGTTTGTCGCTAATTTCATGGGCCAGTCCAACTTCTTGCCCGGCACAGTGGAGTCAAACGGCATCAGCACAGAACTTGGCCGATGGCCTAACCCTTCAAGTCTAGATCAAGGCTCTGAAGTTGATATCATGCTTAGACCGCATGACATCTCTCTTGCAGTCGATGAGGCGGCTTCCGCGGTGGTATCGGCCCGACAATTTCTAGGGGAAGAAAACCTTTATACGATTAGGTTGTTGTCAGGGCGTAAGATTCGCAGCACCATGCCATCTCACTCAGTTTTTGATCTCGGCCAGAAAGTCAAAATTACTGTCAGGCGCCAACAAGGGGTCATCATGAAGGATGACAAGCGGATCTGAATATCCGCGGCTGGCTCAAAACAATTTCGGAGAGAGCCGGAGCTTCTTTGTTAGCTCCCTGAGCGATGCCGACTCTGTTTGGTCACAAGCATGAAGGGCGATCTTGGCTGCCGCTATCGCGTCATCGAGCGCGTCATGATGGGCAAGGCTCACACCAAGATGCTCGGCGACGTGGTTAAGCCCGTGCTTTTTTAATGACGGCCAGACACCCCTGGCGATTCTCAGCGTACAGTCGTAGTTAAATTTTGGATACGAAAGACCATAGAGTTCGAGGCAACCTCGAAGAACACCCATATCAAAGCCGGCATTATGCGCAATTACATGTCCCCCATCAAAATATGGAGACAGCGTGGGCCACAAATCTTTGAATTCTGGAGCATTGCTGACATCGTCCGGCTCGATCCCATGTATAGAGATATTGAAAAGGCTAAAGCGATTTTTTGGTGGGCGAATCAACCACGAGTTTGTGTGGACTATTTCATTATTTTTGACGACGGCCAATCCGATAGCGCAAGCGCTTGATCGCTTTTCGTTGGCGGTTTCAAAATCAATAGCGACGTAGTCGCCACCTTTGTAAGGCACGTAATCTTGAATGTCTGGATGAGTCATCAAAGTAAATTCTAGGTCTTTTTCAATCTTTAGCAAACCAATTTTTGATTTAAGGGATGACATGAGGGTATAGAACATTCTATGGCTAGTATGCCGATGGGAAAGCCGCAAACAATAAATAGAAACGACATAATTGTCCCGAAGACGGGCGGCAATTATATGGAGGTTCGCCACCTTGTTTTGGCAGGCCAAAATAGGGAGCTTGGGGCGGCTCTTGGCGACTATGCGCACCACAACCTTGGCGTGGAAAAACTAGGCTCATATAGGGACCCAATCTATGGTCGCGCCAGAGAAAAATATTTAAGGCACAACTTCCCGGCGCTGCACGAACGCTCCTTAGGGGTTGCTGATGCTTTTCGTTTGAGAGCAGGGGACACCAGATTTGATACGACCGCTATTCCCTTCGATTTTGGCTCATTCGGCTGTTCAGCGGTCTTTTTTCCGCCTGAAATCACTGCCAATGGTCATCCGTTAGTCGCTCGCAACCTGGACTTTTATACGACAAGCGCAGCCTCCATGGCAACCGGGAAATCAACTCCCAGTGATCCGGACTTGTTTTCGCGCTCATTTATTGCCGAGCTCTATCCTGAATCAGAGTTTGCCTCAATGCAGACAACCGGACCTGATCTTCTAAATTTTCCAATCGACGGCATCAACGAGCACGGACTTTTCTCAACGCTCTTAGTAGACCAGCAGGGACCTGACGAGGCGGACCCGTTTGCGGGCGGCCAGGATTCTGGTTTAAGCGGTATGCAGGTTATCGCCCTGCTCATGAATAGGTGTGAAACCGTTGAGGAAGCGAAAATGGTTCTACTACAGAATCGAATCTTTATGCCGTTTGAGGCCAGTCATTGGTTGATAGCTGATGGCCACGGATCATCGACAATCTTTGAAATTGACGGCAAATCGGGTCAGTATTATTTTACAGACAATGAGCCCGGTCAAGCGCAGCAAGTCACTAACCATGCTATTCACGTTTATCCAACAGTTGATACGTTTCCAAGCGTCGACCCGAAAGCCAGTTACAATAGTTTTAATCGGTATCGCGTCTTACTTGATGCGATGAACAGGCACCCTGGCACATACAGTGTGGACGATTGTTTTGACATCGTAGCAAAAGTCTTTGGCCGCTCGAATGATGCCGAAGAAATCGGCGCCAAAAGCCCCTTTCCAATAAGAACACTGTGGACTTTCGTTGCCGACCTTACCGACAAAACTTTCTCAATTAAGTATTATCTAAAAGACGATCCAGCCACAAAAGGTGACGTTTACCTCAAACTCGAGATGACTGATCCGATGTTAATGAAACTTGCCGCTTAATAGGGACAGCGACCGCTATGAGCTTGGTGTTTACAAGAAAACCCAGGTAGTGCCAATGTCCTGAAGCACAGGGTCTCAACTGCGTGATTGAGCATAGCATCAGCTCATAACGGTCGCTGTCCCTAATTAACTATTCTGTTTACAAATGTCATAAAACGAATACAATAGAATACAGAGGTGAAGAAATGTCAAAGACTGTGACAATAAGACTGGACGACGAGAATTACAAGAAAATCAAACGTTTCGCCCAAGCGGAGAGACGGCCGATATCCGGCTTTATGGAAAACGCGGCCCTGAGCTATATCGAGGAGAGCGCTTTTGCCGATGAGCTTGAGATGGCCGAAATACTCGGCAACAAGGAACTAATGGCCCGGCTTAAGCGAGGTTCAGCAGAGGCCCGGCGCAAACAAGGTCGCCTGATTGGCTGACTTCCGCATTTTTGCCACGGCTTCATACACCAAAGACTTAGAGTCGCTAAGAAAAACCGGCGCCAAACAAATCCAATTGAAGCTCGAAGAATTTGTCTATCCCCAGCTGCGCGAGGAACCACGTTTCGGGCCGAATATTAAAAAATTGACTAATTGGGAGCCTGATACATGGCGATACAGAGTCGGCGACTGGCGGTTTTTCTTTGAGATAGATGAAGAAGAAAAAATTGTCTACCTGACAGCTGCTTACCATCGTGGAGAAGCTTACCGATAAACAACCAACTACCGACTGACTGAAGCAAACAGCAGCTCATAACGGTCGCTGTCCCTAATTAGCTGCTCCAAAAAATTCCAGCAGTCCTTCTTCTAATCTGATAGGCAGGGTCTTAGTAGCGGCGGCATAGCGCTGCAGATCAAAGATCCATTCAGTCCATAGCCCGCTTATAACAAGCAGACCGACGATTATCATGATAATTCCGGCAACGAGTCTGATAATTCTCCAACTGTTCGGTGAGCGCGCCAGTAGTTTTAGCAGACCATATGTGATGACCCCGGCGGTCAAGAAAACAACTCCAAGACCTGCGACAAAGACGAAAATAAGGGCGTTGCGATTAGCGCTTGAGTCGGTCATCAAGATAGCTGAGATTACTCGGCCGAGGCAACAAGCAATGGAGATCAATCCAAAAGCCAACCCGGCGGGCAGCGCCAACCAAAGATCACTCTTTCCCGGGGTGCTTGATGTCTCGTCTTTTTTCTTTATTAGCATCAAACCCAGCCCCAGAATGAAGATACCGGAGATAATCACGAGAATGTTCTTGTAATCTCTGACAAACAAGCTGATCGACGAGGTCGGATTAGCCGAGGTCGCGAATATAAAAAGTACCCCCACCATGAAGAGGCCGGCTCGCGCCATTGTTCGCGAAAAACCCCGGTCGCGCTTCTGCTGGAAGTCTTTCGCGGCAGCAGCCGAGATATAGGCGATAAACGGTGGTAGCAGGGGAAGAGTGCATGGTGATGTAATAGATACGGCCCCGCCCAGAAATGCTATCAAAAAGAAATTCAACGTCATGAGGATAACAAGGCTACTAGCGTCCTGCGCTTCTGTCAACTGCGGGTCTATAGGTATGAGTTCATAATATATCTTTTTGCTTGCTGCAGAAGTTTAAAGAGGGAGCGATTGTGTTAAAATACAAATGCAGTTTCTCGTTTAAGAGTGCAGTAAGGCTTTTAGCCTCATCTGGTTTTGATCTTATTTTGACTCCATCGAGTGGCAGCCGGCCTAATGGGGTCGAATTCAATTTAGTTTCCAGTGAGGACTGGAAGAAAGGAGCCAATGAATGGCTACCAAAATTTATGTAGGAAATCTTTCCTACGACACGACTGAGGATGGCATAAGAGCGGCTTTTGACGGTATGGGTGATTTAGACTCAGTAGCTCTTATTACAGATCAGCAGTCAGGGCGGAGCAAGGGTTTTGCTTTTGTCGAGATGTCCAGTGACGACGAAGCAGACGCCGCAATCGAAAAGCTGAACGGCCAGGAACTTGACGGTCGCACACTCAACGTCAGTAAGGCACGTCCGCGCGAAGATCGTGGCGGAAGCCGCGGCCGGTACTAAATAGCACTTTTAAAACAGTATCTAAAACCCTCTGGCCTTCGGGCCGGAGGGTTTTTTTAGTCTCCGCAATTTGTGAACCTCGTGTAATCGCATTGAGTCAACTGGCTGGTCACAAAAGATTACCGCTAACTTTTGTTTAATAAGCAAGCGAATGGGGTAAAAACGCCAGCATGGATTCAGATTTTGTAATAATCGATTTTAGTTGCGCGTCTGATTTGCCGATACATCAGGAGGATAAATAATATGCAGCATGTAGCAATCGTGGGCGGCGGCCAGGGCGGCCAGTCGCTAGTAAAAGCCCTTAAAGACAATCCAAGAGTCACTATAGTCGGAGTCTGCGACATAAACGAGCAGGAACCCGGCTATCGAGAGGCTGAAAAATCCGGGCTAAAAACCTTCCAAGACTACCATGAACTCATTACTAGTTTTCCCGATGTGGACGTAATCATTAATGTT
>JAUWRD010000159.1 GCA_030610765.1 Actinomycetes bacterium
TGCAGATTGCTATTAGAGAAGGCGGCCGTACTGTTGGCGCCGGTACGATCACAAAGATAAATAAGTAATAAAAAATAGGAATAGTTAATTAATATGGATTACAGAAATCCCGTTATGGAGGAAATGTGGCTGGTCAAAAGATACGTATAAGGTTAAAAGCGTATGATCATGAAATAGTTGATCAGTCAGCGAAGAAAATCGTTGAGACGGCGCACAGGACAGGGGCTAAAATTGCCGGTCCGATACCGCTACCAACGGCGCGAAGTTTATATTGCGTAATTCGATCACCGCATGTAAACAAAGATTCTCGAGAGCATTTTGAAATGTGTACTCACAAGCGAATGATTGACATCCTTGATCCTTCACCTAAAACGGTAGATTCATTAATGCGACTGGATTTACCCGCCGGTGTAGATATCGAGATTAAGCTTTAGCAGTAGACACACGGACACACTTAACAAGAAACGACGAGGGGAATAATGCAAGGTCTTATTGGCAGAAAACTTGGAATGACACAAACCTTTACTGAGGGTGACTTTTTGGTACCTGTAACAGTTGTGCAAGCCGGGCCATGTGTGATTTCTCAAATAAAGACAGAGGAAAGCGATGGCTACGATGCGATCCAAATAGGGTTTGAGACACGAAAAGATAAACATTCAAATAAAGCAGAGCAAGGTCATTTTGCAAAGGCTGGTGTCGGCGTGGCCAAAACGCTAAAGGAAATCCGCGTCGATGACCCCTCTAAATACAAGCTCGGGCAGACATTGAACGTGGAGAGCTTTGCGGCTGGCGAAAAAGCCGATGTGACCGCTGTGTCTAAGGGAAAAGGTTTTTCGGGGGTAATTAAACGTTGGAATTTTAGCGGTGGCCCTGGAGGTCACGGATCTCACCTTCATAGAGGACCGGGTTCAATAGGGATGGCAGCTTCGCCTTCCAGGGTTATCAAGGGCAAGAAAATGCCGGGCCAGTACGGGAATGTGAAGAAAACAGTGACAAACCTTGAGATTATTAAGGTTGTCGCAGATCAAAATATTTTGCTAATAAAAGGGGCCGTTCCAGGCGCGAACGGCTCAATCGTCTTTATCAGAAAATCTGAAAGGACGGCGGGCTAGCGATGAAAACAGGTCTTTTTAACGCTAAAGGTAAAAAAGTAAAAGAGATTGAACTAGAGTCTTCGGTTTTCGATATAAAAGCGAACATTGGCGTTGTTCATCAAGTAGTGACCGCGCAGAGGGCCGCTGCCAGATCAGGGAACGCAAGCACGAAAACGCGCGCCGAAGTTAGAGGCGGCGGAACTAAACCCTGGCGTCAAAAAGGAACCGGGCGGGCGCGCGCCGGAAGTATACGCTCACCTTTATGGAAGGGCGGCGGAACTACGTTTGGACCTACGCCGAGAGATTTTAGTAAAAAAGTGCCGAAAAAGTTGAAAAAACTGGCGCTGAGATCGGTGCTTAGCTCGAAAGCGAAAAACGATAATCTGATAGTCATTGATGAATTTGGTCTAAAGAAACCAGCGACTAAGGAAGTCGTTAAAATATTATCGGGATTAAAGATTCAAGGCAAAGCTACGATTGTGATCTCAAACGATGACGTAGCCACGAAGAAGTCAATTAGAAATCTACCTTACGCGAGAGCGTTATCCGTTTCTGAGCTTAACTTATACGATCTGGTAGATTGCTCCAAACTAGTGATAACCAAGGACGCGCTTGAAAAGGTCTCGGAGGTGCTTAAAAATGTCAAACGCTAGAGACATTATTCGCAAACCGATCATTTCCGAAAAAAGTTACGATTTGACCGAACAGCGCAAATATACGTTTGAAGTAGATAAAAGGGCAACTAAGCCACAGATCAGAATGGCGATAGAAGAGATATTTAATGTAGATGTAACAAGCGTAAACACTATGAACAGGCTAGGTAAGATGAAGAAGCAAGGGTGGACAAGTGGACGAAGGCCGAGCTGGAAAAAGGCTATCGTTACCTTGCGAGAAGGAGATAAAATCGAGATTTTTGAGGGAGGCGCGAACTAAAGTCCCATGGGTGTAAAAAAGTTTAGACCAACAACGCCAGGCAGAAGATTTGCCACAATATCCGATTTTTCTCAGATCACGAAGTCAAAACCGGAGAAGAAGCTGACGAGGCCTTTGTCGAAAACCGGTGGCCGAAATAACAACGGTCGGATAACGACGAGACATATTGGCGGTGGCCATAAGCGCAGGTATAGGATTATTGATTTCAAGCGCGACAAAGATGCTATTCCCGCACGTGTGGCAGCCATTGAGTACGATCCAAACCGTTCAGCCAGGATAGCGCTTCTTCACTATGCGGATGGTGAAAAACGGTATATTTTGGCTCCGCTTAAGATGAGTGTTGATGATGTGATTTTCTCAGGCGAAGAAGCTGACATAAAGCCTGGTAATGCTATGAAGTTAGGAAAGATACCGTTGGGTACGATCGTTCACGCGATTGAACTGCAGCCAGGCAAAGGGGCGCAGATGGCTAGATCAGCTGGAACATCCGCTCAACTGGTGGCCAAAGAAGGCGATTATGCTCAATTAAAATTGCCGTCTAGTGAAGTGCGCATGGTGCACTTGAACTGTCGGGCAACAATTGGCTATGTCGGTAATTCCGAGCACGAGATTTTGTCAGTCGGCAAGGCCGGTAAGAGTAGATGGCTTGGTAAGCGACCTACGGTTCGTGGCTCATGCATGAATCCCGTCGATCATCCGCATGGCGGCGGAGAGGGAAAGTCAGGCTCAGGGCGTCATCCGGTCACCCCGTGGGGAAAACCGACACTTGGTTTTCGTACACGGAAGAAAAAGCATTCTGATCGCCAAATTGTTAGAAGAAGAAAAGGTAGATAGCAGGAGGTTGAAGTGAGTCGATCCCTAAAAAAAGGCCCGTTTGTAGAAGAACGGCTTTTGAAGAAAATCGAAGCAATGAATTCGATCGGCGATAAAACGATCATAAAGACATGGTCGCGGTCTTCGACGAT
>JAUWRD010000104.1 GCA_030610765.1 Actinomycetes bacterium
CTTTAGTTACCAGATCATCAATTAGTACACCAATATACGCACTGGCTCTATCTAGCACCAGGGGTTCTTTGCCCCGGCACGCCAGCGCCGCGTTTATTCCGGCCATCAATCCTTGCGCAGCCGCTTCTTCATAGCCTGACGTACCATTTATTTGACCCGCAGAATAAAGTCCGGGCCGCAAAAAACACTCCAGGGTCTTCTTGAGCTGGTGGGGAAGGACATAATCATACGAAACAGCGTAGCCGGGTCTTATCATGATGGCCTTTTCCAGACCCAATACCGAATTTATGATTTTTTCTTGGACTTCGATAGGCATGCTGGTAGTCAGGCCCTGCAAATACATTTCGTGGTTTCGCCATCCCTCCGGCTCCACAAAAACGGGATGCCTTTTTCTATCAGGAAAATTCATAATCTTTCTGTCAATCGATGGACAATATCTTGGTCCCTTAGCGCTAACCGAACCACTCTTAATCGGTGATAGGTGTAAATTCTTTTTGATTACATTATGGGCTTTTTCCCCCGTGTAGGTCAGATAGCATTGGCGCTGTTTTATTCTTCTTTTCGCGCTCTCAAAAGAGAACCTGACCGGGTCAATGTCTCCGGGTTGGAGCACCATTTTTCCTGTGTCAACGCTATGCGCCAGAACCCTGGGCGGGGTAGCGGACTGAAACCTTCCCAACTCCACGCCAAGTTGTTTAAGTGCTTTTGAAATCCCGTTGCTCGGCAACTCTCCCGCACGTCCGCCAGGGGCCGAAATGCTACCGATAACTATTTCTCCCCTTAAGAATGTACCCGTCGCTACTATCACTTTTCTTGCGGAATAGCTCTGACCATCCGCGATTTTCACAAAAAACCCGGCATTTCCGTCTTTTGTTATCTTGAGCACTTCGCCTTGCCTAAGCGTCAGATTCTCTGCTTCCAACAGGCTTCGCTTCATCAGCCAACTATATTTTCTTCTGTCGGCCTGTGCGCGAAGTGCTTGCACGGCCGGCCCCTTGCTCCTGTTCAAAGTTTTAATTTGCACCATTGCCTGGTCGGCGTTTCGTGCCATTTCTCCCCCGAGCGCGTCTATCTCGCGCACCAGCTGGCCCTTCCCTATGCCCCCAACAGAGGGATTGCACGGCATGTGCGCGATTTTGTCGATGTTGATCGCCAAGAGCAGCGCCTTGCACCCCATTCTAGCGGCCGCCAGGGAGGCCTCACAGCCAGCATGGCCAGCCCCTATTACTACTATGTCAAAGTCTGCCTCTTTGTTTGTCATGTTTCACGTGAAACCTTTTTTGCAGCGCCGCAACCGGCTCGACTACCCTGGAGTGCTGATTCTGCGTAACCCTGAGCCCCGCTAACTCGACCGGCAAAAAACAAGCCGTCAGCAAATTTGCTTTCTTGTGTGTCTCTTAGTTGGTCTTGTCCTATTGCTTGGTAAAAAACAGTATATGCTGGTCTGACGATTTGCGCTTTCTTGAGGCCGGGAAGAAGATTTAAAGGAGCGCTTTTGCGGTTGTGGCCTCCTGGTAAACGAAGATAAAACTCTTTACCGCCCCGATCAATTGGCTCTATATATGCTCTCTTTTTGTCTCTTGTTTCAGTCCAACAAAAACCCAGCGCCTCGTCAACCGTATCTAGTTTTCCCCATTCTATGCCGTCAGCGCCGATGGTCGAGCCAGCTTCCTCTTTCGTCAGATAAAATTCCGACCCTAGCACGCGCAGAGCTTTTTCCAGGCGCGCTGACCCCATTTCCCCCGGGCGTCCTCCTGAAAATTCTTCGCTACCGATTTCCACTCTGCCCCCCAAAAACGTACCCGTAGTAATGATCAGAGCTTTTCCGAAATATGTCTTCCCCCACATTGTTTTTACTTTCCAAAGGCTCTTTTCTCTGGTCACATCCTCGCAAGTATCTTGGAATATTCTTATGCCTGCCTGCCCCTCAAGGCTCTCTCTCCAATACCCCTGGAACTTATATCCATCAATTAAAATCGTTCTTCTTCCGTTCAGCTCACCCTCAAAAAACAGGGCTTTTCTTAGTATTCTTTGGTTTAGCCCAACGGTCTTTCCCTTCGTGCTTAAGCTGGGCCCCCAAGCCAAATAACCGGCTGTATCCCAGGAGCTAGTTATCACTAGTGGTCTTGCCCCGCTTTTCCTAACTGCTTCGGTTGCGTGTAAGCCAGCCACGCCGGCTCCAACAATAATTACATCGTGCGCTGTCTCGTTTATTTCTTTCAGTGTTGTTGTCCTTTGTTCGTCAGGCTGGTGAGCGCTCGGCCTCTCGCCATATTTCCCCGCTTCAAGAAAATCCGGCGCGCTACTTTCCAATACAAAAACGATTGAATATCTCTTTTATTACTTCTTCGTTAACCTCTGTGCCAATAACTTCTCCCAGGTTTGCCAGGGCTTCTTTGGTAAGCGTTGATATTACTTCTTCTCCGAAGCCCTGACCATGAGCTTCGTCTGCTTCAACCAGGTTTCTCTTCGCCAATATCAACTTGTTTTCCTGCTTGACGCTTGCCAGAAAGGCTTCTTGTCCCTCCGCCTCCTGTGAGAATCCGAATATTTCGGCAATGGCCTTACCTAGTAGGTCAACACCGTCTCCACTTGTTGCTGAAACTGAAACGATATGCTCTGTCCAGCTAGCGCTGAGCCTCTCGTCTAGAAGAAGTTTTCCGGGCAAATCGTTCTTGTTCACAACCGTAACGCAATGCTGGCTCTTGACCGGCAGGTCGAGTAGGTCTTGGTCCTCCTGCGCAAGGGGTTCGCTGCCATCCAGCACTAAAATAATCAAATCAGACGCAGCTATAGCCTTCTTGGTTTTCTCAAGGCCTAATTTCTCAATATCGTCTTGCGGGTCTCGCCAGCCGGCTGTGTCTTGAAGGTCTACCGGTATTCCTTCCAGTTGAATCTGAGCTTCCACGATATCTCTCGTAGTCCCTGGCTGCGAACTGGTAATCGCTTTATCTTCCATTAAAACAGCGTTGAGCAGACTAGACTTGCCTACATTTGGCCGACCAATTATTGCTGCCAAAATTCCGCGATCCAGCGTCTTGCCCCTGCCGACAGCATCTATTAGTTCTTCTATTTCTTTAATAATTTTCTTGAGCGTATGAGATGTTTGTTCTGGCGAAATTGATTCAATGTCCTCGTCCGCAAAATCAATTGCCGCCTCCAGCTCAGCCGCTAACGTGATCAGCTCTTTTCGAAGAAGCTCGATTTTCTTGCCCACATGTCCATCGGCTTGTCGGGCGGCCGCGCGCCCAGCTGCTTCGCTACGTGCCTGAACAAGATTCATAACTGCCTGAGCCTGCGTCAAATCGATTCTTCCTGAGAGAAAAGCGCGGTGCGTAAACTCTCCCGGCTCAGCCAGGCGAGCACCTTCGTTCAGCGCGGCTTCGAGCGTTTTTCTTATGGGAACAGCACCCGAGTGACAATTGATTTCCACAACATCTTCGCGTGTGTAGGAATTTGGCGACCTCATAATTGTGATAAGGGCCTCGTCGATTAACTCATCGGTTCGTGGATCAATGATCTTCGCCAGGGTGGTGGTATGAGATTTTTTTAAGCTGATCGGCTCATTTCTTGTTTTTGCCAATCTGTCAATTATGCTAAACGATTTCGAGCCAGACAGCCTGACAATCCCTATGCCTCCAGGACCAGAGGGGGTCGATACAGCGACTATCGTTTCACCTAACAACATACTAAAGATCATAACAGCATTGTTTGTTAATGGCCTGATGTTTTAGGGGGTTGGAGCCGATCGAGGAATTCTAGAAGCTTTTATTTCCTTTAAGCCGGTGAAATAATTACGAAACGATTGGGCTCTGTATCGATTGAGCTCGATTTGGCGCCCCCATATTCAGCAACAACCAGGTGAACGAGTTTTCTTTCAAGCGCATTCATTGGCCGAAGAGATATGGCTTCACCTCGAGCGAGCACCTTGCCAACAGTTCTTTCCGCCATCGCCCTAACCTCTTTTTGGCTCCGTTCACGATAGCCCTCGACATCGACAATGACTCTAGCAGACTCTTTGAGCTTGCACCCCATGATGGCTCCGACCAGAACCTGTATCGCGTCAAGTGTCTGACCGTGGTGTCCGATCATCCAGGATAGTGACTCTCCGCTCAAAGTTACCCAGAGATAATTTTCTTCGTAGCGCGTTTCAATAGCAGCCTCAACGCCAAAGTTTTTTAACATCTCTTCAATTACTTCGACAACCATGCTTTCGTGGTCGACTATGGTAACCCTTACTCGAGCTTTTGATTTTCGCAAGCCAAGCAGACCCTTGTTTGGTTCCTCAAGTATCTCTATGTTGGCCCTATCTCTCTCAACCCCTAGTTCTTTAAGGGCTTCTTCGATCGCTTCCTCTTTGGTTTCGCCTTCAGTTTCTATGACATTTTTCATATCAGCTCTCCTGTGTGGCGGTTTCGGTTCCGCGTAAAGTGAAATACTGCTGCCCTATGGTCCAGACGTTGCTGACAACCAGATACAACAATACTCCGGACGGAAGATTCCAGCCGATGTAGGCCATAAACGCGCTCATAAACAGCATGATCTTATCTTGCTGGGGATCGCTGCTCATCATCCGTGATGGTATGTAGGTCGTAATAATCATGAAGGCGACCAATATCAAATAAGGCACCATTTCAGGTGTTGGCATTTTGCCTGTTGACTGCAGGCCCCACGCCTTACCCGCTGAAATACTTAGGTCGCTGATGAAAAAGTAAAAGGTGGCGTGTGTTGTTTTGCCTATTTCTAAAAGCACCCGAAAAAGAGCAAACATGATTGGCAGCTGCAAAAGCAAGGGTAGGCACCCTGAAACAGGGTTCACTTTGTTCTCGCTATAAAACTTCATTGTCTCTTGCTGTAGCTTTTGCTTGTCGCCTTTATATTTCTCTTGGAGCTTCTTTATTTGGGGTTGAAGCTTTTTCATCTGGTGCATTGACCTGGTTTGTTTGATCGTCAATGGCAAGATTAATATTCGAACCGCCGTTGTCATAAGAATGATCGCGAGGCCATAGTCGCCAGTAACCCCGACAAAGAAATTCAAAATCTGCTCTAAGATGTTTTCAATGGGTGCTAAAATTGTTTCCTCACTTTATTGAACGGGATCATAGCCCCCGGGGTTTAAGGGGTGACACCGTGAAATCCTTTTTATTCCAAGCCAGAAACCGCGAGCGGCTCCGTGCTTCTCGACCGCAACGCGAAAATATTCAGAGCATGACGGATAAAACCTGCACGACTTCGGAAGCCAGGGGGAAATTAAGCGCTGGTAGGCGCGAATACTATAAACGATTACATGTCTCATTTCTTGTTCCTGTAGATCCCCGCGCCCCGAACCAGCCCCACCAAGGACTCTCGCACTTCCGGGAAAGATCTTGTCGCTATCGCTGGTCTTCCTATGAACACGAGGGCGTATCCTTTATTAATATTTTTCAGCTCACCTGTAACAATACTCTTTAAGCGTCTTTTTATCTTGTTTCTCACAACAGCCCCGCCGACTTTTTTCCCAATAGAAAATCCGACCCTAGTCTGAGACTCTCCGCCCACACTTAAATAATAAAG
>JAUWRD010000102.1 GCA_030610765.1 Actinomycetes bacterium
ACGCCGCCGCCTCTATAGTTTGCTGGAAGAATGCGGATTCAAGCCGCTTCGTTACGGCGTAAGCGCTCGCTACCGCGCGTGCATGGAAGTTGTGGCGCAAAAGTCGCTCACCCCCGAAGTTGACGCAAATGATCAATCTTAAAGACGCTGTTGTCAGGGAGATCATCAGCTCTAGCCAGGATATTGCTGAGCTAAAAGTAGAAGTTGACCAGCAACTCAAGAAGGCTATTAACTATAATAGGTTGACTGGACCAATCGACGTCGATGACAAGGTCATTGTTAATATGACCGCGGTTGATCTTGATTTGGGTTCCGGCGGCTATGGCTTTGTCTGCTCGAATCTTACCAAGAAAGAGTTTCGTGAAGACGGTCCCGGTCACATAATGAAATTAAGATATACTCCATACCAACATTCTTGTTTGTCTGTCGAGGAAGAAGCTAGTCCACATCACGAGACGCTTAAGAGAACCGATACCATAGATGGGTTGCCGGTTATAGCCTGCGGTCTTCACAGCCAGCTCTTACCTGTTGCGGCAACAATTAAAAAGCTAAAGCCAAACACTAAAGTCGCGTACATCATGACAGACGGAGGAGCTTTGCCTGCGGCTTTTAGCCGGACGGTTGCCTGGCTTAAGCAAACCGACTATATAGCTGCCACAATCACTGCCGGTCAAGCTTTTGGCGGGGACCTGGAAGCCGTTAACATATACAGCGCGTTGGCGGCGGCAAAGGCGGTTGTCAAAGCGGATATCGCCATCGTGGCGATGGGCCCCGGTATTGTTGGAACCGGCACTCTGCTTGGGCATACAGGCATTGAGCAAACTCAAATAATAAATGCAGCTGCTTCTTTAAAGGGACGGCCAATCGCGGTTTTAAGGATCAGCCAAAAGGATGCAAGAGACCGCCATCAGGGAATAAGCCACCACACTCTTTCAGCTCTATCTCTTTCGCTTGCGCCCGCAATAATTCCGGTACCGGAACTTACCGGTGAGCTATTGAGTATCGCGGAGATTGTCGCCGGGCAAATCGAAAACAATCGTTTAGCTGATCGACATGAAATACAAACTATCGACAGCGCGCCAACCTTGAGTGAGCTTCGAAGAATCAAAGAAGAGGGCGGACCAACGGCTACGACCATGGGGCGAGGTGTTTCTGAGGAGCCGGCCTTTTTTCTAGCAGCCGGAGCCGCGGCGCATTCAGCTCTCGATTTAACTAAAGAAGGGCAGTAATGGAGATGGAAAAATACAAAGTTATTAAGTCAAAAGAAGTGTGGTCCGGTCATGTCGTCAAAATACATGTTGATGATGTCAGGATGCCGCAAGGCAATATTGCTCAAAGGGAAGTCGTAAGCCACATTGGCGCCGTCGGTGTTCTTCCGATCACAGCGCAAAACGAAGTCGTGCTGGTTAGACAATATCGTCATGCTGTCCGTGGCTACCTTCTAGAAATACCCGCGGGAAAACTAGATAAAGAAGGCGAATCTCCCAGAGAATGCGCTCGCCGGGAACTAAAGGAAGAGGCGGGGGTCGAATTCAAAGAATTGGTTGAATTATCTGTATTTTATAATAGCCCTGGTTTTAGTGACGAGCGTTTTCATTTATTTATGGCGCAGGTCGAATCAATAGGCGAGATGTTTCCAGACGGTGATGAAGAAGAAGATATGGAGCGCGTAATAGTCCCGTTAGCTGAGGCTCTCGAGATGATTGATGATGGGCGGATCGTTGACGCTAAATCAATTATCGGGTTGTTGATGGCAGCCCGAAGGCTCAAGATCTAGCTCGAGGATGACTCTCCAGGTATATCTCACGCAGATCTGTGCGCGAGAGTGACGTATATATTTGCGTCGTCGAGATCGAGGCGTGTCCCAACATTTCCTGAACAGCCCTTAAGTCGGCGCCGCCTTTTAATAGGTGCGTGGCAAAAGAGTGTCGCAACGCGTGAGGGTATAGTTTCTTTATTCCGGCGCGGCCGGCATATTTCTTGACTAGCTTCCAGCAACTTTGGCGCGACAGTCGCGTCCCTCGGGCGTTCAGGAATAGCGCGGTTTCACGATAGTTCTCTTTTCCGAGCATCTTCCTCAGTGACAGATAGTCCTCTATAGCGTCCTTTGCGCTATCCCCGAAAGGCACAAGGCGTTGTTTTGACCCCTTACCTAAGCAGAGTAAGTAGCTTCCTTCAAAATCAATGTCGTCTACGTCTAAGCCCACTAACTCTGAGACCCGAAGCCCGGCGGCGTACAGAGTTTCCAAAATGGCACGATCGCGCCGCCCTATCGGTGAAAGGGGAAACGGTTGAGATAAAAGTAGATCAACTTCGTGGATAGATAAAACACCAGGTAATCTTAACGGCTTTTTCGGGGAAATCAGATCATCAGCAGGGTTAGTGCTGAGTACTTCTTCCACGAGTAGAAATTTATGAAATGCTCTTAGGCTGGCAACGGCTCTGGCAACGCTAGCGGGAGCCTGTTTTTGGCCACGTAAAAAATCAAGGAATTCAGTAATGATAATCGGAGTGACATCGCTTAGTTTTTTTATCTCTCGGCTTTTGAGAAAAAGCAGATATTTTTTCAGATCGCGCTTGTAGGCTTGGGTCGTGTTTCTGGATAGCCCCTTTTCCACAGTTAAATACCCCAAAAACTCATTTAACATTTGCTCCAAAAGAAGTTCTCCCTTAGTTACTTTCTATTGTATACGCTAGATATCACTCTGACACGAAAACTGCTGTTTCGAGCACTGTTTAAACCCCTTTATCCTCGGGTAACAGTCTTTCGAACAATATTTTATAAGGGGTGAGATTTGTGAAAGAAGAGGGCCTGGTTTCAACCTGCATGGTCAAAAGCTGTGCCTTTAATCGAGACAGGGAATGTCACGCCCCGAGTATTAACGTGAGGTTTGTTGAACAGCACGCTGACTGCACAACTTTTACGCCAAGATAATTTTGAATACGCGAGTTTTTTGAGAAGGGAGGAGATACTTATGAGAGAAGAAGGCTATGTATCGATATGTTCAGCTGATCAGTGCTTATTCAATCAGGACAACCAATGTCATGCGGAATCCGTGGAAGTCTCGGTCCATTCTGATCATGCCGATTGTTCGACATTTACTTGCGAATAGTTTCGCTGTTTGCAGCTTTTAGATTTGTTACACTTACGGCATGCTTGTCAATAGAGTGGTTCTTATTGTTTTTGATAGTTTAGGCGTGGGTGAGCTGCCGGACGCTGCTCGATATGGCGATTCCGGCAGCAACACCCTCGCTAATATAGCTGAAGCCGTCGGCGGGATAAACGCACCTAATCTGGCCTGGCTCGGCTTGGGTAATATCCTTAAAGTTCGCGGTATGCCTCCTGCTCATGAACCACAATCCGCTTTTGGAAAAATGGCAGAAGTGTCGGTCGGAAAAGATACAACTGTCGGCCACTGGGAGCTTATGGGTTTGTGGTCGGAAAAGCCTTTTCCCGTCTATCCAAATGGCTTTCCCGCTGAATTAGTCGCGCGGTTTGAGGAGAAAGCCGGGGTAAAAATCCGGGGAACCAAAGCCGCTTCCGGAACAGAGCTCAGTGCCGAGCTTGGAGAAGAACATCAAAGAACTGGCCGCCCGATTATCTATACCTCCGCGGACAGCGTCTGGCAGATTGCCGCTCATGAGAATGTAATACGAGTGGAGAAACTCTACCAACTTTGTGAGATCGCAAGGGCTTTATTGACGGCGGAAAACGGAGTAGCCAGGGTAATTGCCCGACCTTTTGTCGGTGGTCCGGGAGCTTACACACGTACTTACTTGAGAAAAGATTTTTCTATTAGACCACCGGGACCGACACTTTTGGATTTCGCGAAAGAGCAGAATACCCCGGTCCTGGGTGCTGGCAAGATTGGCGAGATTTTCGCTGATCAAGGTATATCTGAATCCCGGCACACAAGCGGAAATAATGACACTTTTAGGATTATTAGAGAATATATGTCGCGCGAAGACCGGTCGTTTATTTTCGCTAATCTAGTAGATTTCGATATGCTCTGGGGTCACAGAAACGATCCAAAAGGCTACGCTGATGGCTTGATAGAGGCAGACAAACAACTGGGAGAAGTTATCGCTGGCCTGGCCGAGGATGATCTTCTGATAATCACAGCTGACCATGGCTGTGATCCAACTACTCCCTCAACGGATCACTCGCGTGAATATACGCCGTTGCTAGTTTATGGCGATGGAGTTCGCGGCGGAGATGTGGGGATAAGGTCTACTTTTGCGGATGTGGCGCAAACTATTGCGGCGGCCATGGGGATTGAGGTTGATCTGCGCGGCGATTCATTTTGGGAAACTATTTCGGTCGATCCAATATAATTGTTGAACTTTAGATCAATCGTGCGCTTGTAGCCGAAAGCGTCGCAAATGTTTCTATTGGGTAATAAGAGTTTATGAAGATCTTTGGTTTGTATTTTTTCTTGCTCGTTATGGTTATGTTAGTAACCTTTACTGTGGCTCCCGTAAAGACCCCCACTTGCAAGGACGTAATCAATACTCCGTGGCAAGAGTATCAGGGAGTTATCCAAGTTTAACGCCCGCGTTTAGAAAATGATTCAGAAGAAGTGCTAGACTAATTTCATGCGCATGCACCCACTTGAGCTTATCGAGAAAAAACGAGATGGCTACCGCCACACAAAAGAAGAACTTGATTTCCTAGTGGCAAAATTCAACGATGGTGAAATGGCGAAGGCGCAGATGGCGGCGTGGTTGATGGCTGTTTATTTGCGCGGCTTGGATTTGACGGAAACAGCTTATCTAACGCGGGCCATGGTTGAGTCTGGTTCAAAAGTTGACCTAAAATCGATCGATGAGCCGAAGGTGGACAAGCACAGCACGGGCGGGGTGGGAGACAAGACCACTCTTGTAGTTGTGCCGCTTGCGGCGGCGGTTGGTATCAAGGTGCCCAAGCTTTCAGGAGGCGCTCTCGGGCATACCGGTGGCACTCTCGATAAGCTAAAGTCGATACCCGGATTTCGGACAACACTGGCATTAGATGAGTTTACTGCTCAAGTATTAGATGTAGGCGCCGCCATTGGCTCGCAAACCGCGGAGCTGGCTCCGGCCGACAAAAAGATCTACACGCTGAGGGACAAAACGGCAACTGTTTCGTCTATTCCTCTAATTGTCGCCAGTATTTTAAGTAAGAAATCGGCTGCTGGCTCAAGAAAGATTGTAATAGATGTCAAGACCGGTACCGGGGCTTTTATGCCTACTCTGGCTGAATCCAAAGAATTGGCCGCCACATTAGTCGCGGTCGGGAACGAAATTGATCTCAAAGTTGAATGCATTATCAGCGATATGAACCAGCCGCTAGGGATGGCGATAGGGAACAGTGTGGAAGTAAAAGAGGCGCTCGATTGCCTTGGCGGCGGCGGCCCTGCTGATTTGCGCGAACTCTCAATTGAAATAGCTACGCGCATGGTTCTTTTAGGTGGCTTGGCTGATGGACGCGAGTCTGCTTTAGTCAAAGTTGAAAGCGCGCTGGCAACCGGCAAGGCGCTATCCAAATTTCAAGAAATTGTTCTGGCTCAGGGAGGGGAGACCGCGTTCTTGACGGACCCTTCATCTCTTGAGCAGGCGCCGGGACGCTTTGTTGTTAAGGCGGAAAAAAACGGTTGGTTGGCAGTCGATAATTGC
>JAUWRD010000192.1 GCA_030610765.1 Actinomycetes bacterium
CTTTATTAGGACTTGTTGAGGAAAATCAAAGATACCTGCGGCCTGCTCCCATCTCCTGACGAGAGACTCTTGGGAAAAAACCAGTGGTTTCCTGAGGCAGTGGATACAAGGAAACCAAAGAGAATTGAGTGGAGCGTACATGTCGGTACGCGACACAAAAAGACTCCGAAGGCTGACGCTGTAGACGCGCCTTCGGAATCCTCTGGCGGGAGCGACGGGGGTCAATCCCACAGTGGACACCTCACTTCTGAAGGCCATTCAAATTGTTCATTGCGGGAGGGAGAGGGTTTACCCCACAACTTTCAGCACAAGGGGATTGAGATCATAGTTTCAGCCCCACCGCAGAAAATCCATTAATTACATATTTGAATGGACTACAGGCGCCGAGAGGTAACCTATGGATGACAAGACCAATAGGACGATGATCAGCAGACCGACCATTGGAACACGACCGGACCATCCCTGTAGACGGCGTTCAAAGACCGGTAGAAGAGCTAAGAACGTAAAAACAGCGCCTAGTCCGTAGATCATGCCCACAAGGCCCAGTTGGTTTTCAAGCGCATATAACCACAAGAACAACCAAGTCGGTTTGACTCCAGTCTCGACATTAACAGGCTCTATACCAAAAGGCACGCTGAAGATAAGGGCTAAAACCATCGTTAAGGCCACAACCCCGAAGCCCACCTTGGTCAGTAAGCGAGGATTTTTGGCCAGTCTTTTGTCAAACCTAATCAAGTAAAGATGAAGACCGACAATAGCGACTATTATTAGAGGCATGACGCCGGTGTGTAAAGAATAAATCTTCGACAAAATATTGCTGCCCCCTGTAAATACAACCGAATAATAATTGCCTGCTAAATTGCTTAAACCCGTAAAGGCGACTAGGTGAATCAGGGCCTCATACCCCTCCTGATCCCATTTGACGATTCTGCCGATGGTCATCATCGCTATCAAGGTAGCAAGCGATGTCACACCGGCATAGTAAGCAATGCGTTGCCGTTTTCGATAAGCGGCGGTAATAACGACTCTCGAGGCGTGTAGTAACACAGAAATCAAAAGGATATTTCCGGCCCAATGATGAATGCCCCGAACAAACCAGCCCAGCAGCGCTTCATTGTTAATATATTGAATGCTGTGATAGGCACCTCCGGCTGTGGGATCATAGAATTGGGTCATTAACGGCCCTGTTAAAGCCAGCGGCAATAAAGCGATGATACCGGCCGACGCGAGCACAAACCAAAAATCGCCGCGCGGGTTAGGCGTGTTGTTGACAAGCTGACCGTCTGTTATTTCAACACCCCTGTCTCCCGGCATAAACAAAAGGACCGATGCAAAAGCCAGGACCACAAAAAAGGTGATGGTGAAGGTGATCATATAACCATCCCGGATAATTTCGTTTAGTTGATATGTACCGCGTGCTTGCTCAGCGCTTGGAATCATCTCAACCTTGGCTGGGCTCTCGGGAAGGGATATAGGACCGTGGGCGTGACTTATGGATACATCTAAACTCCCCACTAAGACAGAAAGCAGGAGCGCGAAAATAAAAGCCAGGATCACCCTTCTCAAATTAACCCCCCAATCAACAACGGAAATCCTAATTTTGACATTCTCAATGTAATCACTTATCGTCCAGCGGGACGCTAAGCATAAGAGCTAAAAAGCTATATGCTTAGCCGACACAATAGTTGGAGCAAGGCAGTTGAAAAATGCAATAAAAACGCAATAAAAAGACCCTCAAACATTATTGGGAGGGTCTTTTCTCTAGCTGTTTTACCGGCTAGATACCACCCTTTCCTAACGCTAGACTCCGGGAAAAATCGTTTTGCCCGGAGAATATAACCCCATTTAAGGTCGCGGGTTCAAATCTCGCAATATCCAAAAACCAGTGGGTTCCTGAGGCAGCGAATACAAGGAAGGCAAGGGAATTTGAGTGGAGCGTGCATGTCGGCACGTGACATGAAAAGATCCCGCAGGCTAACGCAGTAAGCGCGCCTCCGGAATCCTCTGGCGGGAGCGACGGGACTTGAACCCGCGACCTCCGGCGTGACAGGCCGGCGTTCTGAACCAACTGAACTACGCCCCCAGTTTTTCGGAAATCTAAAACCACACTAAGACACCCGAGGTTCTGATTGTAGGAGAATCCATATTTAATATCAAGCCGGTGGCAAAACAATAGGTGTCAACAGCAATATATTTGGTTTGATCCCCAAATGTGGGTAGAAATATAAATGGAGTATAGTGCTGGAAGATAGGGGTGTTTGGTATGTATGCATACATAGT
>JAUWRD010000069.1 GCA_030610765.1 Actinomycetes bacterium
AATATCAATCAAGACCGGACCAGGCCTACCCGTTGAAGCAATGTGGAAAGCTTCCTTAATGATACGCGGCAGATCTTTAGAGTCTTTTACGAGATAGCTATGTTTGACGATAGGTAAAGTTATACCGGTAATGTCGGCTTCTTGAAAAGCGTCTGTCCCAAGCACTGGCGTCGACACCTGGCCAGTTATGGCCACGATCGGCACTGAATCCATATAGGCGTTAGCGATGCCGGTCACGAGGTTTGTCGCGCCCGGGCCTGATGTTGCTATGCAGACCCCGACTTTTCCAGTAGCGCGAGCATAGCCATCGGCGGCATGCGCGGCGCTCTGTTCGTGCCGCATTAATATGTGCTTTATTTTCGGATGACCGTAAAGCGCTTCGTAGATGGGAAGTAAAACCCCGCCTGGAATTCCGAAGACGATTTCTACACCCTCATTTTCCAAACTTCTAAGTAGCGCTTCAGCCCCATTAATTTTCAATTTCTAATCCTTTTTCGCTCTCTCAACAATCGCGCCTTTATCCGCTGAGGAAACTATGTCCGCGTAACGACTAAGATACCCTTTTGTTATCTTTCTTTCAGGTTGTCGCCAAAGCTTAGCTCTCGCAGTCATCTCAGCTTCACTTACCTGAGCATTTAGCTTACGAGATAAAATATCAATCTCAATTATATCGCCATCTTGAATATAGGCAATCGGACCGCCCTCCATGGCTTCGGGAGAGACATGGCCTATGGCCGCGCCCCTTGTGCCTCCGGAAAAACGGCCATCTGTTATCAGCGCCACCTCGGCATCAAGGCCCATACCCGCTAAGGTAGAGGTCAAGGTTAGCATTTCTCTCATACCGGGGCCACCTTTTGGCCCCTCATAACGAACGATAATTACGTCACCTGACTTGGCGCTACCTGTCATGATTGCTTCGGCTGCGTCTTCTTCAGTATCGAATACCCGCGCCGGGCCAGTGTGGGTTAGCATTTCTTTCCGCACCGCCGACTGCTTCACTATCGCGCCATCAGGAGCCAAGTTGCCCCTTAGGACAGCCAGACCACCTGTTGCCTGATGAGGATTATCAATAGATCTGATTACCTTTTCGTTCCTGTTTCGCGCGCTCTTTATTATATCGCCGACATTTCCGAGTACCGTCAGGGCCTCTTTGTCTATCAAATTCTTTTTATCAAGCTCTTTCATGACAGCCGGAATACCGCCGGCCTCATTGAGGTCTTCTAAGTGATCTGTGCCAGCCGGGCTTATCCGGCAAATATTCGGTGTCTTTGCTGATATCGCGTCGACCATCTCTAGGCTAAAATCAAGATCGAGCTCATTAACGATGGCAGGCAAGTGGAGCATTGTGTTTGTCGAACCTCCAATTGCCATATCAACCGCCAGCGCGTTCTTGAGCGACCCAGCGCCCACTATTTTTGACGGGGTTAAATCATCGGCTATCAATTTGACAGCCAGTTTGCCCGCTTCCTTAGCTAATCTAATACGCGCGGCGTTAACCGCCGGAATAGTGCCGTTGCCCGGCAACGCCAAGCCAATGGCCTCAGCCAAACAGTTCATTGAGTTTGCTGTAAAAAGACCTGAACATGACCCGCAGCCAGGACAGGCAACATCCGACAAGGCTTCAAGTTCCTCTTCGCTTATCTGACCTGCTTTCGCCTGGCCGACTGCCTCAAAAACCGATATTAAATCAACTGCCTTATCTCCTGATCTGCCCGCCAGCATCGGTCCCCCGCTCACAAAAACTGAGGGAATATCGACGCGACATGCAGCCATCAACATGCCCGGAACGATCTTGTCGCAATTAGCGATTAAGACAGCTCCGTCAAATTGGTGAGCCTCAAGAGATAACTCGACTGAATCGGCGATAACCTCACGGCTAGGGAGTGAGTACCTCATACCAGCGTGGTTCATGGCTATGCCATCGCAGATGCCAATTGTCGAGAATTCCATCGGTGTGCCGCCCGCCATTCTAACTCCGGCCTTAGCTGCCGCCGCAATCTTATCGAGATCCCGGTGTCCTGGAATTATCTCGTTGGCGGAATTAACGATTGCCACTAAAGGCTGGTTTATTTCATCGTTAGTCAAGCCCAGCGCTTTAAAAAGCGAGCGATGAGGCGCTTTAGTTAAACCTTTTTTTGCCGCGTCACTTTTCATGAAATCCTCTGGCCAAAGACCTTTCTATGTCCTAAAAAAACATTGCCCCCGCAGCCTCTAATTGACCTTGTGAGAGCAAAAGATTGAAGAAAAAGTTTACCTAAGCCACTATATAGAGTCAAGCGATGAGCGGGTATATAGATAGCCTGCCCTAAATGCCGCCCCTGTCTGACCTGCGCTTGCTCAGCGAGTGCCCAGTTCACAGTGCTGCCAGTTTTGATTCTTTTCCCTTGGTTTTATATTCGAACGCTTGCAATTTCTCCGATTTTTCGGGATAGTTGTATAGGCCATGATGTACAAACGTGTGATAATCACCCGGAGCGGCGGACCAGAGGTCTTAAAGGTGATCGAGGAAGAGGTCCGGGAACCGGAAAAAAATGAGGTGCGCGTACGGGTCAGCGCAGCCGGTCTCTCGTTCGCCGACATTATGAAACGGGAAGGCAAGATGCCGGGCACGCCCAAACCTCCGTTTACCCCGGGCTACAGCATTGTAGGACGTGTTGACAAGATCGGCGAGAGCATAAATGGCTTTGAAGTCGGTCAGATCGTGACGGCCAACATTGATGTGGGTGGCTACACGCAATACGCTTATCTTCCACCGGGTAAGCTGATCAGTGTACCAAATGATAACGACCCTTTTCAAACAGTCTGTTTGCCCCTCAACTATCTAGTCGCCTATCAAATGCTTCACCGGGTAGCCGGTGTTAAGAATAACAACTCAATTCTGGTTCACGGGGCTGGGGGCGGGGTAGGTACGGCCTTCCTTGATCTGGGCAAACTGCTTGATCTTAGGATGTTCTGCACTGCCTCAGCTGCCAAAAGGGAGATCGTTGAGGCTTATGGCGGCCAGTCAATTGACTACCGGACAAAAGATTTTGTCTCTGAGATAAAAAAAGCAGTACCAGAGGGTGTAGACGCCGCCTTTGATCCAATGGGAGGGCAGAGCTGGAAGCGTTCAAACAAAGCCTTAAAACGAGGCGGCATACTCGTCGCCTATGGCCTGATGACACCCTTCAAGCAAGGGCGCTCTCTCCTAGGTTTTGCGCCCAACTTTCTGACTTTGGCGGTTTTAATGGTCAAGCCGGGAAAGAGGGTAAAATTCTTTGCTCTTAATGTAGCCAAGCAATCTCAACAGTACCATGAAGACTTGAATACCTTGGTCAAGCTGCTTGGCGCCGGAAAAATAAAACCGCGTGTCGGCAAAGTATTTCCGCTGGAGGAAGCGGCCCAGGCACACAAGCTCTTATTCAATGCTGAGATAGCCGGGGCTAAAGTTCTTGATTGTAGATAAGCGCGGCTCTCCTATTCTTTGATCACCAAAGCCAGCAAAGAATTGAGCCGAAAAGATAATGTTTTTGACCAAAACAAGAAAGCAAAAGGTCAGCATAATAGTTCTTCAGCTGGCAGGCAAACGCCGCCCCTGGCTATATCTGTTTTTATGGATTTCTGGCATTATTTTCGTTTAAGGCGCTGCTACCTCGGTTTATGTGCGTAGTATTCGAGGAATTACTGCCTGGAATCTTTTTCACGCCTTTGTCGGTAGATGTCTCTTTATCTTTTTTTCGAAATTTCTCGCCGTGAGCCTTAGAATCATCATTTTTCTTATTATTTGTTTTTATAGGACTTGCATGCTTTTTGAAAGTCGCACCAACTTCTTTTTCAAGCTGAATAATCTGATTTTGTAGCTCAATATTCTCCCCTGGCGCGCCAGTACGCTTTGCAGAGTCGCGAACATCGTTCATCAGTTTTTCGATAACCTTTCTTGTTTTCGCAGATTTCCCCTTAGTCAACATATAGCTAATTTCTTCTTTTCGTTTCTGGGCAAGCCTCATTTCTATTTTTGACCCGATGCTACTGGGGACCATAAATAAAACTACTTTCTCGGTTGTGCGCTTAACTGAATACAGGGAGCTATCCGGCATTGATCCGCTGGCCGCGTAAACTGTTGTCCCCGAAGACATAAGGATAGCGAGAGCAATTGCCGCGACCTTTTGTGTACTTAAAACACGCCATTTCTTGACTGTATCGACGATAGAGGTCGATTTTTCTGCATCCTTAGTCTCAGACAATTCAACCGCTTTGGAAAGAAACATATTCTTTAACTCGTCTCTTCTGTGTTTTTCCGGCTTTATGGCATTAAGGGCCAATATTCCCTTTGCCTCCTCGATAAGAGAATCTCCTTCTTCAACGGGCTCGCCGTCGATTAGGCGATCAAGTTCATGATCGAGTTCATCACTATCAAACATCTGCTTTCACCTTCAATTGCTTTCTTATAGTTGCGAGCGCTCGATGCTGAAGGGCTCGCACATTTGTCTCACTTAGTGCCAGGGTCTCAGCTGTCTCTCGACAAGATAAACCGCCGACCAATCGAAGCAAGACAACTTGGCGCTGATTTTCGTTAAGTAAAGTCAAAGATTCCAACACCTCATTAAGTGTCTCATTGGCAATTGCCAAGTCTTCAGCGCTTCCGCCTGCCCGTGAAACCGTTTCGTCAAAGGAAATAGTTTGACGGTTCCTAAACAAATCAATAACCAAGTTGTGAGCGATCCGAAAGAGCCAAGACTTGAATCCAGCTCCCTTCCAATTAAAATCACTTATGCGCTCCAACATTCTCAAAAACGTCTGGCCAGCTAGATCTTCAGCGGCCTCTTTGTTTCGCACCCGAATCAGAATATATCTATAAATCCTGTCAAAGAATTCTTCATAAATCCGCGATAAGGCCTCGAGATCGTGTTTCTTAGCCTTTTCGATAGTTTGACGTAGCTCTTGATCGTTTTGCATCTTCTCTCTCGCTTAAACGGTTGACTTTGATAAATGTTACAGATTTTCCGATATTTTCTTGTAACAAATATATCGGTTCTACGTTCTATTTAATAAAGACACACATTCCAAGGAGCTGTTTTCATGAAAAAGTTAATATGTCTGACGATCGCTATTTTCTTCCTCACTGCCGGCAATGCGTTTGCTGAAAGTAAAGTTACCGCTGGTATTGGACCGGAAAGTCCCTTCTATTGGTTTGACCGATTAGCTGAAAGGATCCAGCTTGTTTTTACATTGGATCCGCAAGATAAAGTAAAAGCACTTAATAAAATCGGGCATGAGCGGCTTTTAGAAGCTTTAGAAGCTCAAGAAGCAGCCAGCGGTGAAACTGTAGGCAAACTTATATCGGACTACCAGAAAAGCCGAAAGGAAGCGGAAGCGTTAGCAGACGATAATGTAGACGGTCTTGCGCTTCTCGCTGAAAGTGAATCTGATGCCTTAGATCAGCTTACCGAACTGGCAGAATCCGCTTCTCAGGTAAATCAAAAGAAGGCAGCCAATGCTCTTGCCTCGGCAATATCAAGACTAACCAAACTAAATAGCAAGCTCGAAAAAATTACGGCCAAGGGCTCGGACAATGCCAAAATCAAGGCCGCTAAAGCCGTTTCCAAAACGACTGATCGTTTGAACCATATTGAGGATAAACTAGCCAAGATGATCGAAAAAGCTTCAAATACCAAAGACAAAAAAACAGCCGAAGAACTTTCCGAACATGTCAAGGAAGCCACCGGCAAACATATAACAGTCTTGAAAGATGTACTTGTGAATGCTCCTGAGCAGGAGAAAAAAGGACTTCAAAACGCCATCGACCGCTCTTCTAAGGGACACAATACAGCCCCTGACGCCGTTAACCGACGAGGACCAAAGAATACAGAGGGCACGCAGGACAGCTCTTCAAAAAAGAATAAGAATAAATAAAAAAACTCAAAAGCCTAAGGAGACATAGCCAATGAATACTATCAATCTGATTGATAAAGCACAAACTCTTATCGTTGAAGAGCAATTTGACGCATTGCTCAAACAGGGCCTTTCATTTATGCAAGCAGGGAAGTGGGCGTGTGCCCTCACAGCAATTAATGAAGGTCTCCACAGAGCTGAAAAAACAAATGAACGTGACAATGCGACATGGTGGCATCTTAAGGGGGAGGCTCATCACAACCTAGAACAGTTTGATGAAGCACTTCTTGCTTTCGAAAAAGCGATTGAATTTGGCTTTGATGATAAAGCTGTTTTCTTGAGTCAAGCTTTGGTCTTTAGTCGGCTGAAGCAATACGACAATGCACTTGCTGCATTAAAAAAGTCTGAGAAGCTCAAGCATTCAAATCCCGACTGGCTACCGACAATGGGTGCGGTGCTGGTCAGTATGAAGCGCGAACGAGAAGCGCTTATTGTGTATGAGGAAGCCGCACAACTGTTTCCTGAAGATTATCGAGTCTGGCTTGGGATGGGAAATTGCTTGAGGCACAACAAACAGTTTGAATCAGCTATCAAATCATATGATCAAGCCTTGAAGATCAAACCAGGTAGTAGGTTTGCTCTGCTGATGAAATTCTACGCGCATTCAATGCTCAGGGAATTTGAAAAGTGCCTTAGCTGTTTGGACAATATCTTGCGGAAAAGCCCAGATGATATAGATGCCCGGAGGTTTAGAGGTGACACCCTATGGATGATGGAAAGAGATGATGAAGCACTTCAGGTTTTTAGCCATCTGCTTGAACTGAACCCAGAGGACGAAAAAGCTATGAAAAGTAAAGAACGTGTGCTTGATGGGCTTTGCGAAGACCCTAGCCGTAACCAATACAGGTTTTGTTCTTGACCGTGACAGATGAAAAAGTTTCGTTAACATTAGATTGCATGCGGAATCATCTCCGTGCCAGTCCCCGGATTGTTGTCGCGGTCGCGGGGCAACTTACTTAGTTGGCCCTCACTTAAAGATCCATTTGAATTAATTGCCCGCATTGCATCAAGCTTATCCACTTAAGGATTGGCAATTCATTTCACGCCCTCTCTCTGTGCAACCAACGCTCAACAATACTTATTAACTTCTGCCGGTTCTGCGGACTGGGCGAGGTTTTATGGACACGAATGCGCTGCAATGTCCTTCGATCAAGCCCTGAATGCTCAGCAAGTTTCTTGACTGCTATCCTGCGCAACACTGGAACAATCTGTGTTTCAAAAAAACTATTTTCTTTTCGATACTCAGTCAAAACTGCATCTGGATCATGAATCATTCCTCTTTGCACCTGCTCCAGATTATTTGACTCTTTGCCAATATAAACAATCCAGCTCGCTCTTACTGGACAGTACCGCATCAAGCCTGGCGTTATTTGCGAACAGGCTTTTCCATCAGGTCCAAGCTGTATAGAAGGGTGACTAGTCGCAAGCGGACAAGAACGTTATGCTAAACAAAAGTGCAAAAGTTTACACTCGAATTTAGTGAAAGGAAGCGTCGATGAAATGTCCGAAATGTGAAGGTGTACTTGAGAAGCAAATGCACATGGGTATTGAAGTTGACCAATGCGACACATGCAAAGGAATCTGGTTGGAGCTTGCTGAATTGGACCAACTTGAAGATGAAGTTTTTGATGAAGATGAATTAAAAGGCAGTCTTATTCTGAGGAGTGTGGAAACAGAACACAAATGCCCGGACTGTGGTAGGCCACTAAAGCGATTTCACTATCGGCTCAATGATCTGGAGCTCGAGTATTGTGAGGAAGAGCACGGTTTTTGGCTTGATGAAGGCGAAGAAAAAAGGATACTGGAAATAATGAAAAAACGTTCAAAAGACATGGACCGCAAGTTTGCCGCTGAGGCGTCGTGGGGACAGACACTCCGCGGGCTCAAGTCAAAATCGCTCATCCACAAGATTAAGGGATTATTCAAATAGTTAAGGGTATTGTCTGTGCTCCCGGTTGAGGGCAACGTCTTTTCTTGGGCTTAGCTTTGAGCTATTTGTTCGTTGTAGACTGACTACTACAATAGCAAGCTCTTGGCAGGGGATTTGAACCTTGTCGTCTTCTTTACTGAATTAATCATGAAGGCTAAGGCGGTCTTATTTAACGACCGCTATTCCATCAATATCAAGTCTTTCCCGGTTTCCAACATTTTCGATGGTAATAGTGTGTTTGTTGTTTTTCTTCCAAAGTTTCCTAAAGACAATTTTTCGATATTTGGTGTTCTCGGAATACGTATTGATGGTTCTGGTGTATTTACCATCCAAATATATCTTCGCCTTTGACCTGTCGGCAGCCTTGGTTGAGATCAAATAGACAGCTCTCCCGGCAAATGAATAGATCATTTTGTCGCCGGCGACCGTCGAGTATCTGACCGTGCCTTTGTAATGTCTCGAGTTCCGACGGTTAACTTTATGGCCAAACCCTTCCCGACTTCTTACACGCCGGTTGTCATCATACGGCACGACTGTTTTCTTGGCACTTGAGTATCTGCCGACATTTCCGGCCCGGTCACGGGCTCTGACTCTGAAAACATATATCCTGCCTTGTTTACCGCTAAACCAGGAAGCTTGTCTGCTAGTTTTTCTCCAGGTGCGCCATTTCGTACCGGGTGCTTTGACCTGAACTTGATAGGAAGCTATCCCAGATGAAACTCGGGGATCTCTGCCCGACCATTTCACCTTAAACCGGCTGTTGCGCGCTGTTCTTACTGAGATGAATGGTGTTTTTACTGAAGCTGACGGACTTCTAGTGTCCAATATGATTTTATCGGACACTGCTGTTTCGCGACCGTTTTTATCTTTAAATCTGGCCCAGACTTTTTTTATGCCATCGCCTGATGGTAATGTCCAACTTTTGGTTCTCTTGTAAGCTTCCCAGGGCGACCAAGCGCCGCCGGCATTCCTAAAACTCATCTGAGTGACCGCATTTCCGATCGTGTCAAACGCCAGCACATCTAGAGGGACGTTTCTATATTTTGTCTGTTCTCGACCGCCTTTAATCAGGATAATACCGGTCGGGGAATCATCTCCGTTTTCTCCAAGTTTCGCCAAAGCCGCTTTATACGCTGCCAAACTTGCCGAGGAACTGTCGATCCGCCAATCCGATTCTTT
>JAUWRD010000214.1 GCA_030610765.1 Actinomycetes bacterium
GAAACCCCGCTTAATATGCCGCGCCAGGCCAGTGGCAATTTTATCAGCCAGAATATCTGTAAGTCGGATTTCCCCAAGGTTCTGGCGGCGTCAATTATTGATTTGTCGATACTTTCAAAGGCCGGCATCGCTGTCATAAAAAAGAGAGGGAACGCGGCCACGGAGGAAGCGAGAACAGCCGCCTGCCAGGTAAAGACCAAATCAAAACCGAAAATACTATGAAAAAGCTTTCCTAAAACACTTTGACGAGAGATTACAACCAAAAGGTAGTAGCCAAGGACAGTTGGTGGCAAAACCAGCGGGATAGTCGCGAAAATCCGAAATATATTTCGCAGGCGCTCACTTACTCTCGTTGCCAGGCCGACTAGAGCTAACCCGGAGACGAGAACAATTATCGTCGCGAGCGTCGCTACCCTAAGCGATAGCCAGAGGGGTACAGCGTTCATTTTCTTACTTCCAAGAGTTCAAACCCGTCATCTGTAAGCGTTTTTTTAGCGAATGGCGATCTCATGAATTGCAGAAAAGCCTTCGCGGTTTTTGGATTGTCTGTTTTCTTATTGACCGCCACCCACGAGATGATGGGGTTATAGGCGCGCCTGTTGATCAGCGTGTACGGGTCGCCGGTTTTCTTGACGAGGGATAGCGCCACGATGCCGACATCAGCGTTGCCTGTTTTTACAAACTCATAGGCCTGGGCTACATTTTCAGCGTAAACAATTTTCTTATTGGTTGTCCGCCAAGTACCGTTATTTTTTAAGATTTCAATCCCGGCCCGGCCGTATGGCGCCAGTTTCGGGTTGGCGATCGCGATCTTTGAAATCATGGGCGAGATCAGGTCGGTATGGGTTTTCGCTTTACCGACAAAAACAGCAAAACCTCTGGCAAAAGGGAGACTTTGAGAAGTCTTCTTCTCTTTCTTTAATTGGTAAATATATTCTTCGTCGGCCGCGATAAAAAGATCGATCGGAGCGCCGTTTTCGACCTGGCGGGCCAAAAGACCGGAGGAGCCATAAGTGAGGGTAACTTGAGCGCCGGTCGTCCTTTCAAACTCTTCGGCGATCGTTTTGATTGGCGGTTTCATGCTGGCGGCTACGCCTATTGTAATCTCAGCCCGCTTGTCCAATTTATATTGTTGCGCGCCGCATCCGGTTAACAAAGTAACAGCGATCACGAGCATCAAGGTTTTAAGTGGTTTCCTGGTTATCATTTAGCCTTCCTCTATGGAACTGAATACCTTATCGTCGGGGGCGGCCATAACTTCTTCTACCGAGTGAAATTTGTCATTGGTGATAACCAAGGTCATTGTCCCGCCATCTTTGGTAAAAACAACCTTTCCCTCATAAGGATCAACCCGGATAAAACGCTTATTACCGGCTTGGAGCAACCCTTGAAGGGCGTCGGCTGTACAACCTCTAACAGACGCGGAAACTGTCAATGATTTGGTCTGCATATCGCATTTGAAATGACGCATCGCTAAATTCGCGGCGCGGGTGCCAATAGCTACTCCCACACAAGCGTCACCGTGAAAGTTGGCGGCTTGTCGCAGCATGTCGGCAAAGACATCGGCTA
>JAUWRD010000132.1 GCA_030610765.1 Actinomycetes bacterium
TCCAAATCAGCGCCAAAGCCCGAGCCAAGTATGACATCGGTTATACCGCCATCGTAAGTTTTCTCAACAAAAGCCTCTCGTTGACCGAAGACTGACAGTTGATGACATTTGCCGCAACCATATGAAGTATCATTTGCGGGACTTCCAACAGTATAGTTACTGGCGAAATTGAGAAACACACTCATAGTATGTCTTTTATGAGCTCCAGGGAGGTTGCCGCTTGTGCCGGCGCCAACGTTGATCAGCTTAGCGTGGCAGCTCATACATACCTTATTAGAAAAATTCTTAGTATTTTCGTGAATTTCCTGAAGGTTTTGGGAGACAGCATTAAGGTCAGGTGCAGGCTGGCTGACGATAATGCCAACAGTAAGTGATAGTAACCCCAACACTATAATTAGTTTCTTTGCCATACAAGTGGTCGCTTTCGTCAAGGAAGCAGCTGTACAGTTATAAATTTAGCATTTTCCCCAAGTTTGTCAACAATTTTTGTGAATTATTGGTGAAGAAAATTGACCTTAGGTACGCGCTTGCCACATTTCGGGGTTGTCCGCATACCAATTAACCGTCATCTCAAGTGCTTTATCAAAACTATGTTGCGGTTTCCACTCCGGGAGATAATCTTTGCCAAGCTCCTTAAGACCTCTTGTGTTGACAGAGACACGGGTGCTCTTGTCGGCCCCTTTATTGTCAAAGTTGATAAGAGACTGTGGTTTACTAAGAATTTGTAGAATCTTCTGACATATTTGTAGATCGGTTTTATCCCGCCCCGCTCCCAGATTGTAGATCTCTCCCACTTGCCCAAAATGGAGTATTCTGTCGAGAGCGGCTGAACAATCGTCCACAAATAACCAGTCGCGCTTGTTCGCGCCAGCGGCGGTGAGCCTTATTGGTTTATCGAGCAAAGCCTGGGTTATCAGATGCGCGATAAATGACGAGGGACCAGTTGGCTTTTGCCGCGGTCCGAAAATATTCGAAATCCTAACAATTATGACAGGAACCACTTCAGTATATATATAAGACTGCGCAATCACCTCTGCGGCTGCCCTCGAGGCGGCATGCTGGTTTATTGGTGACAATGGGCTATTCTCCTTGAACGAACCCTTTTCTTTATAACCATAGACATCGCATGTCGAGATTTGAATAAAACGAGAGGGGCGATACCATTTACACATCTCCAACAATATCTGAGCAGAAAAAATGTTGTTATTCATAAATAGTTCTACCGCGTTATAGCGAACGGGGTCCGGCTCACTCTCATCGGTAAAGTTTACAAAAGCGTCACAGTCTTGAAATGCTTTCTTTGTTCTCTCCCAATCTCTGGCATCCCCGTGAAAGAATTCGTAATTGGGATAACCGCTATGATCTACAACGTTTGAATCGTCGGAGCTTTTATCAAAATTCAGAACGTCATAATGTGTGTATCTGTTAAATAAGAAATTAATGAAATTTCTGCCCAAAAACCCATGCCGCCAGCGGCCAAAAGTCTATGCAAAAAAATCTCCCCTTCTTATTATCTCATCTGTTTACGTGAAACCATCCATCGCTAGATTCCCGCATTCGCGAGAATGACATATGATAGCAGAAATGACATATGAAAATACTAACGTAAGAAATTGGCCACGATTAAAGCCGTATTTGTCACAAGCAAGGTAATAACTGTAACATCAAACAAGTTCTCATTCTGGCGCGAAATCGCCCGAAGCCCGGTGGCGAAGAGCAACGACACCGAAAAAATCAGCAAAGCCATATAGTTCTGCTGAAGAACAAAAGAAAACCCCGGTAAGTAGAAGATAACCAAAAAGATAGTGGCCAGAAGCAAAAAGAGAGCAAATAATCCTTCATTTGCGATTAACGCAACACCAGCTTTTGATTCGCCTTCTGAGTTTTCGGAAGCAAAGATATTCTTAACGAAAAACAAGACGCCTATTATACTTAGCAGGCCGGCGAAGATCGAAATATAATAAGGAAAGTCTAAAAAAATGCCGAGACTCCTAATATCAACTTCAAAGAAGAAGATAATATCCATAAAGAACGTGCGCCCGGCAGAAGCAATATCGATGAGCTTTACTGTTTTTGAACCGGTGAAGGCCAGATAAGCAAGATACGCTAACAAAAACATCGCCGCCATGGCGATGCGCGTCGAAACCATCGAGTTTGTACTTTTTGAAGTTGACTGCTTGATTGCGCCTTTATACTCTTTAAGCGCTGTAAAAACTACCGTTGATACAAGCAAAATAACCGATATGATGATTAGTTCGGGCTGCAATCGGGAGAGTAAAAATACTAGAATCAAAGCAATTCCTAAATCAAGCAGACGTCTTTCAAAGGCGACCTCGACCAGCTCATAGAGAAGAAAGGCAAAAATAAATGAGATAAAGGCTTGCCCGCTCATTAAAAACATTTGGGTATTGAAAGCCAAGCTTACACTTAGAAGCATCAACGCCAGAAGCGGTGTGAAAAGATCTTTGGCAAAAATACGTTTGCCAGTGAAATAGATCAAGGAAAGAATACCAGCCCCGAAAAGGAGGCCCGAGAGCCTTAAAAGGAAGACCTGCAACCATTCCGGACCTGACGTGGACAATTTATAGGCCTGGCTCAAGATAAATATCTTAGCGTAAGATTCTCTGGCAACCACATTTAAGGGCTTGCTTTCGTGCAGAGCCTTGGCAGCTGTCAGATAAGGGGTCTCAACATCTTGGATTTGAAGATGAGTCAGATTCGTGACGATGCCGACGAACAAGTAAACCAGCAGCAGACCTATAAAAGCCTTCTTATACGAGGACATGGATAGTTCTCGTTTTCTAAGGGAAATCCAATGATTATATAAAGATTCCATATTTTAAATAGGACCCACGCAGATATCGCTAGTACCCGAACTTTTCCACCAAGTCAAAAACTATCTGTTTCTTAAAGCTCGTGCTTGGGGCATTGCTGGGCAGAACATCCATATAGAAAAACCACTCGCCTCGAGTCCACATGATCCGCGCCATTGGCGGAAACACTTTTGGCTTGCTTTCAGCGTAAAGCCCAAAATAAGCTGAATGGCCGTTGATTTCAATTTCTTCTGTTTCTGTTGGGAATGCGTCTTTATGTTCCTCGAAACGATCAGTGGCTGTCTTTTCGTCTTCGTGCTTGGCGACAGTCAATATGCCGCGATCTATTTCTTTTCTAACTGCCGCGTCGCGTGGAATAAAGACACTGCCGGCCTGTACCGGCTCAGCCAACCACCCGTTCTGAATTATCTTGTAGCCTTCTGTGCTTTTTGGCAATAGGTCTATAGGCAGGTCGTTCGCGCCGATCTCTTTCAGGCTCGACGAGCCGTTATCGCCAGGGTCGGAGTCACCGTCTCCGGTGTCGCCTCCGTCGGTCGAATCATCTGGATTGCTGCCGCCCGGATCACTGCTTTGGTCGCCACCAGTGTCCCCTCCGTCGCTATCGTTGGATTGCTCGTCGGCTTGCTTCTCTTCAACGTCGTCTATCAGATCGGGAACATCTTTATAGTCGGGATCAGTATCACTTAACGTCACAAGCCTCGCTTCAGCTTGTTCCAAGTCGCCCGCCGCAATACTATTTGTGGCCTGCTTGTACAAAAGTTTTTTTGCCTCATCTAGCTTTTTGCCTGCGTCTTTATAGTTTGGATCTAAATCAACTATTGCGCGCAGAGATTTAGTGGCGCCCTCATAATCTTGGATCGCCATCTCTCTTCCAGCTTTCTTGTACAACTTGTTCTTATCGACTCGCGAATTGGCGATCATCGGATAAAAAATTAAGACAGCGACAAGAAGCGCTACCCCGAATACTATTCTTGATGGAGTAAAAATTGGTTTGTTTCGTTTTTTAACTCTGCTCATTTAGAATCCTTACACTTCTTTGAAAACCACTCGTCATCCGCTATGCAAGTTTAGAAATCGTAACAAATTAACTTCGCTTTGGCAAACCTTATAGCAGCCAAAATAAGCCTATTGCTTACAAGCTCTTATAGACAACCTCCCATCGCCATATATTGGTTTCGATTGTCCGCTCTTTAAGCGCATACTTGCGCGCGGCATCACCGATTTCCTGTCGCAAGCCCACATCTCCAACTAACCGTAACAGGTACTCTTGCCACTCGTTAATGTTTCTAGCCAAGAACCCGGTTTTGCCATGCTTGATCGTTAGATACGGCCTTGTCTTTGACGCCACCGTCGGTATCCCGAGCGCAGCGTATTCCAGGAATCTCAAGTCGCTGGCGCCTGCGCCAAGATCGCTATCAGC
>JAUWRD010000046.1 GCA_030610765.1 Actinomycetes bacterium
GCCCGACGAGCTACCTGACTGCTCCACCCCGCGTCGCGGGTTTAAATATAGCATAGGGCAAATATTTTGAAAACAACAACAGGCGGTTAATTTGAGGGAAATTCAAGCAGCGGCTCTTAATGAGGCTTCACGTTTAGGCGCGACTTACTGCGATGTCAGGATCGTGACCACCAAGACTCAGTCAATTGGTGTAAAAAATGGTGAAGTTGATGTTTTAACTAGTCGGGAGGATGCCGGTTTAGGTGTCAGAGTTTTGTTTGGCGGCGCTTGGGGTTTTGCCTGCAGCAATCTTTTCGACATCAAGGAGGCTGTTAAGGTGGCCGCGATGGCCGTGGAGATTGCCAAAGCAAGTGTAGCGACTCTCAAAACCCCCGTTAGTCTCACCGATTTAAAGCCCGTTGAAGATGTTTATACCAGCGCGTACAAGATTGATCCCTTTTCGGTGCCAATTGAAGACAAAATCGGACTTCTACTTGAGATTGACAAAATATTGAAGGATGACAAGCGCATAGCTGTCGCGCAATCCAATACTTTTTGTCAGCGCAACCAGACCTATTTCAGTTCATCTGAAGGGGCAAAAATCTATCAAGATATTCTTGAAACTGGCGCCGGATGCTCAGCAACGGCAATTGAGGGTGATCTTGTGGAAAGACGATCCTTCCCGAACTCAATGGGCGGCCAATCCGCTACTCGCGGGTGGGAGCTTGTCGATGAGATGTCGCTGCCAAAAAACGCGGCGCAAGCACGTGACGAAGCAATTGCTTTACTGACTGCGCCAATTTGTCCTTCCGGGGCTAAAACAATCATAATCGACGGCACTCAACTGGCCTTGCAAATTCATGAATCAATCGGACATCCAATCGAGCTTGATCGGATGCTCGGGATGGAAGCCAGCTTTGCCGGTACAAGTTTCGTTAAACCCGAGATGCTCGGCAACTATAAATATGCCTCTGATATCGTGAATGTTACGGCTGACGCGACGATTCCCGGAGCTCTTGGAAGCTTTGGCTATGACGATGAGGGCGTGCCGGCTCAAAAGACCAACATCATCAAGGACGGCATTCTATTGAATGTTTTGAGCTCGCGCGAGACAGCGGGCCAGCTCAAGCAGACCAGCAACGGCACAATGAGGGCCGACGGATGGAACCGTATCCCATTGATTCGTATGACGAATATTAATCTAAATCCTGGAAAGTGGCAGCTTGGGGACCTTATTGCTGACACCGAAGACGGTTTGTTGTTGTCTACAAATAAAAGCTGGAGCATAGACGATAAGCGCTTAAACTTTCAATTTGCGACCGAAATAGCTTGGGAGATAAAAGGTGGAAAACTGGGGCGTATTTTTAGAAGACCAAACTATACCGGTATTACACCGGAATTCTGGAACTCATGTGACGCGATATGTGACGTTGACTATTGGGATGTCTGGGGTACTCCAAATTGCGGCAAGGGTGAGCCAATGCAAATCGCTCACGTGGCTCATGGGGCCTCGCCCTCGAGGTTTCGTAATGTTCAAGTAGGTGTTGGACGATGACGGAAATCAGGGATTTAACAAAGGTCATCGAAGAAAGTTTAGCCAATTCCGCAGCTGATGAAATTGAGATTCTTGCCTTTCAAACATCTAATGGTCTAACGCGTGTCGCTAATTCAGAGATCCACCAGAATGTAGCTGAAACCAACAGCGCCATCTCCATAAGAGCGATTGTTGATAATCGAATTGGGGTGGCGAGCACGAATAGGCCGGAGATCTCGGCAATCGATCACGCTATAGACGCGGCTATCGCGCACGCTAAGGTGGCTCCGCGCATAGACGATTGGCCTGGTTTGCCGAATTCAGTGCCTCATACGCACGAAGTTATTGTGTCAGCGACCGATGACTTTTCGCCGGGCAAAAGGGCTGAGCTGATACGGGAGGCATTAACAGTAGCAAAGAATGAAAAATTAACAATGGCTGGATCTCTCGAAACCGGCCGAACGAACCTTTATATCGGAAACATCCACACGGGCGTAAGCAAATCTTTTACCAGCGAAGCTAGCTTCAGTTTAGTGCTAATGTCGCTTGATAGCTCGGGTTTTTCAACCTGGCTAGGCCACAATATCGAAGACTTAGATATTTCTGGACTTGCGCGAGCAGCGGCTCGCAAGGCCTTGGCTAGTCGTAAGCCCCGGGATCTTGAACCGGGCGCCTATACGGTCATTCTCGAGCCTGCGGCAGTCGCGGATTTACTAGGCTTTCTGGCCTATGTTGGATTGGGGGCGCAAGCTGTACAAGAAAAGCGCAGCTTCATGGTTAACAATTTCAACCAACAATTGCTTGACCCGAAAATTACTTTTCTTGATGACGCTAACGACCCCCGGACAATTGGGCCACCCTTTGATTTTGAAGGTGTGCCAAAAGAAAAAGTGGTCTTTTTTGATAAAGGTATTGCCCGTGGCGTTGTTTACGACTCAAGGACGGCCGCGCGTGTTGGAAAGAAATCAACGGGTCATGCTTTGCCCGCGCCTAACCCACATGGGCCTTTTGCCAGCAATCTCATCTTGGAGCCGGGAGAAACGAGCCTTGATAATATGATTGCCGAGACAGAAAGCGGCGTGTTAGTAACCCGCTTTCACTACACCAACGTTGAAGAGCCGATGAAAGCAGTTTTAACTGGTATGACCAGGGACGGCACTTTCTTAATTGAGAATGGTAAGCTGGTCGGCGGCCTGAAAAACCTCCGCTTTACGCAAAGTATTTTAGATGCCTTATCAGCAGTCATCACAGTTGGCTCTGATTCAAAGCTTCTTCCCTCTCTTGTTGGAACCTGCTCTTGCCCGTCACTTAAAATCGAAAACTTCAACTTCACTGGAATCAGCGATAAATAAATACTAGCCCTTCCACCGGAGGGGCTCCTGGAAAGAGCTAGTAATTTTATCAATTAATATTGCTTGATGGTTTTATCGGTTGATTAATAAAAATAGTTTAGTGGCTTTTGGTTCAGGGGTGGGCTTACTTGGTGGCTAGCATTTCCTTGATCTTCATAACTCGCGTGAGATTAGCGCGCTCAAGTTCCGCAAGACTAATGTTAATTCTTTTGATGGACTCCTCGAGCTGGGGTATGAGAATATATTCAAGCGCGTTTACCCGGCGCCGTGTCTTATCGATTTCCACCGCTAAAAGCTGAATTGTCTTTTCCAGCTCCGCTAGCTCAACCAACTCTTTTATTAACGACCCGAATTCTAAAACGGCGTTATCCAAAATCGCCGGGGTTGTCGCTAAACTATAGTTGAGCTGAAAAGCAACCTCATCGACCTTAAACTTCGGAACCTTGATGCTCAGCAGGTTCTGAATTTCTACCTCAACCTCTGTTTTCGCCCCAATGCCGGTTAGCGCCTCGGTGATAACGGCTGTGCCGGCTTCGCCACCGGCTATCGCGAGCGTCCCGAAAGCATTAGAAAGCCCTTTTTCGAGACTGTCCCTTTTAGCGCCAGCGTCTTTAATATAGATAAGAAAGCGTCGCAGTAGCTCGTCTAGCTTGTCTTTTAATAGTTTGTGGCCGCGTTGAGCCATCTTCAAGCGTCGTTTGAGCTTGAGAAGCTCCATTCTGTTGGGGTTTATTTTTGCCACTAAACTTCCTTGGTCTCCATGTACTTCTCAATATCCTCTTCCCGAACCCTCTTGAGTTCGCTTCTCGGCAATTCGCTCAGCAGGCTCCATCCTAAGGCCAGCGTTTCCTCAATTGAACGGTTCTCATCTTCTCTCTGCTTGACATATTGTGTCTCAAAGTTAGCGGCGAAATTGAGATATGTCTTATCTAAATCGCTCAGAGCGGCCTCACCAAGAATAATTGAAAGCTCCTGTGCCTCTTTACCTCGAGCGTAAGCGGCAAAAAGTTGATTGGATAAACCGGAATGGTCTTCCCTCGTCTTACCCTCACCAATACCCTTCTCTTTCAGACGCGACAAAGACGGCATAACATCAATTGGGGGATATATATTTCGGCGGTGAATATCTCGACTCAAGATAATCTGGCCTTCAGTGATATACCCGGTCAAATCAGGTATAGGATGAGTCTTGTCGTCGTCAGGCATGGTCAAAACCGGAATCTGCGTAATGGAGCCGGGTTTACCTTTGATGCGGCCCGCCCGTTCATACATTGTGGCTAAATCTGTATAAAGATATCCGGGATAGCCCCTTCTCCCCGGCACTTCTTTTCTCGCTGAAGAAACTTCTCTCAAAGCTTCACAGTAATAAGTCATATCAGTCATGATGACAAGGACATGCATGCCCAGGTCAAAAGCTAGATATTCGGCAGCCGTTAAAGCCATGCGCGGCGTTGCCAGACGCTCAACGGGTGGATCGTCGGCTAAATTTACAAATAAAACCGCCCGCTCGATTGCCGCGGTGCTTCGAAACTGATCGATAAAGAAATTGGCCTCTTCAAATGTGATGCCCAAGGCCGCGAAGACCACCGCAAATTCCTTATCGCTACCCAAAACACGGCTTTCACGCGCTATCTGGGCGGCAAGTTTGGAATGAGGCAAGCCAGAGCCTGAGAAAATAGGTAGCTTCTGTCCTCGGACAAGCGGATTCATACCATCGATCGCTGAAATACCGGTCTCAATAAAATCGGATGGATAATCCCGCTCGACAGGGTTAATGGCTTCGCCGTTAATGTCCAATCGTTTCTCAGGTAAGATTTTTGGTCCACCGTCTATCGGGGTTCCAAGACCGTTAAAAACTCGACCTAACATGTCTTTGGAAACATCAAGTTCCAGACCGCGTCCAATAAATTTAACTCTGGTCTGTGTCGTATTTAACCCTTGGGTACTCTCAAAAGACTGAACAACCGCGACGTCGTTCGATATATCAAGTACTTGTCCGCGACCCCGTTTACCACTCGGAAACTCCAGCTCAACTAATTCAGCGTATTTTACGTCGACCACTTTTTCGACAAACAAAAGCGGACCGATTACATCTTTAATTGTCAGATATTCTTTTGCCATTACTTCCCTGCTATCATAATTCGACTACCGTTTCGCTTACTTCAAGTTCTGCGATTATCGCCTCTTTTATTTGCGCAAACTCTTCTATTTCATTATCAGTCAATAGTTTCGCTCGAGCAATCTTCTCTCTCACCGGCGAGGTGACAATCTTTTCCAGCGACATCCCGTTCTCAACTGCTTCAAGCGCCAACGTATGCCAGGTAATTATCAAGTCGAGCAATAGAAATTGTCTCTTTGGAGACGTGTATGTGTCGAGCTCAAAAAAAGCATTTTGCTGGAGGAAGTCTTCACGGATCGATCTAGCTGTTTCTAATATCAATCTCTCATTTGGAGATAGCGCTTCCACTCCAATAAGCCGGACGATCTCGCGCAGCTCTGACTCAATCTGGAGCAATTTTAAAGCTTCACGCCTTTCGGTGCGAAAATTCTTGTCAATCTCCTCGTCCCACCATTCCTCGAGTTTCTCGGCATAAAGAGAGTAGCTTACCAACCAGTTGATCGCAGGAAAGTGCCTCTCATACGCCAACTTGTCTTCCAGGCCCCAAAAAACTTTGACAACCCGGAGAGTTGATTGCACAACCGGCTCAGAAAGATCTCCGCCTGGCGGCGACACCGATCCTATGGCTGTGATACTCCCCTGCCTCTCAGGCTCTCCTAACGCGGTGACCACACCAGCTCGCTCATAGAATGCGGCTAAGCGCGAGCTTAAGTAGGCTGGATAACCTTCCTCACCGGGCATCTCCTCTAGACGTCCGGACATTTCTCTTAAGGCCTCTGCCCATCTTGAGGTTGAGTCGGCTTGAAGAGCGACGTTATATCCCATATCCCGAAAATACTCGGCAATGGTAATACCCGTATAAATTGACGCCTCCCTAGCCGCAACCGGCATATTTGACGTATTGGCGATAAGCACTGTTCTTTCCATTAGGGGCTTGCCGCTATGCGGGTCTATTAATTCTGGAAATTCCAGCAAAACATCGGTCATCTCATTGCCTCGCTCACCGCAACCGATAAAGATAATCACTTCAGCATCCGCCCACTTAGCTAATTGATGTTGAATGACGGTTTTTCCGGATCCAAATGGGCCCGGCACACAAGCAGTTCCACCTTTTGCGATGGGGAAAAGTGTATCGATTACCCTTTGGCCAGTTATTAACGGTTCGCTTGGATTCATTTTAGCGGCGTACGGGCGACCGATTCTTACCGGCCAGCGTTGCATCATCTGCACAGGCGCGCTTGAGCCATCGGCCATTTCAATTACCGCGACGCCTTCCTCAACAGTGAAATCACCTTGTCTGATCTCGCTTATGCGACCCTCAACGTCTTGGGGAATCATAATTTTATGAACAATAATGCTGGTCTCCTGGACGACACCTATGATGTCTCCCGGCGAAACTTGATCTCCTACTTTTTTGGAAGGCTCAAAAGCCCATTTCTTAGTTCTATTTAAGCCAGGTGCTTCAATGCCTCGCTTCATAAAGCTGCCGCTTTTTTCGGCCAGAACCGCCAGCGGTCTTTGCACGCCGTCGTAAATTGAACTGAGCAATCCCGGACCAAGCTCGAGACTGAGCGGCTCTCCAGTCGCAAACACTTCGTCGCCCGGCCCCAAGCCTGCAGTTTCTTCATAAACTTGAATAGAAGCCAAGCCCCCGCGGAGCTCGATTATCTCTCCCATTAGTCGCTCGGAACCGACTTTTACAACGTCATACATTTTGGCGTCTTTTAAGCCGCTAGCGACCACTAAGGGTCCGGCTACTCTAACAATTTCACCCTTTACCAATCTATAAGCCCTTTCCTTTCATGCTTGTGCCAACAGCTTTTTCCATTAACGCTGTGATATATTCTTTTCCAGCCCCGCTCGACCCCCTGGTTGACGGAATCGCCAGGATTGCGGGAGTAACTCGGGACTCAAGATCTTCAACTAAATCTCGCGCGGCTTCAAAAACCTTCTCCGTCATCATGATGACAGCATAATCTAAAGAAATAACAGTTGGCCATAGCTCGATAACATCACCAGGGTCGATCACCCTGTAAGCATCGATCCCGAGGGGTTTAAAACCTAGAACCGATGTGGCGTCACCGATTACCGCTATCTTACTCATTCACGGCGCTCACTCGCTCTCTTATTCTCTCCGGTGGAAGTTCCCCGATTAGTCCGGCCATAATTAGGCGCACCATTTTTATCTCATGGCCTTTGGCAAAAATATATGAGAACACGACTTCCGGACCGACGCCGAATCTCCTTGAAGTATTTAAATAATCCAGCACAACCTTGTTGGCAAAAAGATCGAATTCACCCACGGGTCTCTTCTTTTCAAGCCATTCGATCAGCCCATCGCGCAAGGCAGCGTTCGGTATGCTTTTTAGGGCTTCATTCATATTTTCAGATTCGCTAAATAGCGCCAACCAAACATCATTTCTGACCCGACCGCCCTTCAGCAGCGCTTCCTCAAGTTCGCCGGTCGAAATATTCTTTTGCCGACTCCTTAAGGACATGCGCCCGTTAGCCAGGTCAATAATTAGTCGAGTGTATTCTTCAATCCATGTCGAGCGTAACTTTTCAGCAAGATCAACCAGGTTCCAAAAGTAATGTTTATCGAGCGTAGAGTCGATAACAGAAAAATCCGAATTTGCCTGATACTTAACGAGTGTCTCATCGGCCGCGGCCTCAAGATAGTCCGGGAGGCCCGAATATGCCCCTTCTTTCACCAAAAGACGAATCCTGTCAACCGGCACCTCACCAAAGGTCGATAGGTCCACCGGCAGCTCTTGACCGAACCCGCTCTTTAATAGTATCCGCAAGTTTATTATGTCAAAATGACTCTGGAAATATCTGCACATCGCCGCTGGCACTCTTGATTCCTTTAACAGCTTCACGAGACCGGCTGTCTTTTTTTCCAAAGCGACCTCAATCTCCTCCAGGCTAGAGCTGCCCCTAAGATCAGGGCCTAAATCAGTCTCTCCCAAGACATGGTGCGCTTCCTCAAGATTTTCGGCATCAATTAGCCTATTTAGACGTGCGTTATTAATGAGCTTGGTCTCCAAGACCTTGACCCGCCCAAAGGCAAAACCATATGTAATAATTTTTGCTCTAATTTATGACACCTATTCTTGACCTTAAAAGATAGTTTTTGCGACAGCTGTTTCATAAGTATCGCGGGCGACTTTAAATAGCCGGCTAAAAACATAGTTCTGCTCAATCTTTTCGTGTGCCAAGATAAAGCCGCGACCGATATTTCTTTTCTCGGTCGAGAGCTTGACCGGCTTTCGGCCGCTCTTTTTTAGCAGATCATTCGCTTCTTTGACTATTTGTCCGTTTAACGATTCAAACGCCTGATCTAAAACGACGGCGCCCCCATCGGAGGATTCCTTGGCCAGGCGGCCGGCCACTAACTGCGCATACTCTTGGTCATCCATTTTGCCTAAGAGAACCTCCGCTTTTTCAAAGGCTTCATCGATAAGTTGTTGTTTGGTGCCAACAACTTCATCCCTCGCCTTTAGCCGGGCCGTGGCTACATTTTCCCTTAAGAGTCTGGTGTGCTCTTGTTGACTCTTTTCCGACATGTTGTTTGAGTAGGCTTCCGCCTTCCGCTTCGCCTGATCAACGATCTCAAGAGCGGCTTCTTTTGCGTTAATAATAATCTTTTCGTATTCGGCTTGCGCATCTCTCAAGATTCGCTCACCGATTATTTCTAGTGGCATGAGCTTTTCCTATCCCCGAATGTTCAGCAACAACAAGATGCAGATAACCAACGACAGAATCGCGTATGTCTCGACCAGCGCGGGAAATATAATGGCCCTACCACCGGCTTCGGCTTGCTTCGCTATTAAGCCGGCCGCTCCTGTACCTGTTTTACCCTGGTAAAGTCCAGAAAACAAACACGCCACCGCGACCGGCAGGCACGCCAAAAAGATTTCGAAGCCGACGTTCGCGTTAACCAGTGATTCCGGGTCCTGTAGAAAAAAGACCCAAACCAAAACGGCAGTTATAAATCCGTAAATACCCTGACTGCCAGGCATCGCCACTAGTGGTAAGATACGACCAAACTTCTCCGGGTCTTCACTCAACACACCCGCGCCGACATTCGCTACATAGGTTATGCCGATTGCCGAACCTACAGCGCCTCCGATAAAGGCTAAGCCCGCACCAAAAAGCGCCCAATGCATACCCGTAAAAAAAATAAACTTTTCCACTTAAAACTCACTCCTCCTTAAAGATCAAATTGTCTGACTCAAATGAAAGCGGTTTAAAAGCACGGCCGCCGTTTTCATAAAATTTGCCAAAGAACTCTACAAACTGCAGGCGCAACGGATGCACAAAAGCGCCAAGCAGATTTATGACTATATTAAAAATATGAAAAGGAATAGCAATGACTAGAGCAAGTAAAATGCCGATCGGCAAGCCCCAGGGCGAATATCCCACAACTAGACTGGCTATAGTGTTGATAGCAAACCCTATCAGGAAAGTAGCCAAGCCGAGAGCCATTAAGCGGCTGTAGGAAAGAACGTCTCCTATATATGTGGTCATTCCATATAAGTTATAAAGACCTGAAAAAAGACTGATAAGTAGTTGACGCGCGGGTTTGTTGACGAATGCCCCGACAAATAGGAGAGCCGCGGCTGCCAGCCCCCAAACCGTCTCGCTCATGCCGACAGCCAGCAAAACAAGAAATGTCAATAATATAATCGCGCCAATAATATCTTCGGACTCAACCTTAAGTTTCTCAAAACGTCTTCCGACCGTGCGCGCAATTGTTTTGAGGTATAGAGCAAAGGCCCCGCCGCTGAACACCGCAAATACTAAACTTGATAGACCTAAACCTGAAACACCGATTGACGTCAGGCCCACATAAAAAGCGCTCTGCTTTTCAAACACGGTCAAAGCAAACCATCCTGAACCTGCCACTGTCGCGAAACTCAATATTGCCATCTTTCCTAACGTCATATAAATAGCGTCAGCGAATTGTCGTCTTCGCCAGCTATCCCAAAACTCAATACTTAATCCCGCCATCAAATGAATTACGCCTAGCCCCCATGTTATCATTAAAAACACAAACGCTTGTTCAAGAGGATTGATGACCATTATTCCCTGTAATGCTCCAGGTAGCGACTCTACATTGAGCCCAAAATACCCGCCGGTTAGAACTCCAACGATGCCTGAAGAGACACCGCCCAGCGCAAACAGGGTTAACCACTCCCTACCTGCGTCGGTTATGACTAATCGTTTTTTCAACCATAAACAAAAAGCCGTCAGAACAAATCCATAACCAAAATCACCAAGGGACATTCCAAAAAACAAAAAGAAAAAAACCGCCATTATTGGAGTTGGATCGAGTTCGTTGTAGTTAGGCATTCCATAAAGGCGGGTCAACGTCTCGAATGGGCGGATCCACCGATGATTCCGAAGCAAAACTGGAACCCTGTCGTTGACCTCAGGATCAGCGAAGCTAAAATCTACGATCGCCTCGTGACCTTTTAGCAACTTTGCAAGCACATCTTCTTTTCGCTCCTCGATCCATCCCTGAAGAACAAAAGTTGAATCAGTCTGTCCGAACTTCGATTGAGCGATATATCGTGCTTGCCGGCCTTTTAGCCAGTCTGCCAATATCGCTGCGTCTCGAGAGTATTTAGTTAACTCCAAGACTTCATTTTTCAGGACCAAAACGCGCTCTTTAACTGTTTGGATCCGCTCGTCAATACTCGCCGTCTCTTCTGCCGCGGTCATCTTTAAATCTTGAAAGACGACTCTCTCAAATCCGTTGTTAGCCAATAATCTTTCGATGGCACCGCGATGAGGTGTAAAGAAGAAAATCGCCACACTTGTTATTTGATTCTTCTGACTAATCACTGAGAGATCAGTTTCCGGATGCTCTTTGTCTAGAATTTCTATCAGTTTTTCAACGGACTCGGACTTTATTTGACCAATTATTAATTCAAAATACTTCGAAGGCTTAATTTGATCAAAACGAATTTTCATACTTTGCCATGGGCTCAAGCTCTCTCGTTTAACAGAGAGCTCTTGCTCTTCTCTTTGGAGAGTGGATAGACGAGCGTCTAGATCTTCGCATTGTTTGTAAAGGGATTCAAAATCAAGTTTTTTATCGATATTGTTAAACTGATTCTGGCTGACCACTGGCCGATCTTTCACAAGACCGCTGATCATGCCGCTTTTAGGTGGTTTTGCTCGCCTTAAAAACGATGTCACATATTCAACTTTTGTAACTTCAAGTCCTAATTGATCAGCCCGGCAAGTATAAAGTTTCTCCTCGCTCTTCCTGGAGACGTCCTCTTCATCGCCAATCTCTGATATTTCAATTAGTCCGGCCTCTTGAAGCTCATCAGCAATTGCTGTCTGATCGTGTCGATGCGCGATAACGAACACTTTTTTCATTCTAAGGACCGACAAAACTAACCTTTCATCTCTTCCTTTATTCGTTTCGCTATCTGGGTAACGGCTTTCTTAATACCCTCTTTTGAGTCTTTTTGTAGTTTCTTTATTGTCTTTTCGTTATCTTCAACTATTTTGGCTGTCTCTTTACTGATTTTTTCTGCTTCACGCGAGCTGTCTTTTTCGAGTCTCACCGCCACCTCGCGCTCGTTTCGGGCTCTAAGTTCTTCAACTTCGCCTGCAGCCTTAGCCAATATTTCAGAGGCCTCTACTCGTGCCTCGTCAACTATGGCTCTAGCTTCAGACTCAACCTTCTTTATTTTCTCAAGCTTTTCCCTAATCTCCATGGCATTATCTTCCAACACCTTGCCAAACTAATCAATGACCAAACGGACTTTTGTGTATTCTATTATTTCGTTTTCTTGTATATAATAGCTGTTGTAAATATGCAGATCATGAAGTCGAAACGAATTAAGATAGCTCTTGTAATAATTTCTACGATATTGTTTTCCTTATTTGGAACAACAGGCGTGTATGGTTTTATCTATCGTGACCGAATATTGCCGGGCGTAAAGATAGAGTCGTTAGATGTCGGTGGATTAACAGTAGACGCGGCTACTCGTCGTGTAGAAAAGACATTTAAACCTCAAGGCGATTTAAAACTCGTCTACAAAGACATAAAGCAGACCGTTGACCTTAAGGATATTGGAGCCAAGGTCAGAGCGAAGCGAAGCGCTGATAAAGCTTTTGCGGTCGGAAGGAACAGAGGGCTTTTTGAGGATTCCCGGCAAAGATATTATGCCCTGACATCTGGTTTCCGAATTCAAGTCACCTGGACTTCAGATACAAAAAAGACTCGTGTCGCGCTGAAGAGAGCTGCCAAGATTATTGAGCAGCCCCCAATAGACGCTAAACTTTTGATCGACCA
>JAUWRD010000077.1 GCA_030610765.1 Actinomycetes bacterium
GGGTTGATCAACAATATTTACTAGAACCCCGGAGTTCAAAGCTTCACTGCGGACAGCTTCATTCGTTTGCCGGTCATCAGTGGCGGCCACAACTAAAAAGGCGCCATCCAAGTCTCCACTGGCAAATCTTTTCTTGGACCAACTAATCTCTCCGGAGCCGGCCATAGATTCTATCCCCGGCGTAGCTTCGGGTCCAATTATATTGACTGTCGCGCCGTTCTTTAATAAGGCCCGCGCTTTGCTCTCAGCCACATCGCCGGCCCCGACGACCACACACTTTCTATTTTTCATCTTTAAAAATATCGGAAAAGTCACTTATCGACTTCCACTCCTTAACTCTTGATTACTGCATCTACCCGAACTGATGGAAACCCGAGAAAACCTTCATTACCTGGATCAGAAAAATTGACGCAAACCCGGCGATCGCCATATACGCTATTCGACGTCCCTGCCAATCCCGCAAATAACGGAGCGCGATATAGAGGCCGAATAAAAACCAGGTCAACGTTGTCGAGATCACAAATGGATCATAATACCAGCTGGGAAAGTCTTTTATCGCTCTAATCATGCCGGTAATAATAGTCATTGTCATAAACGGCAGCGCCATAGTGATAGCTCTGTTAGACCAATCATCTAGCTTCTCGAGGGCCGGCAGGCGCCGGAAAAACAGATTGACGTGTCTTTTTTTCAGCTGTCGCTGTTGAATTAAGTAGAGAAGGGCCAAAACCGCGGCTATAGTAAAACCCGCGTAAGCTAAAAACACCACAGTTACATGCAGAATAATCCAGGTATTCTTGACAACCTCGCTCAACCGCTCCGGTGATTCATACTTCACCCAGGAAATACCGAGCAAAACACCGACAAAAGGCATTAGCCAGGCGCCGAGAACTTTCAGCTCACTCTTCCACATCAGGGTCAGGTAGATCAGGACAACAGCCCAGGCAAACATTGAATATGACTCAAAGGCCCCTTCCAGCGGAATATACCCGACAGATACCCAGCGGGCGCCGAAAGAGATAGTGTGAAAAAGAAATCCAAGCGCGGTCAGGGAGACCGCCAAAACACCCATGATTTGACGCTTATTGAAGAACAAATAGAGATAAAAAATAAAAGCGGCGGCGTATGCCATAAACGCCAACCAGAAGAAAATAATTACTAATCTCTCACTCATGAGACGAAACCACCAGATTTCAAAATATTAACTCTTAAATAGCCTTCTCTAAAAACCTTGTCTCTAAGAAGACCTGAAAAGTATGGAATAATATACCATATTAAGTGCAGATTCTCTATATTTGGGGTGCCAGAAGTGAGCCTAGTCGACGGTTGCGCACTCGCCGCCCGCGCCTGTCAGTATCTCAATTGCGTGTGGCAAAGCTGGCGCTATTGTTTGCAAGCATTCCCGACAGGCCTTGGGGCTTCCCGGCAGATTGACGATCAACGTGCATCCGCGCAAGCCCGCTACCGCGCGAGAGAGCATGGCATGGGGTGTAATTTTTAAGCTAGCCTGGCGCATAGCCTCGGCTAAGCCTGGAGCTTCGCGACCGATAACATCAAGAGTGGCCTCCGGTGTCCAGTCACGCGGGGAAAAACCGGTGCCGCCGGTCGACAAGACCAAGTCCACACACAAGTCATCGGTAAAGTGCCGGAGTTTGGCTGAGATCTGATCGCGTTCATCGGGCACGATCTCACGCGCCACCACTAATCCGTCGAGCTTGGTGATTTCTTCCACTAGCGTATCGCCGCTTACATCTTCGCGTTCTCCAGCGGAACCTTTGTCGCTGACTGTTAAAATCGCAACTTTCATAGTGGAAATAAGATAACAGATAAGCAGAACGATGGGTAGATATGGCGGCGGAGTTAATCGTCTATTCCAGAAAGATCACTCTTGTAAATGTCGGCAACAAAGCCCTATCTCATATAATGTTTGAACTTGCCTATCTTTTCCTATATATTCCTATGTATGAAAAAGTGGACGGTTAGGGATGTCGCTGACCACCTGGCCCTGAGTGAGCGCACAATTTATAACATGGTGCGCGCTGGGACGTTGCCGGCTATGAAGATTGGCGGCGTTTTTCGTTTTGATCCGAAAGAGATAGAGAATTGGGCCAAGGGTAAGCAGTATCAAGCAAAGAGTGCCCACGCTCAGCAGAGAGCGCGAAAAACTGAAGACGCAGTCTGGTTGGAACAAATAAAGAATCAAGCGGATATTCTTACCAAAAGGCTGCTCTTTGTGGGTTTGTTGACGCGCAAACTTAGCGATCAAAAAACGCTCCCGGTAATTGTCGGAGGCAACGCTGTTGAGTTTTATACCGCGGGCGGCTATGCGACAACGGACATTGATATCGTCTATCCAAGTGAACTTCTCACACCAACTCTAGAAGAGATGGGTCTCAAGAAAGAAGGACGTCACTGGTATAGTGATGAATTGGGGATTGTCATCGAGGCACCGGCTTCTTTTCTTGACCCCGCGGCAACAGACCGCGTTACCCAGGTCGTCATGGATGATCTAAGAATCTTCATTATCGGGTTGGAAGATCTGATAATTGATCGACTTAATGCGTTTGTTCACTGGAAATCAGGCGATGACGGGAACTGGGCTAAAGAATTGGTCGATCTTCATAAAGACGAAGTCGATTGGGCTTACCTGGAAGAAACCGCGAAGAGAAATAAAGTGGATACCGCTTTGAGCGAATTAAAAGAGAGTTTGGGAATTAAAGAATGAAAAAGGTTGATTTTTACGAGTATCAGAAAGAAAGACGAAAATTCTTGGGCAAGCGTCTGTCGCTTGGGCTCAAGCGTTTACCCGCCAACCGTCCGCGCGATGAAGAGGAAAGAACACTATTGCGGCGGCTCGACAAGGTTCGTTGGGAGACTTGGCTATCCACTGGCAAGCTGCAAAAACTCGGGCCTAGACATTATCGATTTCGTAAGTAAAAGGGACGTTTCGCAAAAACTAGTAATTATGGGGACACACAACTTAATTCGATATTTCTTGAATTAAGTTGTGTGTCCCCATAATTACGGGCACAAAAAAACGCCTCCGCTGGAATGTGCGTGTGTTCAGGCAAGCAGACCCAACAGAGGCGAAAATTATTTAAATAGCCTTCTATACTTCTGTAGAATACCAAATACTTCATCGTTGATCAAGACTGAGACGCTGCTTTCTTTAACCAATAAAGGGCTTACTTGCGCTCCCAGAGACCGGAGCGTCCACCCGATTTCTTGACCAAAGCGATGCCATCGACGATCATCCCTTTATCGATCGCCTTACACATGTCGTATATGGTCAGGGCGGCTGTTGCGACGGCTGTTAAGGCTTCCATTTCTACACCTGTGCGACCAATTGTGCGGACGGCAGCCTGGATCGTAATAGTCGAATTCGCATCGTCAATTTTAAAATCAAAATCAACGCCGGTGATCGCGATAGGATGGCACATCGGAATTAAATCAGGAGTTTTCTTAGCGCCCATAACTCCGGCTACTTGGGCCACCGCGAGTACATCGCCTTTTTTTATTTGACCCGCTTTTATTCGCTCAAGGGTCGCCGGCTGCATTCTAATGATTGCTTCCGCTACGCCTTCGCGCTCCGTTTCGCCTTTGGCTCCGACATCGACCATCTTCGCTCGTCCAGCTTCGTCAATATGAGTTAGATTTTCCGACATTTTTCCTTCTTTCTACTATCCGCCGATCTGCGACATCTTTCGTCCTATTTTCCCTTCGCGCTTTGCGAACCTATCTTTCGGTTTCTCTTTTATCGCTTTTTCAATTAGCTCCATTAAATCTTTTGGGTGGCCGCCGCGCAAGGCCGGCAGCAAATCTATTTCCTGGTCTGAAAAGAGGCACGTTCTCAGTTTACCGTCGGCTGTCAGACGAAGACGGTTGCAACTGTTGCAAAAATGGCCTTTTGAAGAGCCGATCAAGCCAAGGGTTCCTTTGGATCCGGCTATCTTGAAATACCTGGCGGGTCCTGCCCCGACCGGGGAATCCGGATTTTCGATCGACCCCAAAGCTTTTATCTTGGCTTCAAGTTCCTCGGCTGAGATAAAATCGTCTTTTTCTTCTTCGTAAAAAGCGGGCATATATTCGATGAAGCGCACATGTACCGGATAATCCATAGTCAGCTGGGCGAAGGGTTCGATATTGTCGCTCGCCCCTTTTAAGGCTACGACATTTACCTTGACCGGGTTCATACCAACTTTCAAAGCGGCTTCCATGCCGGCCAAGGCATCCTCTAGCTTGCCCCAACGGGTTAAGTCTTTGTAGATTTTCGGATCAAGCGAGTCGATGCTGATGTTAACGCGCTTAAGGCCGGCTTTCCATAAATCCACCGCGTATTTTTCGAGCAAAATGCCGTTCGTGGTCATAGAAACTTCCTGGATTTCCTTGATATCGCTTAAGGAAGAAACCAAGTCCACGACACCCTTTCTAACCAAAGGTTCTCCGCCCGTCAAACGGATACGCGTGATCCCGGCTTGGGCCGCCATGTGCGAGAAGGCAATGATCTCTTCGTAACTCATCATGTTGGTATGCGGTTTGGCCGCCACACCCTCCTCAGGCATACAGTAGCGGCACCTGAGATTACAGCGGTCGGTGATCGACAGCCTTAAGTAGTCTATTTTCCGGTCATATGTGTCATGTAATTCAGACACGTGCATCACATCCCTTAAGAAAAACAGTCCTTGCTTCGTATATCGCTAAGCCCTTAATGGTCCTCGGGCAATTTTATCAACTGTACGTCTATCTCTTCGCCGGCTTTTAGCTCCGACAGATCTCTTGGCATCAAACCGACGCCGTTGGCGCCGGCCATTGACTTAAGGATTCCGGATCCTTGCCTGCCGTTGACGGAAGCCCGCCATTCACCGTCGTCTTTTGTGACAGAGACGCCGACAAAATGTTGGCGGCCGGGCTTCTTTTTAACATCATGCGTTAGTTTAGCTTTGACTACCGGGCGCAATAGTCGGTCGCGGCCGGCGATCTTAAGAAGAGCGGGCCGCACATATTCCTCAAAACATAAAACGGTGGCGACCGGATTTCCAGGCAGACCAAAGATCAGTTTGTCGCCGAGGGTCCAGAAAGCCAGGGGTTTGCCGGGCTTCTGCTTTACGCCCCAAAACTTGAGTTCCGCCCCCATCTCTTTTAGTACGTCTTTAACGAAATCGTAGTCTCCAACAGAGACGCCGCCGCTAGTGACAACCACATCGGCGACTTCCAGGGCTGAATTGACCAGGTCGGTAACACTTTCCTTTGTATCTCCGGCGACACCTATCCGCACTACTGGCATGCCCACGGCACGGGTTTGAGCTGTCAATGTGTAACTGTTTGAGTCGCGTATCTTGCCGGGTGTGAGCGGCTCATCAACCGGCACTAATTCGTTTCCGGTTCCAATTATGGCGACTTTCGGCATGTCGTAAACCTTGACTTGCGCGTACCCAAGCGAAGCCAAAAGGCCGATTGTAACGGGCTCAATTACGACGCCGGGCTCCAGCACCAGACTGCCTTTTGGCATATCCTCACCAGCCAGACGAACATTTGCTCCTCGCCTGTGCGCCACCAATATCCCTACATGGCCATCGCCTGGTTGCGTGCGCTCAATTGGCACAACTGTATCGGCGCCGGGGGGAACAGGCGCGCCTGTCATAATTTTTATCGCTGCTCCGGAAGTCACCTTTATATCGGTGGATTCTCCGGCTGGTTGTTCGGCTATCAGCTTTAATTCAACCGGGTTGTCTTTGGAGGCCTCAACTATATCGTCGGCGAGAAGCGCGTACCCGTCCATCGCTGAATTATTGAAGGGCGGAACATCATGCGCGGCGGTTATCGTCTCGGCCAGTACATGGTTGTCGGCCTCAGTTAGCGGCAGGGTAATCGTGCCGCTGGTTTTTGCGGACTTTAATACGATTTCCAAAGCTTCGATTGGCTCAATCATACTTTCTCCTTTGGCAAGATACAGATTGCCGGCGTTTTCAGTGATATATCAATGCGCGACTCTACAGATAAGCCCAAACGCTGATAGGCGTGGGCGGGAAGACGAATAATAAAGTCATAAGCGGTCTCCGGGTTGGATTCACCGTTTAGCGCTAACTCAAGTTGATAGGAGGCTCCGCGGCGGCTGGCGGAGACGATTCGGCCTGAGAAAACATTGGCCTCAACACCTTTTTTCAGAGCTCTATCCGGTCTAACAATCATAATATCTTCAGGTCGAATGCAAAAATCAACCTCGTCACCGACGGCGTAGTTAGTTGAGGCCGCCTCGACTTTGAACCGGTCTGTTTCTATCGCGCAGCGGGTGCCGTTGGTCTTTGCTATCCGGCCTGAAAAAATGTTTTTTGCTCCGACAAAGCGGGCGACTGTTCGCCCGTTAGGCTGGTGGAAAACTTGGTCACGCGTACCGGTCTGAAGTATCCGGCCCTGATTAAAAACAACTATTTTATCGGCCAAGAGGTATGTTTCCTCAAGGTCGTGTGTGACGAAGATGATCGGTATGTTGTACCGTTCTTTGATCTTAATCAAATCAAGCCGCAATTTTTCCCTGACAGCTGAATCAAGCGCGGAAAACGGCTCATCAAGCAATAGTATTGAGGGTTCCATCACCAGAGCTCTCGCCAGAGCCACCCGCTGTCTTTGGCCCCCGGATATACGGTCAGGATAAGAATCTCCCAGGCGCTCTAAGCGCATTAGCTTTAGCATGGCCTCAACTCGAGAGCTTACCTCTGTTTTATTAAGACCGGTTAGGCCGAAAGCTATGTTCTTAGCTACGGTCAGGTGGGGAAAAAGGGCATAGTCTTGAAAGACATAGCCGACCTTGCGGCGCTGCGGCGATAAGTTGATCTTCTTAGATGAGTCAAAGAAAACTTGATCTCCGACGACGATTCGTCCGCTGTCAGGTTCCCGAAGACCGGCGATCATATTTAAGGTCAGTGATTTGCCGGATCCGGACGGACCAAAGTCAACCACTAATTCGTTGTCGGCTGTGAAGTCGACGTTATGATTGAAATCGCCAATTATAGATTTTGTCTCAACTTTTACCATTTACGGGACCTCAAAGTTAACCTCTCGACCCATAGAGACGACGTTGGACGAACCACATACCGAAAAGGAGCAAAGCGATCCCGAAAATTGTTGTGATTAGCGCCAGTACATTGGCAGCTTCACGATTTCCGATAACCACATAGTCATAAATGGCGAGCGGGGCGGTTTGTGTCTTGCCGGGGATATTGCCGGCGATCATTAGAGTCACGCCAAATTCCCCGATAGCCCTGGCGAAGGATAACGAAACCCCGCTTAATATGCCGCGCCAGGCCAGTGGCAATTTTATCAGCCAGAATATCTGTAAGTCGGATTTCCCCAAGGTTCTGGCGGCGTCAATTATTGATTTGTCGATACTTTCAAAGGCCGGCATCGCTGTCATAAAA
>JAUWRD010000191.1 GCA_030610765.1 Actinomycetes bacterium
GGACCACCAAAAGATGGCATACCCTCGATTGATGAGCCAAAATTTGTTTCAGTCCAAGAAGCGGATAAATGGATAAAAAACAAAGAACTGGTCTTAGCCCTCACTTACAAAGGGGAAATACGCGTTTACCCCCTGCAAGTATTAGTCTGGCACGAAATTGTCAACGATAAGGTGGCGGGAGAACCTCTCGCCATTACATATTGCCCTTTGTGCGGCTCGGGGATTGCATATGAGCGAAAAATCAAAGGCAGGGAAGTCGAGTTTGGCACGTCCGGCAAGTTGTACAACTCAAACCTGGTCATGTATGACCGCAAAACAAATTCTTATTGGAGCCAGATTGAGGGCCTGGCAATTGTTGGAGAATTGACAGGTACCAGGTTAAAACCCGTATCAATAGAGACCGTCACTTGGAGAGATTGGAAAAAGGAACACCCTGATTCGCTTGTCCTCGATAAGGATACCGGTTTCGATAGACCGTACGGCGAAGACCCTTACGGAAACTACTACGAAGACAGCTTCGTCCTATTTCCTGTTGAGAATCACCACGACCGGATCCATCCAAAAACGGTGATTTTTGGCATCAAGGTCAAGGGGAAATTCAAAGCCTACCTTGAAAAAGACCTGAAGAAAAAACGAGTAATAATGGATAAGGTCGGCGGTGAAGAGATAAAAGTTGAACGTTCCCCCGACGGCGCGGTCAAAATCACAAACTTAACAACGGGCAAAGAAATCGTGAAAGAACGGGGTTTTTGGTTTGCCTGGTATGCTTTTCACCCGGACACTAAAGTTTATGGAAAATAGACGGTCTAATTAACTACTGCCCGAAAAACCGCTCAGCCTCTTCTTCCATCGCTTCAAGTCTTGTGTAGTAATCCGGAAATTCATTTAAATGTGCCAACGCGATCTTCCCGGTCACCAGAGGATCGTCATCCGTTACGTTGGTATGGCTATCGACCAAGCCATGCTCCAATTCAACATCCATACCCGCGCGGAATTGTTCGACGTCAAACTTATCCCAGGTAATACCCAGTGCTTCTCCTATTTTCTTGGCTTCTTCTGCTGAAAAGTGTTTTTTTGCTGTCAATTTCATTCACCTCATGAAGGAATTTTTCCGACTATTTTCTCATCCGCCCTATTGTCAGCTTACCCATAAATGAAAGCAAAATAAATACTAGCCCGACAATCAACACAGTGCCGGGCAATGAGCGGCTTTCCTGAGCAACTTCTTTTATTGACATGATAATCGGCGTCAAATTTATTTGCTGCCCCCCGGGAAGGGGCAAAAGCCTTTTGGCGACTTCAAAACGATTAATGAAGATTTCGTAGACAGCTACAGGCAGAAAACCACCCACAGCCAGGCCGGCGCCAAGGCTAAAGAGGCGACCAAAACGGCGGCCTGACACTACTAGGAGAAAACCCCAGAAAATCGCAAATATCAAAATGAAAGAACGAAACCTCAGAATAGTTTTATGCGCCCGGGAACTAAAAACAGCGCTTAGGGGACCAAACGTCAAAATATTGGCCCCGAATGTCTCAATCTCGTCATCTGCAGCCGGGATGTGCCCCAAATAAAGCTGATCGGCCACTCTGTCGGAGACCATCTCAGTCAGTTCGTCCGCTTCAAGTTCTGCGGCTTCACCGGCAGTTATTAATATCTCAGGAAAATTTGGTACCTTGAGTGCCTGGTCAGCCGGTAGAGTCCTTAAGTGATCTCGCGCCTCAACAAACTTTTGCGCAAATCCAGTTTTCAAGAGAGTTTCTTCAAAAACCTTTGCCAGGAGTGGTTTTGCAACAATAGGTGATGAAAGACGCGCCAGGGCGCCGCTCAATAAAAACCCGGACAATGCGGAAACGAAAAATATCCCGCTCATCCAGTGAATCTTTTTCCGGCAACCCCCAAGCATTCTAAAAGACTATCTCCATACTTTTCATCCATTTGACTCTCCTCGATATCGTAAGCAAACAGTTGAAGGCAGTCAAACCGCTAGATGTATGAGATCAATTAGTGCTGCCTGGTTGCACTCGATTTGATTAGAAATTGATGGCTTAGAGGTATGTACTCTAGATGTAATCTAGTCTTTTCGAGAAGGAAGAGGCAATAATGGCAACTGCAGGAAAAATGACCGTCGGGGAAGCCGGCCGAAAAGGCGGCAAAGCTACAGCTAAGAAATACGGCTCTAAATTCTTCAGTAAGATCGGGAAAAAGGGTGGTAAAAAGAGCAAGGCTCCTTCCGGTGGCAAGAAAAAAAAGAAATAGAAAAACGCCGCTAGAGAAAGAGTTTGACTCGAATATTCACGCC
>JAUWRD010000172.1 GCA_030610765.1 Actinomycetes bacterium
CTCGATTTTAAATAGCATTTTCTGGGGAAACAGAGACGCGCCAGCTTCGGCATCCTATTCACAAACAAACGACCTTGATATTACTCGCGGCACCAGCACCACAATAGATATCTCGCATTCAGATATCGGCGTGGCGACTGGCGATCCATTTGTCGGAGCCGGCAATATTAGCGCCAATCCACTTTTTGTTGATTCAAACGACAACCATCTATATGATGCTTCTACAGCCAATTATCACTTGAAGAAATTCTCACCAGCTATTGATGCGGGAACGGGAGCTGGTGCCCCCGCTGCGGATATCGACGGTATGACCCGACCAAAAGGCGCGCAAGTTGATATGGGTGCCTATGAGGAGCCGTTCAACTATGACACTAAGGCTCCGAAGCTTACCATCAACACACCTAAATACTCGATCACCCAATCAAAAAATCATAAGATCAGAGTCCGCTGGAGCGTGACCGATCCTGCTCTTTCAAGCGGAGGTCTTAAGGCCCGAATATGGGTAAGGCGAGGCGGCAGCAAGACCTGGACACTATGGCAAGACTGGACAACGTCCAGATCGCGTGTTTACAACGGCCGCCGCCGAAAAACATACTTCTTCAAGGGCCAAGCCAAAGACGCCGCCGGCAACGTCAGCGGAACCACAAGACAGTGGTCAACAGTTGTCCCGGCTGACACATTCTTGACAGACTTCGGCATCGCAACGAGTTCGGGCATGCGCTTTTTTAAAGGCTCAAACATATTCAAGAGAAACTACTACCAATCGACGGTGCGCTCGACAAAGAAGGGCTCGTTCGTTACGTATCGCTTTAAGGCCAAGCAGTTCACTCTCTGGGCAACTAAAGGGCCAAGGAATGGCAAAGCCAAGGTTTATGTCAATGGTAGTTTCTCAAGACTGATCAACACCAACCGCGCTACGAGCAAACACAGGGTGATGGTCTATAAGAAAAATTTCGCGAAGGTTAAATACCACACGATTAAGATTGTCAACGTCGGTAACCGCGGCAAGAATCGAATCGATCTTGACGCTCTCGGGGTCTTTCTACCTTAAATAGAGTACAGATAAATTAACGATAAAAAGCCGGGCAATTTGCCCGGCTTTTTTAATATTGCTGACTCACTGATGATTCTTTGCTAAGGTATTGTTAATGATTGATAACTCACTGCTAAACGCATACTTAACACCTCTGGCGATCTTTGTCGGCAGCTTAATATTGGGATATGTGTCTGAGAAGATTCTTATCTATGAACTTAAACAGCTAACAGCTAAAACTAAGTGGAAGGGCGACGAGGTTTTAGTCGGATCGGTTCACGGAATTGTTCAGATCACGGCTGGTCTTATCGGCCTCTATTTCGCTCATTTTTACTTAACCCTGGGCGACCAAGTCCTTGCTATCGTGGACAAATCGCTCCTCGCTGCGGCAATACTGGTCGCTACAATCATTTTGGGCCGCATAACCGCTGGTTTTGTCCACATCTATGTAAAAGGCATCTTACCGTCGACCTCGATATTTACAAATATTACAAAGTTAACTGTCTACGTTCTAGGCGTGCTCGTTATGCTTCAATCTCTCGGCGTTTCCATTGCGCCGCTATTAACAGCCGTGGGTGTTGGTGGCTTAGGGGTAGCTTTGGCCTTGCAGGATACGCTATCGAATCTTTTCGCGGGAATCCATATTATTGCTTCCAAACAAGTGCGGGCCGGAGACTTTATCAAACTTGAAACTGGAGAGACAGGTTATGTGACTGATATCACCTGGCGCAACACGACCATAAACGAGCTGCCGAATAATACCGTTATCGTTCCGAACGCCAAGCTGTCTTCCTCTATCATCAGAAACTACAATCAACCCGAACAAGAGATGAACGTTGTAGTCCAGGTTGGTGTTAACTACAACAGTGATCTTGAAAAAGTCGAGCAAGTTACCATTGAGGTGGCCAAAGAGGTCCAGAAAGAGCTGGTCGAAGGTGTAACCGATTTTGAGCCTTTCATCCGTTACCATACCTTTGGAGACTCAAGCATTAACTTCACCGTCATAATGCGCGTCAAAGAGTTTATGAACAAATTTCGTGTTAAGCATGAATTCATAAAAAGACTGCAAAAACGCTACGCTAAAGAAGGAATCGAAATACCCTTCCCGATCAGAACTGTATTGATGAAGAAATAGAAAAGGTACGCTTATTGCCCTACCGCACGCCCGTAAACATCGTAGTACCTGCGTCCTTTAGTCCCCATATTAACAATCTTAATAGTGTGCCGACCTCTTTTTCGCCATGAAGCCCTAAAGACTTCCCGGCGGGGCTTGGCCTTTGCTGAATAGCCATTGACTGTCTTCCGATACTTGCCATCGATATAGATTTTTGCATTTGAGCGATTTCGCGCTTTTGTTGAAATCAGCGTGACATTTCGACCGGTGAATCTGTACGCGATCGACTGACCTGCGCGCGACGAATAACTTGTCGTGCCGAGGTAGAAGCGAGAATTCTTCTTTTTTGTAGATCGGGTGAACCCGCGAATCCTACTGATCTGACTATTGTTATCAAAAGGAACGATTGTTTTTTTCACTCTTGAAAAGCGCACATTTCCGGCGTAATCCATAATTTTGACCCGAAAATAATA
>JAUWRD010000183.1 GCA_030610765.1 Actinomycetes bacterium
CCTGAGCAACCAATGCACGGGCGAACGTTTGAAGAAACATTTACTTATCATAATATGCAACTCTTTCGGGATAAAAATATTGTGGGAATAACAATTCCCGACGGAAAAGACTTTGAACGAGAATATGAAGCCGTCTTTAAAAGGGTGAAGTCTTCGTCATTCAAGAAGACCGCGTTCGCTCTTGATGTTGCCTCATCTGAAGCTGACTGGGTAACGCCTCAGTATATTGCTGATGGCTTATGCTGGCTGGAGAAAAAGATGAGTACGAAAACGGAAGGCGAGGCAGTATAATGGATGTCGATATGCAAAAGTTATGTGAAACGAAAGCAGATAAAGAAATCAGGACCTGTTTAGAAGCGAAACAGTGTTTTTCGATGATTGCCGGAGCGGGTTCCGGCAAGACCACTTCTTTGGTCTGTGCGCTTCAATATCTAAGAGATACAGAAGGGGCGCGTCTTCGCCGCAACGACCAAAATATTCTGTGTATTACGTATACCAATCGAGCGGTCGAAGTTATTTCCAAACACTTGGATTGGGATGATTTATTTCTCGTCCGGACGCTCCACAAGTTCTTATGGAACCAAATCAAAAAGTTTACACCCAACATCCGCGAAGCTCTCCGCGAACATGTCATTCCAGCGCACATCGAAAAGAAGCAAGAGGATGACAATGGCGGTCAAAGCCAAAGGTCTCTTGCCGCCAGAGAGAAGATCGTTTCATTGCAGGCCGATCTGGATAGTTTGGATACTGTGGAAGGGTTTGACTATAACGACACCAATTTTAGCAACTACTCCGAAGGCCAACTAAATCACGATGACGTTATTGATGTCGCCGCTTACCTGATATCAGAGAATGAAATTCTCCGCCGGATTATTGGACAGAAGTACCCGTATGTCTTTGTAGATGAGGCGCAAGATACATTTGAAAACGTCGTAGAGGCACTTAACAAGCTTTGCGAGACCGAAGGATTGCCTATTGTTGGCTACTTCGGTGATCCGATGCAGCAGATTTATGATAAACGTGCGGGCGAGTTTGCTGGCCCCGCCAATTCCGCCCTGATCACGAAAGAGGAGAATTTTCGATGCTCGCGTAAGGTGATCGATTTGCTGAATGCATTTCGCCAAGATGTCCAACAGTTTCCCGCAGGAGCAAATGCTAAGATTGAAGGTAGCGTTCTTATTAGGTTAGTAAGAGCTGAAGCGCCTGAAGGTAATCGTAAGCGGTACACCGAAAATCAAATTCAGCGTGCATCCGCACGCTTTGAAGAAGCTCTTAAGAGTTGGGGATGGGGCGGACGAGAAGACGTTATACTCCTTTTCCTCGTTCGCCAAATGATTGCAAGACGACTTGGGTTTCCCGAACTACAAAAACTGTTCACTGGCCAATTCGCCTCCACAAAAACTCAAGATGACTACGAAACAGGTGATCATGTGCTTCTAAAGCCGCTTGTAAGTGTTATATGTCCCTTAGTGCAGGCCGAAAGAGATGGGGGGCAACGGCGTGTTATGGATGTCCTAAGAAAGTCAAGTCCTGCGTTCGATCCACAAGGCGTCAATGCTGATCGAACCTTGGGGGAAATGAGGGAGCGCTCAATTGAGTTTACGCAAGGACTATCCGACCTGTGGGGCAAGGGTACCTTAAGCGACATCTTGAAGTATTGTCGCGAAAACAAATTATGCAAGATTTCGGACCGACTATCAGAACACCTGGATCGTGCTCCAAGAGAAGAGGACTATGATCCTGATCTACATTCGAGCGACAAAGGTGACTGGTTAGCCGATGCCTTTCTGGATATGTCAACCGACGAGATAGAACCCTTTGTTGAGTTTATCAGCGACAACACGCCATATAGCACACAACACGGTGTAAAGGGCGAACAATATGAGGATGTTCTCGTTGTCTTCGATGATACCGATGCCGCATGGAGCTATTACAGCTTCACCAAAATGCTGACGCCGAATACGTCGGGTGACCCGACTGAGGGGCAGTACAACCGAAGCAGAAAACTGGCTTATGTTTGCTTCTCTAGAGCTGAGAAGAACTTAAGAATTCTATTATTCACTCCCGATCCTGAGATTGCAAAGAAAGAACTTGTTTCCAACAATCTGTTTGAAGAAAACCAGATTTCTATTGCAGGCTAAGGAGCAACAGATATGGATGGATTTAGCACTTATTAAATACATAATACCAATCACAGGCACTCGGACAGAAAAAGCGCCACTCGTTCCCCGCTCTACTTTTTGCTGCCGGTGATGTGAGCCGTCACATGCTTCTCAACTTGTACCAAATTTTTTTATTAAAAATTACCAACCAAAAAAATGTTCAATCTTTCCGCCAACTAAAGTAAGTTGGGGATCGAATTTTTTTACTAAGCATAATGAACATTAATGGAATTTAAAATGAATTAGAAGAGGATTTTTTCGTGTTTGAGCAAACCTTCAAAAATATCGATGATACGCTTTGGAAAGACGCGGGTTGCAGCAGTGA
>JAUWRD010000086.1 GCA_030610765.1 Actinomycetes bacterium
AAAAGACACCTTAAAAGCAGCTAAGACAGGCGAGATCCAAAAGTTTGAATATGAAAGTGAGACTGTCGACGGTCTTCGATGGTTTGAGAGTATCATGGCCCCGATAACAGACTCATCGGGCAAGATTACAAGTTTTATCCGTCTTTCAAATGATGTTACGGATCGCAAGGAAAAAGAATCGTTGCGTCGCGATAATCAAGAAAAGATGACTCGCACCCTTGAGGGGGCGGTCAGGGCTTTATCGATCACAACAGCGTTGAGGGACCCATATACTGTCGGGCACCAGGAACGCGTCAGCAAACTTTGCTGCGCTATCGGGGACGAGCTTGGCTTTTCTGAAGACCGCCTGGCTGGCTTGCGCACGGCAGCTGAGCTTCATGATGTTGGCAAGGTTCATGTACCGGCAGAGATTCTCACAAAACCTGGAGTAATAAGCGAGCACGAATTTAAGATCATTCAATATCATGTTCAAGCCGGTTTCGATATTCTCGAAGATATTGATTTTCCGTGGGCTGTAGCGGACTTTGTCGTGCAACATCACGAAAGGTTAAACGGCTCGGGCTATCCAAATGGTCTTAAGGAAAAAGATATTTTGGAAGAAGCAAAAATAATTGCTGTGGCTGATGTGGTCGAGGCGATGTCTTCTCGCCGACCATATAGGGCGGGTCTTGGAATCGGAGTCGCGCTGAAAGAAATCTCAAAAAATAAAGGCGTGCTCTATGATCCAAAAGTTGTTGCGGTCTGCTTGAGATTGTTCCGAAAAAAAGGTTTTGATTTTCGCTCCGAAAAACGTGAAAAAGCTGCTTGATCGCTTTGATGGTTCAGGGTGTCGCTATACATAACCAGGTCACGATTAAAGAAGAAGAGTTTCACGCGCTGAATGAAGAATACTTTTCTTTAGACAAGAAAGAGAGATTCGGCGCCGACGGGCTCTGCGCTTAACGAGGACTTGGTGCGTATCCGTAATTATCCATCGGAATTGCTTAAGTTGAAACTAGTGAGCGTGGGAAAAATCTTGACTGGTATTTTTATATTGTTCTTCGGCATACTTATAGCCTTGGTTATGATGCCCGTGAGATTAGCCCAGACCATCAAAGAGAACGAATAGTATCTGTCTTTTTAGTTGTCCGGCATCTTTTTTCTGAGTCGCCGGTAGCGTTCGATCAGATTATTTGTGGAGCTGTCATGTTCAAGTGTGACGTCCGTGTTAGTCTTGAGTTCAGGAAGAATATTCTGGGCTAAAACCTTGCCTAGCTCCACACCCCATTGATCGAACGAATCGATATTCCAGATAGCGCCTTGCACGAAGACGCTGTGCTCGTAAAGGGCAATGATTTTGCCGAGTGTCTCTGGTGTAAGTTGCTCGGCGAAGAGAATGTTTGATGGCCGATTTCCCTCGAAAACCCGGTGGGGCACAAGCTCATCGGGCGTACCTTCTGCTCTTACCTGGGCGGCGTTTTTGCCGAACGCCAATGCCTCTGCTTGAGCTAAGACGTTTGCCAAAAGTATATCGTGGTGTCTCCCGAGAGCGTTGAGTGATTGGCTAAAAGCGATGAAGTCACAAGGGATAAACCGAGTTCCTTGATGAATAAGCTGGTAGAAAGAGTGTTGGCCATTAGTTCCGGGCTCGCCCCAGTAGATGGGCCCGGTCTGGTAGGTGATTTCGCCCCCGTCGAGCGTAGTGTGTTTCCCGTTGCTCTCCATAGTCAACTGCTGCAAGTAGGCCGGGAATCGCTTCAGATATTGTTCATAAGGGAGTACCGCTACCGTTTCGGCGTTAAAAAAGTTGCTATACCACACGGTTAGAAGACCCATAATCACAGGCAAGTTATTTTCTAAAGGAGCCGTGCGAAAGTGTTCGTCCATTTGGTGGAAGCCATCAAGCAGGGCCCGGAAGTTGTCCGGGCCGATAGCCAACATGGTCGAGAGCCCAATTGCTGAGTCCATTGAATATCGCCCGCCTACCCAATCCCAGAACTCGAACATGTTGGTGGTATCAATTCCGAACTCTGCCACTTTAGGAGCATTTGTCGAAACTGCGACGAAGTGCTTGGCCACAGCTTTGATGTCGTCGCCAAGGCCGCTCATCAACCAGTCGCGAGCACTTTGAGCATTGGTCATTGTCTCCAGCGTAGTGAATGTCTTTGATGAAACAATGAATAGTGTTTCTGCCGGATCAAGATCGCGTGTCGCCTCGACAAAATCAGTGCCGTCAACGTTGGAAACGAACCGAAACTTCATCTCGCGGTCGCTATAATATTTAAGTGCTTCATAGGCCATCACCGGTCCGAGGTCAGAGCCGCCGATGCCGATATTGATGACATTTTTAATCCGCTTGCCCGTATAGCCCTTCCATTCGCCGCTTCTTACTCGTTTGGAGAAGGCGGTCATCTTGTCGAGTACAGCATGTATGCCGGGTGTTATATTCTCACCGTTCACGATGATAGAGCTCTCTTTAGGTGCGCGAAGGGCAGTATGTAAGACGGCGCGATCTTCCGTGATGTTGATCTTTTCGCCTCCGAACATGGCGTTGATCTTTTGTCTCAGCCCCGATTCGTCGGCCAATTGGAGCAAGAGCCGCAAGGTTTCGTTAGTGATACGGTTTTTTGAGTAATCGAGATACAATCCGGCAGCTTCGGCTGTAAAGTTTTCGCCGCGCTCCGGATCGCCATGAAAGAGGTCGCGCAAATGAATATTCCGGATCTCCTGATAGTGTCTTTCAAGCGCCTTCCACGCGGGGCGCTCTGTAAGATACGGAATTTTTGATGTCATATTTTTCTCGGACGTTTTTTTACCCGCTTAATATGCATGGCAAGGTCCTTTTTTCGTTTCTTTTCCGTCAGTTTGCCGCGCTCATCTTGCCGACTGGCCACGTAGCTGAGCTCCTTTTTCAGTTTCAGATAGCTTTGCCACCGACGGTTAGTAATTACACCGTCGTCAAGACCTTGTCTTACCGCGCAGTCTGGTTCAGTGTCGTGCTGGCAGTTTTTAAAGCGGCAGCCATTACTGAGTTCCTCTATATCGTCAAACGCGCGCGACAATCCCTTGTCATCATTCCAGAGTTGGAGCTCGCGCAAACCCGGGGTATCGATTAATATGCCACCTTTTGGCAGCAGAAATAGCTCGCCATGGGTCGTTGTGTGACGCCCCCGGCTGTCGTCTTCACGCACTTTGCGCACAAGTTGCTTTTCTGTGCCCAGCAGGACATTAACCAAGGATGATTTGCCCACACCAGAGGAGCCCAGGAAAGCCACGGTTTCCCCGGAGCGGATATATGTCTGCAGCCCATCGATACCGACGTTTTCTATTGCGCTGACCGGCAGCACAGGTATCCCGGGGGCTAAAGATTCAATTGCTTTGGTCGCGTTGGCCACATCAACACAGATATCTGTTTTGTTGAGTAAGACGACCGGATTGGCGCCGGATTCCCAGGCAACCGTTAAATACCTCTCGATCCGGCCAGGGTTTAGGTCTCCATCAAGACCACAAACCAGAAAAATTGTATCTATGTTGGCGGCGATAACTTGGGCTTCTGTCTTTTTTCCGGCTTCTTTTCTGATAAAGGCGCTTTTTCTTGGCAGGATCGCGTGAATCACCGCTTTTTGTTCGGCTTCGCGCGTCTTGATCGCGACCCAATCCCCGACTGCCGGAAAGTCCTGTTTCCCTTCGGCGTCGTGTGCTAGTCTGCCGGATACTTTCGCGCTTAGTTCGCCGGTTGCGGCGGAGATAGAGTAGGTGTGGGCTTTTCCCATGAGAACTCGAGCAGGGAGAAAATCGCTTTGACTAAGGGCCTCAAAGCGCTCAGAGAAGTAATCGTCCCAGCCCAATTCATTCAGATCCATGGTCAATACGTTGCCCTTACACTTCTTTAAATCAACCTGCTCATAGTTTAAAGTTTTGCATAAAAAGCGGCGTAAAGGCAACGCAAGCGCGAGATGAGTTTTCAGGAGGCCGGACAGGGGGAATAAATGAACGATCAGGAGGAATTTATGCGAGCGATCTGGTCAGGATCTATAAGTTTTGGACTCGTCAACATCCCTGTCAAACTATACTCTGCTATCGGTGAAGAGCGGATAAGCCTTCATCTCCTGCACAGCGAAGATTTATCGAGCATAAGATATGCAAAGGTCTGTCGCCAAGAGGAAAAAGAAGTCTCCAAAGAAGAGATAGTAAAGGGTTATGAATATTCAAAGGGCGAATTTGTCGTGGTCGACGACGACGATTTTAGAAAGGCGAATGTCAGGCGCACATCCACGATTGAAATCGAAGGTTTTACCGACGCAAAAAGCATAGACTCAATATACTATGAGAAACCTTATTACCTGGAGCCGGCCAAAGAGGCTCTAAAGGCCTATTCTCTTCTTCGTGAGGCTCTAAAGAAATCAGGCAAAGTAGGTATTGCCACTTTTGTTTTGAAAAACAAAGAGCATCTGGCCATCTTAAAACCTGAAAACGACATAATCCTCTTGGATCAGATCAGATATCTTGGGGACATAAGAGATATGAGTGAAATCAGGGTTGGCGAAATCGAGCTCAAAGAGAGCGAACTGGAGATGGCCCTCTCACTCATTCGTCAGCTTGAAAAGGAATTTGTTCCATCAGATCACAAAGATTCTTACACGGCGGAGCTTAAATCTTTAATAGAGAAAAAGGTAAAAGGTGCTACTCCCAAGCCTAAAGGGACCGAGCCCAGACCTACTGAAGCAAAAGAGCTGATGGACACTTTGCGAAGGAGCTTGGAGAGTGTCAAATAACTTGAGATATGGGCTCTGAAAAATATGTCGATAAGAGAGATTTCTCTAAGACTCCAGAACCTGAGAGAGATCGTATAAGCAGTGAGCCCGCCCTTCGATTTGTAATCCAAAAACACGACGCTAGAAATACCCATTATGATTTTCGGTTAGAAGTCGGCGGCACTATGAAAAGCTGGGCCATTCCTAAAGGTCCGTCTCTAAAACCAAACGAAAAACACCTGGCGGTTATGGTTGAGGATCATCCTCTCGAGTATCAATATTTTGAGGGCGTGATCCCTAAGGGTAACTATGGGGCCGGTACGGTCATGATCTGGGATAGGGGGTCATACATTACCAAAAACGTGACCGAGAGGAAAAATATTGAAGAAATTATCCTCAAAGGTATAGAGAAGGGACACATCACACTTTATCTAGATGGAGAAAAGCTCAAAGGGGGGTTTCATCTTGTGAGGCTTAAACCAGATGAGAGCAATTGGTTGATCTTCAAGCAAGATGATAGTTACTCTTTGCTGGAGGATGTTCTAGAAAACGATAGATCCGCTTACTCGGGGAGGTCTGCTGCGGAGATAAACAATGGCAAAGTTTTTGATCTTCTTCAGAGTGAGCCGGGTTTGAAAAAAACAGACACTTTCCCAAAAAAGATCGAGCCGGTTTTGGCCACGCTCACCGCAAAAGCTTTCAATGATCCGGATTGGATCTTTGAGATAAAGTGGGATGGATACAGAGGCTTGGTAAAAAAAGACGGAAGCGCCGTTGCGTTGACTTCAAGAAATAACAAAGATATGACAGACTTCTTTCCCACTATTCGTGAAGCTGCCTTGTCTATTCCGCATGATTTTATTGTCGACGGAGAGATAGTTAGCTTAGATAGCGAAGGAAAACCGGTCTTTCAAGACCTTGCCTTTGGCAGAGTAAACAAGAATCTAAATATATACCTCTATGCTTTTGATCTCTTGTACCTTGACGGCTATCTATTAACCGGTCTGCCCCTTTGGAGAAGAAAAGAGATCTTAGCGAGGATTATATCCCCGAATAGTCAGATCAGGTATTCAGAAGATGTCTACGAGAAAGGCAAAGTCTTTTTTTCAGCTATAAAGAGGCAGGGGCTTGAAGGCGTGGTGGCGAAGAAAAGAGATAGCATCTACGAGAGCGGCAAGAGAAGTCGCGATTGGCTGAAGATAAAATCTCGAAATAGGCTAGATGCCATCATCATGGGATACAACTTAGATGAAAACAAGAAGCCCAAATCTCTTAGCCTGGGCGTCTTCGATAATGGTTCGCTGACCTACATTGGCAATGTCGGCTCCGGGTTTAAGGGCCAAGAGCTTACGAGCATTGTAAAAAGGCTAGAAGAAATCAGCACCAAAGCCTCCACTGTCTTGGTTAAGCCACAATGCGTAGCGGTGGTAGATTATGCCGAATGGACACCCGACCGTCACTTGAGGCAGCCGTCCTTTATTTCGCTCAGAGACGATATTTTGCCTGAAGAAGTTGTTTTAGAGAAGCCAAAAGAAATCGTGACCGGCGGAGAGGCGCCGCAACTTATAAAGTCGGGCGCCAGGGAAGAAAAAATTATTACGTTTGGCAAGAAAAGCCTCACTCTGACGAATCTTAATAAGATATTTTGGCCGGAAGCCGGAATAACTAAGGGCGACATGATCGACTATTATGAAAGCATTGCGTCGCACATTCTCCCATACTTAAAAGATCGTATGCTTTAACTCCATAGGTTTCCTCATGGTATCTCGGGAGAAAGTTTTTA
>JAUWRD010000117.1 GCA_030610765.1 Actinomycetes bacterium
AGAATGGGCATTGTCAAATAATCGCCAAGAATTACAGCGTTCCCCGTGGGCGCTCCACTTCTTCCAATAAGCCCGACGTTGGTAAAGCTCTGGATGCCCGGAAAAAAAGCCTCAATAATCGCGTAGATGGAGATGGCGATAGTCGTTGGCATTAGGATGTAGGATATGCCAATGAGCGATTTCGAGTGACCGAAAACACTGGCAACTAAGAATAAGACCAAATAGTCTCGATAGGTATAGAAACCCTCTTGCCAGAAGATACTGCCAAAGAAGGCATGTTCTTTATTGAGGCTGTTGATTGAGGAAAACCAAAGGAAGATAAAAAAGAGAATGAAAAAGAGATCAGCGTAACTTATGTATATTCGGAAGACTTTTTTGCGAAGAGCCGATCCAAAACGAAATAGGAGCAAAAGAACCGCGAAAGCAATTAAAATCATAACGGACGCTTTCAAAACGATATTTTTTGGGACCAGATAGATCCAAATGAGGGGATAAGAGCTTGTTTTTTCTGTTGGTAAAAGCACCAATGGCACAATTGCCGCCACAAGGCCAGTCGCAAATACTAATAAAGACTCTAATCTTCTTTGCACGATACTCAAGTTAACACAAGAATAAGAGTGATTCTTTAAGAATTTGTTTGGGCGTCCTGGCGCTTAGTCCAGATTGATAACAACATAGCCCCCAAGCCAAAAAGGATGACGGCGAATGTTATCAGTCCTCCCAGTATCGGGATTAACTGAAGAAGCGCCAAAGCAAAAATACCGATGATCACGCCAAGACCCAACCAAAGCTCTCGCCCGGCCAATCGCCTTAATATTATTGACCCGATAGAGGCGGCGGCGTAAATCTGTGACAAATAGATGGCAATCAGATATAGAGCTAGTGTTATCAGGGCCAGTGGAATTCCGATGACAGTGAAAAAAACGAACATTATCGCTATGGGAACCAGAAAGAGTCCGCCAAAGCCTATCCCCAAAGAAGGCCAGAGTTGGTTTGAAAGGGCTTTTTCGACACCCTTAAGGCTTTTCGGGAAGAGCAACGCTATAACCAGCCCGATCACGAGCATCGATGCCAAATGCCACAACCATCCTAAGGCTTTTGCTAGGACAGGCACAGCCCTTTTCTTCGGCTTTGGGGGTTTGCGATGAACAATCTTTCCAGAGACCTGGGCTTTTGAAGAAAGTTTTGCTGAATTTGCACTGGTGTATTTTAAGTCACCCTTGATTCTTCCGCCACGCCCGATTGTTAGCTGGTCAACGCCAGCTTTTACATCGCCGCCTATTGGTCCTTCTAAGGTCAAGTTCCCGAATCCGCCAATCAGGTCTTTTGCAATAGTGCCGGATGATCTAAAAGTGCCGCTGCCGGCTATAACATCTCCCCGTATGTGTGTCTTATTGCCCAAAGTGACGGCACCGCCGCTGACCAAAAGGTCTCGACCAACGCGGCTATTAATAATAACTTGGCCTCCGCCGATTCTCGCGGTATGGCCAACAGTGCCATTTATGGTCACATTTCCTCCGCCAACAAAAAGGTCGTTGCTGACATCACCGTTAACAATAATGGTGCCGCCAACAACGACTAGATCCCCCTCGATGTCGCCTTCGATAGTAATTTCGCCGGCGGCGATATAGAGATCGTCGTGGACCGATCTGGTTATGGTGACTTGGTTGCGACTCATATACTCGGCCGCGTGGGCAGAGGTAAGGCCGAACGATATTGTGATCATCATTAAGGAAAAGAGCAAAACCGGACGAATAAGCTTCATCTATTTATCCTCTCGTTCATGTCTATGTCTTTTCCCTTACCTATGCGATTCTAAAACCGGCGCTTGTTTATTGAGCATAAAACTAGACCGACCATTTTGCAACCGGCCGGTCTAGTTTATTAAAGCTTAAGGTAATCGATTTATGTAACTAGCGAACTAACCAACCTCAGCTCTTTGTATGTGCCAATCCTCTTTGCCCGGGAAAGGGGCCTTGAGGCCAAACAGCTCTAAATGTTGGTTGTGTGCCGCGGAATAGTTCGTATAGTCGATGGATTCCCCGGTTTCATGATTTGACTGCCCCGGTGGGTTGGCCCGACCCGCAGGCAAGGTCCTGTAAAGCATCGCCTGTTCTTCATAGCTTCTATAGCCACTGCGAATCTCTAGGACAACACCATACTTCTGGAATATGAATGTTCTGAAAGCATCAAAACGTTGCACTAATTCAGGACTTAAGCCTTGTGTGCCCTCTGTCAAAGGAGGCGGGAGGTTTGGATCTGCCTCGTCTACAACAATAGGTTCGGGTTCAGGTGCGGGGGCCGTATCGGCCTTAGGTTCAGGTTTCTCTTCGCTCTTCTTCTGATCAACTTGATTGTTGACTACTTGCACTAGGTTTGCCTGAGCTTCTTTTGGCCGTAATCTGGCGTCTACATAACCAGCTGAGCCAATCATTGCCATAAGGACCACAAATGTGAGGCAATGTGTAAAGAGCTCACGTTCGGCTTTGTAAAGCCGTTTAATCACCCCTGAAGCTTGTTGCCAATGTCTTGTCCACCAAATACTGATAATACCACTCCTCGTTGTTCTTATTTGATATCGCTTGACCTGCCAAAAGCAAAGACATCTAATCACTTTTTTTGGATTGTCTGCCTGGGCTCTAAGGCCAAGCTGGAAAGGCGCATAGCGCCCGATTTCGAAACGCTTCTCTTATCGTCTACCTGCAGGTTTAAGATCAGCAGATGAAAGTATAGCGTCCTAAATGGATTTGTCAAATACGAAGGTGGCGCCCTAGAGTCTCTGTCTTGCGGGCGTTATTTAATCTTTTTGAAATACGTGGCCGGGGTGCCGGCTAGATTATGCGGTTCAATGTAAACGTGTTGTTCAGGGTCTTCAATGACGTGGCCAATGATCTGCGCGTGCCGGTGTCTGCTCGAGATTTCAAGCGCGCGTGCTTGATCAGCCGGGTCTACCACGACGCAGAACCCGATTCCCATATTGAAGACCCTCCACATTTCTTCCGGCTCAACTGGTCCCCCGTCGGCGATGACGGAAAAAATCGGCATCATTTCCGGTAAATCAGTGATTCTAAAGCCTACTTTGGCCTTTGTTCTAGTTAGGTTAAAGAGACCGTCTCCAGTGATATGGGCAAAACTTTTGATCTTAATTCCAGCACTTAGCAGCTCCATCGCCTCAGAGACATAAATTGCGGTCGGCTCAAGCAGCTCTTCACCCACGGAGCGGCCGAATTCCGGTTGATGTGACGTTACTTTTAGCTTCATCTTTTCAAAAAGGACGTGTCTGGCAAGAGTGAGGCCGTTGCTGTGTATGCCGCTTGAGGCTATTCCAATGATAGAATCTCCGGGCATGATATCTTGACCGATCAGTATTTTGTCCAGATCAACTGTGCCAACACAAGTACCAACCAGATCAAACCCGGAACCAGGTCTGAGCCCGGTTATCATTTCTTTCAGTTGCGCGATTTCCCCGCCCGGGATATTGATGTTAGCTAATTCAGCGCCTCTTAATAAGCCTTTTCCTAATTCAGACAGAAGGTCGTCACTGATTTCCTGGACAGCAATATAGTCGACGAGTGAAAGTGGTTCGGCGCCTACGCAAATAATATCGTTAGCATTCATAGCGATACAATCAATTCCGATCGTGTCGTATTTCTCGCAAGCCTCAGCTACTAGTATTTTTGTTCCGACACCGTCAGTGGCGATAGCGATGCCCTTGCCGCCACCGATCTCGATAACGCTGGCGAAATAGCCAAGTTCGAGGGCCGAAGGCCTGATTTCGAATGTCTTTTTAATAGATTTGAGCAAACCGGTCATTCCCGAGGACTCGTTGGCGGGAATAACGCCGGCGTTGTCATAAGTCAGTGGTTTTGAGTAATTATTGGGCACGTAATTATTGTAGCCAAAGTTAAGCTGGCGCGCCAGGTCGACAATTGGTAAAAAAAAGAGCCGCCCCAAAAAAAGAGGCGACTCTGACTTATCTAAAAGAAACTAGTTTTGGTTCGCAAAATAATTAATCAGACCTTCTTGGAGGCCGGTGGCCTCTTGTTCAACCCGGTCAAGGTTGATAAACGCGTTCGATTCAGCGTCGCTTGTGATAAATGATGCTTCTGTCAATGCCGCTGGCGCGTTGGTAAGCCGGGTTACGGCAAAATCTCGTTTCTGGGTGCCACGATTGATTGTGTGCATATTTTGAACCAGCGATGAGTTTAAAGAATCTGCCAGCGCGTACGAGTTTTGATTAGTCCAATATGTTTCAGTACCATTTGAATCGGGACTACCAGAACTATTGTGATGGACACTGACAAATACGTCGGGCCCAAGCATATTCGAGAGGGCCGCTCGCTCCTTTAAGCCGACAAAAGGATCGTCGTTTCTCGTTAATAAAACGGTCGCGCCGTCAATTTCCAGCTTATCTTTAAGCCGATGAACAACGGCCAGGTTAATCCATTTTTCCGCCACCGAGGTGCGCGGGTTAATTGCGCCAGGGTCAAAACCTCCATGGCCTGCGTCAAGCATGATTGTTCTCCCGGAAACAGGAGTTTCAGCGGAAACTGTGACCGCCGGTACAAAGAAAATGACCATTGCGCTTATTATAATTATTGATATTAATCGCCTCAAAAGTCGTATCCCCTTTCGTGTTGGTTTTTAGACGGTGAGTCTTTCGGAATGTCAAATAATAGCAGGCGAAATGAGTTTGTCAAACACGGATAACTGCAGGTACTGCCTATATATTGCTAAGCGCGGGCACGGGCTGAAGGCAGCGTCCGCCTTTTGCTCTGATATACTAAAAGAAATCAAAACAAAAGGGCAAATAAATGGAAATTGAGTCTGAGCAGGCGCAATCTGAGCGGATAGAAAGCTTGGAGATAAT
>JAUWRD010000009.1 GCA_030610765.1 Actinomycetes bacterium
TATTATTATTGCGAGCCGTCAACTTCCGATTGGCGCGTCGGACATCTTCCACCCGACCTGGCTGATGGCCAGTTCCGGGTCTATCCAATATTGCCGCCGGACGAAGCCCAAGAGGCTTAGGGGACGTTGGTTTTTTGACCAGCGCAGTTTCAAGCGATAGAATAACGTCGATCTTTGTGGGCTATAAATCGTCCGGGCAACCCCTCGGCTCCCGAGACACCGACTGCGGTTTTTCCTCTGGCCTCAACTAGTATCACGTCATATCCAAGATGATATAGGATGGCGGCCAGAAGAACAGATTTGCAATCTGAATCGCCCACCATGTCATATAGGGTTTCAATTGGCCACCTGACATATTCGCGCTCCTTGGTCTCTTCATCGCTCTTGTATTCAATTGACTGAACAAATGCCAGTATTCCGGCAATCTCCTGATAGCTGCTAAGCTGCCTCTCCGAGGAAATGGCGCGCAGATCCCGAGCCAGAGTTTTGATCTCATCTGTGATGCCATCCGCAACCAGCCTTTGATAGTTCCTAGTGGCCGGCTTACCCTTGCTGTAAGGGTTACTGTCAACATACTTTTCATAGCGGCGTCTATCTATCGTCAGCTCAATCGTGCCCTCAAAGGGCTCGTCGAGACCTTCTTTTACCTGCCAGACATATTTTCTGCCCACCGGTTCCTGAAACTTCTCACTGTGCGGAGCGTCAATATCCTGTTCCGTTCCCCGTTTGATGTCGGCTCGCTTAACAGGTCTCGGTTTTACCTTCTGACGTTTGAGTGAGGCGAAACCAATTGCCGACGCTATCCCGAGCGGCACCAAAGACACGTCTGTAGCCAAAAATAGGATAGTCGCCAGAATGGAGAGTCTGAATCCAAATGAGTCGAGACGAACAATTCCTATTCGACGCGTAAGCTCAGATCTCCAACGTGGCAGCGTCGGTATTAAGACATCCTCGAATTGCGCCAAAGCCAACGCGCCGAGAGCAAAAGAAACATAGATACCTCCGGCGGTTAAAAGCCATGACCCTTGATGGCCTAAGGCGGGGAAAATGAGCACCTCCTTCTCAATAACACGATAGAGAGGCACAACATAAAAAGATAAAACAAATATTAAGCTGACCAGAAATGTCATTTAAGAAACCACCCGCTCAACAATCATGCCGCCAACCCCGGGTTGAAAAATTTATTGACACAGTCTATCTGATCCTTGTTCGGCTCCAATTTGTACGCCTGACGCCACTCCGAATACGCAGACAGCTGCTCTACCGCAATCGGGCAAACCAACTGCACAAAAGCCATGCGGTGCGGGCTCCAAATGGGCACGATCGCGGCTTGACCGGCTATAGACGGCAGCGACGCTAGAGCAGACTGAGGCCCGCCGGAGATCCCGACCAGCTCTGTTATTCTCGGTATCCCGGAAGACATAGCGATATATGGTTGAGACGATCTCCGCAAATCTTCGACGACAGTTTTCATTTCGCTCTTATGACGACTGAAGTCGAAAAAAAGCCTATCTAGAGTGCGATTGTCTACGAAAGTCAAACCCTCGCGACAGAAATCCTTTAACCTCTGACTCAACTCGTTTTGCTGTAAGTTGCGCCAGTCGAGATGACCGGAGACAGCGAAATGCTGGGCCTCATCGGAGAGATTATATCGGCCCTTCTTGTACCTTAAATCTGACTCTTGCCCGAACGCGCTAAACACTGATCTTCTAATCTGTGTTTCCTCGATATTTTCAGGCGGCTTTTTCAAGTCATCGCTGATCTTCAAGTAGAACTTATTTACTTTCAAAACAGCGGCTTTTTCATTCGACACAGCCTCTTTAAACGAGACAAAGTGACGCTCGCCCGTGCTATCCAAATCTTTCTCCCCCAACCACCATCCCAATACTTGAAAGGCATGTCTGCTGACATTCAAACGATACTTTTGACGCACAGCGTTAATATACGAATCGCGAGCCTTATGCATTTCGTGGTCAGCCCTTTTGTAGGTCAGGTATGCCAGCGCTATCAAAATGCCGGTCACAAAAAGCGCTGTCGGCAAAGCCGGGGGCACAAACTTTGGATCAAGATATTCATCCGGAAGCTCGGACAAGACAAAAGTGAACCTCAGTGTGAAATAAAATATTAAAACTGAAAGAAGCACCACCCGGCCGACTATCGCCAAAGTGCTCGGCAAATACTTGATACGCTTAACCAAATCGTCGTAATACTTACCCGTATCGGGGGTCTGACCGATGATTTCTTCTTTCATCTGTTCAGCCTCAAGCTTAATCTCATCGACTCGTTCAGATAAGCGGTTAATAAAGTGGGTCGTTTTGTCCAACGCTAGCGGCTCCGACATTAACTCATCCACCTTTGCGTGTAGCCTGCCTGTTGAATCAGCCGCAAGATTTGATAAATTGTCTTCAACCTTTTCCAGGAGACCAGTAATCCTTTCCTGGCCGAAGTACGCGTCATAGCTCGCGATGCGATCAGGCCATAGCCCCAGCGGAACATTGGTCAAAATAAGCGGGTCAATGTCAATCTTGTCAACAAGCTCCCCGTCGGAATCAGAGGTGAGCCGTTTATGCAAAACAATCGGGTTCAAGCGTTCTCTTTTTAGATGCTCATCGGCTAAACGATAGAAAGATTCTCCACCACCCGACAGGAGCGCCGAATTTATCAGCTCACCGGAAAAACGAGCCGATTCATCGTTGATGATACGATTTGCCGGATGAACAACTGATGTCACTCCAAAGCTGGCGAACCGGGACTGGGTGATATCAAGGATATCTGTAACCGCCCCGACAAAATCCGGCTCCAACAAGAGTCCTGTGAATTCTGAAATCAGATCAATCGACGCCTGTCTATCAAGTAAGCCGTCGGCATTCGCGTCGGCCACCAAAAAGAGATGATTATAGCTGGTCTCGTTGGCGCTCAGCTCATTGAGCAAAGCGCATACTTGCGAACCTTTGGTCGAGCGACCTTTTGGTAGAAGAATAAAGCCGTTGACCATTACATTCCAATTTGACATAAACCCGCTCAGCACGTCTTTAACAAATTCGGGGACCGCAACCGCCAGAGCTGAGCCGTCGACGTCCTCACTCCGTCCGATAATAAAAACCTGAATTGAATTGTCTGAAGTTCCTGATGCCCCTTGCGCAAGCATGCCTGTGGCAGTCTGCGTCAACCACTCATTGAGGGCTGAACTGTGTGTGAAAAAATCCTTAAATATTGCGGACCGCGTGCCGAAGGCTCCAGGTGTCAGCGCAATAAGATTTTCTTTCTCACTAAGAAAAGTTATTCCTTCGCTCAGTTCTTTGCTGGCCCTAATCGATAAAGCTGCAAGTTGCCTTGGGCTGGAATCCATGGTGAGACGCATATGATTAAGACATGAAGATCCGAATTCGCCTAAACCGATCAGGACAGTGGGTGTCGCGCCGCGAGATGACTGGCGCGCGGCACTAAGAGCTGAGCTTATTTCTTCAGTAAAATCATCAACCATTCATCTAGCCAGCCAGCGGTAATCCTCGTCGTTGCTGATACCTGAGTTGTTCCAAGTATGCTTGGAGAACCTCATATTCACGCTCGAGAATTGCCCGTTCTTCTTCGTCTTCAACGCGCTTGGTTTCACTGACAATCATTCGCTCTAGATACTCTTCAACATCTGAAATTAACTGGTACTGTTTTTTCTCTTCCAACATCCCCAAAAGCTTTGCCGTGCTTTTTCCGGCCTCGGGAAAATTGGCAAAATTTTCAGCGGCAATCAGTCGACCCGCGGAAGATAGATGATCAAAAGAGCTCATGCGCAAAACACCCTCGCGCTCCACGAGATTTACGACAAAATAATCTGTGCCATTAGAGGTAAAGACGCAACCCCTGAGAGTCCGATCATCAATGGGACTTTTGTCGAGCATCCCCAATACGACCGGGTCTTTCTTATAGACCAGATAGTCGATAAAGAGGCCGAGGGAGAAATCTTTCAAGACATCTTCGCCCAACTGAGAAGTAACTTTAATGTCAGGCAAAGCGTCAATATCCCGGTTCCATGCCTGATCAATGTGGAGAGGTTGGCTGCCCGAGTTCTTTAAGAGCTGCATATAGTGCTTATAGTCGGCTTTCATCGTTGGAATAACCCGCAAAGCGAAAAGCGGCAAGCCATGTTGGGCTTGAAGAAGCGTTATCTGATGATTGTCTACTGTCCGTACTAATCCCGGCTTATTCTGTCCTTCAGGAATTGGAAGAGACAACGGGTCCTTATAGCCAAGTGAATAGGTTCGCGGCAAATCAACCATCCCCGGATCGTGGGCTTTTTGTTGATCATAATTCCAGCATGGTTGCGACAACTCAAATAAATTGCTCATCACTTGTTCTCCAAAGCGAACTTCGCCGACAGCTTCAATCGCTGCCTCAACTGCGGTCTGGTTCAAGACGTCTCTAAAAAGGCGTCTGACGTGACCGGCGACCATGGCGATTAGAACCTTTTTGACAGCTATTTCCTGACTCGCTTCAGCCAAGTCATATATTCCTTGACCATGTAGTTCCTCGGTGTCAGCTAATCTGCTCAGAATGCTTTTTAAGTGCTCCGGCACGGTTGCCGGCCGAACCTCCTTTGTGTACACAGTCCGAAAGGCCGGTGAATTCAAGCGATCAATAACATTGGGCGGAAAGATTTGAGTTGTAATTGTCGCGCCCCTATCAGCTCTCGCCAACTCTCTACTTTTTGCCTGTTCCTCGGCTCTATCAGCAATATTATTCAACCTGTCGATAATGCGGTTCAGCTTATCAAGTTCCCGGTCGATTATGCTTTTTTCCACCCGGCGATCAATAACAACTTCTTCGTTTTCCAGGTGCTGCTCGACTACTTCTTCTTGTCCAACCAATATCTCTAAAAGCCTCTGCTTTCTCTCGGTTATACGTTCCTGAAATGTAGCCTCGGTTAGATCGCGCAGAAGTGTCGCTATCTGTATACTCTGGCTGTTGACCTGGTTTGAGCGAAAAACTATTACCGGCCTCTCGGCAAGTCTCGCCGCGTCAACCATCCTTTTGTTGAGGTCGGCTTGTTTTTGAGTTTTCAGTTCCTTATATTCCAGTTTTTGGGCGCGCACTTGTTGAAGTAAATCTCGCAGCCTCTTCCTCGCCACCAAGACAACTTTCTGCGAATATACAACTCCAAGCTCACAATGGTTAACTAAGTTGACTATGGCCTCATTTGCCTCGCGCTTGGCCTCATCTTCATAAGACCGGCAAGATTGATCAATGAAGAGTAACCCCTCGGTAATGCGGCTATCGTTTAGGTCTTTTTCTTTTCGAAGTTTGTCGGTCCGCTCCGAAATCGGGGTTTTTGAAAGATCAGCCTGTGTTGGAGTTTGCGCGACAAAATCAAGAGCCGGCCGTGACAGATTATCTATTGCCTCCAGATTACGATTTCCCAGACGCTGAATAAGGCCGAGCAAGCGCTCATCTTTACCTATCGCTTCCTCCATCCAGCCCTCGTTCAGAGTAAGACCCATATAGATCATATCTTTTAGAAAACGATAGACCAGCTGGGTTTGGATAGTATTCCTTGGAAAGAGTATCCGGGAAAGCCCCAAGCTGCTATAGGCGGTCCGCTTCCCGTGCCGTGTATGACTCGGCTCGACAACCACATCTATATTTGTTAAGCCCACGCCCTCTTCCTCCTGCCCGACAGGGGTCACAATCATTTGGTACATGGCATCAGCAACCAAATCATAAGCATCTTCAGCTCTGTCAAGATTCCCTAGATTGCCGAGTTGACGATCTATGAGATACGCGTATTTAACAAGATTTCCCGGTGGAATCTCTACTCGTTGACTCGCGTCCCGGGTTTTGGCGTCCAAAATATGCTTATTTATGTCGCTTCCCGGTGACAGAAAATAGTCAAGTTCTTTCAAGAAAGCGTAAGCGTTGGCCTTATGTGCCTGAACTAACTCAAGAGATCGTTTTCGAGCTTCCTCCTCATATATCCCAGGCATGAAAGTGAAGGATCTGATCTCTGGTATTCTGCCCTGAGACATAACGGCGCGCCATACTTTATAGAGTATATCCAGAAAAATGCCGCTCCCGGTTCCGCCACAGGAGGAGCCGATAATATAAACCCGAAAATTGCTGCCCACGTCGGCCAGATTCTGGCCGCGCACTAAATCTTCATAGAGTGTGCAAGTGTCAGAAACTTTCTGCTGAATAATTGATTCAACCTGGAGGTGCTTGTGATGTAAGAAAAGACGTCCAAGTTGGCGTACGCGTTTTGCCCCCCACTCTTGATACTGAGGTGACACACTGTAGCGATTATCCCACCATTCGCGCAGGTCACGATCTTTCGCGTAATGCTCTTGAAGATACGCGTAGGCATTAAAATCGGTTGATAGGCCGACATATTCCTCATCAGCCTCGGAAAAAGTTTTGACTATATCCTGGTTTTGCTGCTTCATCAGGCCGATCGTGTCAAAAACCAGGAACTTTATCATATCCACGTGTTCTTGAACGCGCCCGTATTCAGCCATCAAATGCTGCTTCAAGCGGCTGGCCACCTCCGCGCCGGTACCGCCAAGACCAATTATAAGTGTCGGCTGGGGCATGCGCTTCTCCAGCCTCTCTGACTCGACAGCGTCCCTGGACGCGACTTCGCCGGTCAAGCCTTCAAAAAACTCATCGCTCAGGATTGATTCCATAGTTGCCCCTCACTTATATCCATTGAATTCTGTAGTCCCCTACTTGAATAATGTTCCCCGCTTTCAACGGAGTCGGCTCCGCTATCCTGACTGGCACCGAGGTTGAGGTCTTAGCCACCCGAACCTCGCCTTCACATTCCTTTATCACAACTTCTGGAGCCCCTGCTTCCCACTTGGTAAAAATCTCAGCGTGCTTTTCCTTTACGTCAGGACCAGATAATTTGACGCGCCCGGATGAACCAATAATGGTCCGACGACCGAATTGCTGCAGGTCTAACGGTTTCGGCAAAGGAGTGCCGGTTGGCGCTCCAGAAAAAGCGAACCTGCCAAACAACTGGGGCGTCCAGATGTGACGATAGACCAACATACCCGCCGGAGTCACAGCGCGACGCCAAAATATCACTACTGTAGCCAAACCCGCTAGGGCTAAAGCCAACAGCAAATATAGAGATTGCCCGACTGGCCGATTAAACCAAATAGTCTGGTCTGCCCCTTGAACTTCTATTCGAGGCTCTGCTCCGAGCGTCCTTAAAGACGCCGCGTAAGGCGTTTTGCCAGCGACATCAAATTCTATATTGCCGCGATATTTTTCCTGACTCTTCAACCCCAATTTACCTTTCAACTTTGGAACCTTAACCCTGAGCGCCAATCGGCGACTCTGACCGGGCTCCAACCTTATGAGCTCCGATTTAACTCGAAACCCCGGCAGTCTTCTCTCAAGCGACTTGCTGTTAGTTATCGATTCAAACTCGCTCCAGCCTGCTTTTGTCGTCTTGATCTCAACTGGTAGCTTCTTATAAGAAGAAGTTACCGTGAAGTAACGACTGAAATTCGTTCCGCTCCTGATCCCACCCCAATTCGGATTCACGGCTTTGATCTTGATCTTTCCGTGCTCCAACTCTTTGCTTAATTCGAGACGGAGTCTTTCCTTCCTGATTTTTTCCTTGAGGTCAACAAAATAAACGGAGAGCTCTCTTGGGTTAAGGGTTAGGGGTTGAGTTCGCGGCCATACTCGTTTAAGCAAGTCGATGTCAGTATTTTTGTTAAATCCGATGCCGTGAACATAGGCATCTTTAGCAACAGGCTCATTATTTGCCCTGTCCTTTAGTTTCCCCCAGGCTTTATCGTGTTCAGTCGCAAAGATACTTTTTGGCGGTGGATCTTCAGCCCCGTCTGTCATAAAGACTACTACCGGAAGTTTCTCTCCACCTGCCTTAAGCTCCTCTAACACCTGATTCACCGCAACACCCATATCAGTGCGATTGCCTTTCGGGTTTGGTGCCTTGGGAAGCGCTTTCCGAATTTTATCTCCAGCCGTGGCTGGTCCCCGATAGACAACTTTGGCCTGATTGTCAAAGGTGATTACAGTTAACTGATCAGATGGTTGCAGAATTTTACTAAAGCTCTTGAGCGCCTTTGTCACTGACGGGAAATCATTTTTCATGCTCAACGACGTGTCGACAACCACAACTAGATTCGCGCCGACTTTTTCGACGTCAAAGAGACGATAGAGATCCGCTTCATCGTATCCCTCTTTGGCGTAAAGCCTGCCCCCATTTATCAAGAATAAAATTGCTAGCAATACGATAACAATTCTTTTACTCATTTAACTCATGCCACCTGCTCATTCGTATCGTCAGCTATGATGCTGCCAGCCGCGACCCCTATCCCTTCCGCGATCGTCGGATACGCGTGAATAATTTCGGTCAATGATTCGGCAGTGATGCCGCTTTTCATGGCGACAGCAATTTCGTGGATTAACTCTGACGCGTAGACTCCCACTATATGGCCCCCTAATATTTCTTGGTTTGCGCCATCAACTATTATTTTTATAAGCCCACGACTTTCTCCAATGACAAGTGATTTACCCAAGTATCGATAAGGCATACGACCAACCAGAATGCGAAAGCCAGCCTCCCGCGCCTGCGATTCCGTTAGCCCTACACTCGCGACTTCCGGGTTGCAAAAGGTGATTCGCGGAACCACCGCTAAGTCCTCAAGATCAGGTTTTTCGACGAAAGCGTTATATCCGGCCAAATCTCCTTGATATGTGGCAACGTGCGTATAGTTGAGCTTGCCAGTAACGTCTCCGCAAGCCCATATATTCCCGGCAGAAGTCAAAAGCGAGTCATCAACCTTGATACCGCATAGGTCATATTCAACGCCAGCCGATTCAAGACCTAGCCCCTCGGCAGCCGCGCTTCGGCCTGCGGCAACCATGATCTCGTCCACAGAAATCGATCGCTGGCCCAAAGAATCCCGCATTTCAACTTTCTTCTGGCCGCCGTCCAGCGCGACTGACTCAACCTTCGCCCCCACTAAAACCTCCACTCCCGCTTCGCCAAGATAGGTTATTACAAGCTCGGAAATCTCAAAGTCTTCGTTGGGAAGTAATTGGTCGCCGGCCTCAATTAGCGTGGTCTTAACATCAAAGCTGCTGAATATCTGGGCAAACTCCACGCCCACAGCTCCGCCGCCGATTATGGCAATTGAGCGAGGTAGTTCTTCTAGATCAACAGCTTCATTGCTAGTCAGATAATGCGCTTCTGTTAGACCCTTGATTTTCGGTATTAACGGTTTAGAACCGGTGGCAATGATGCTTTTCGCGGCTGAAATTTTCTTATTATCTACTTCTATCGCCAAGTTTGACTCAAAAATTGCTCTGCCGGTATATAAGCTTACGCCCCAGCGATCGAGAATTTTATGTAGCCTCTCCCCTGTTAGCTGATCTACAATTCTGTTTTTGCGCTCCATGACTTTATCCCAATCAAATGAGACATCTTTAGCAAAAACACCAAATCGTTGGCTTTCGCGAACTGTTCTTAATATCTCAGCTGAACGCAAAAGCGCTTTTGTGGGCACGCAAGCTCGATTCGGACATTCGCCGCCCAACTTATCAGCCTCAATCAATGCCACCCTCTTCCCCTGCCCAACAGCCCGTGCAGCCGCCGCGTATCCCGCGGAACCGCCGCCGATCACCGCTAAGTCGAAATCATTCATGATTGCCTCCAACACCGTTTTTTTATTTATCTCCAAAAACAACAAAGATAGCTGCATTTGGTTAGCACCTTTATTCATGTGGGCAATAACTTGTCACTGACGAAAAATTATGGAGGTGTCTTGTATGGCAAAATTAGTATGTGCCGTATGTGGTTTTACCAGGGAAGGGCCACAAGCCGGAGAAGTGCTCGAACAACCCGAACATTGCGGTCAACCAATGAAGGTTGAAGATTAGAGAGACGAAAATGAGGCCCGATATTTAAGGCGGCGGGGTGATGTTTTGAATCTGATACATCCAGGCTCGGGCTGCTTTAAGGCGCACTACGTTCCGGTTTATTCGAGTGCTTTTTGCGGTCTTGGAAAATTCCGGACGCAACGCTGCCGCGCCCAACAGACTTAGGGTCGCCAGACCGGCAGCTAATAGAAATATAAGTTTGCGTTTCACCAATTGGCCTTCAATCAAAAACAAACCACACACTTTTACTGTGGGGTCAGGTCTTGCAATGACACATTTTAGGCTTTAACCAGGCATTACAACTTTACTTACTGCTACTCCACGACAACATTGTCATTGAATTTATCGCCGTCGACGTCTCCATTGGCAGTGTAAGTTCCGAACCTATTAACTTGCCACTGGATTCTTCCGGTTCCATCCGACTCTAACGTGAGTTCCCGTTTCGGTGTACCGGCTACGGCCGGGCCGGTCAAGGTAGCTTTAACCGTAGCTCCCGGCTCCCCGATTATGTCAAGAAATACAGTACTGAAATCACCCGGTTTGGTGTGCTCAAAAGACATCGCCGTCTCGGGCTGTTTATTTACGCATTTGAAAGAATTTCCGCGGATAATACCATGCCACCTTACATCATACAATTCACTGACTCTATCAGCGTCGTCTCCAGAGTCGCTAACTCTCCACGCGGCGGACTCGATTTCACCTTGAACCGAAAAAGAATAGTCCATCCAATTTTTGGCTCCAGGCTTAGCGCACTTATAATGATCGTTAACTTGAACGGAAAAGCTGTCTACTAAAGCGGTTCTGGGGGGCTGATCAACTAGCTCCTGCCTTGGAAGAACAACTTTAGAAGAACCAGCCGGATTCATAATACCGGAGAATCTAATAGATTCCGGTTCAATCCTAAACTCATTGAAATCCGTATATTGAGCACCATCGACATTATAGGTAGATGTAGACAAGAAAAAGGGAGAATTATCTTCGGACACCACAATATCTGTTTTAACAAATTCACCCACGAGAGCGTCGGCAGTCGTTATTTCAATATCCAGCGGCCGACCTGTCCCATCACCGTATTCAGACGTCACCATTTTAACTTTTTCTCCTGACTGATCTTTGATAGCCTCAACGCGCCTATCAGTCAGTACCAGATTGCTAAAATGAGTTATCGGCGCTGATATGGTTGTCTGTTTCTTTGAAATATCCATATCAATTTCCAGGTCTCGCACCAATTCTATTATTTTGTTTTTATTTGAGAACTGAAACAGGAACGGCAAACCCTCCGTGATCCGATCAATAGTGACTTTAAAGGTTATGGCTTTTTTGAACTTGAGACCATCAGGCTCCAACTTGTAACCTATCAAGCCGGCATCTGCATCGTCCCCTGTTATCTTTTTCCCTGTTTTGGTTTTTTGTTTGTAGGTTCTAGTAACCTTTATCTTTTTTAATTCTGACGCTTTATCCAAAGCATCAGCGGGAATTTCTATCGTCGCCTTACCATCATCTGAGGTAACCGTTTCAGACACGCTTTGTTCAGTATCGGGCTCCGGACCTTCACTTGTGCTTTGATTGAAAAAGAATAGCGCTGCGGCGCCCAATATTACTAAAGCCGCCAGACCAATAATAATTTTTCTCATCGATACCTCGCTTCATCAGAGCCTGCCTCCATTATGACTTACGGTGCCCCGAAAACACGCATTGCCACGGCCAAGGCGACAATAATCGAACTGAGCATAAGATTTGTCATACTCAGGGTCTTTATCCGCGCCTGCCCGGCCTTGAGCTGATCAGCAGGCGGAGGACCTTCTGCCCCCAGCTTTTCTAGTTTCATACCGGCCTTGGCTATCAACACACTATTGATAATGATGACCGCAAAAAGAGCGAGTTTCACTAGTAAAATGTTTCCGTAGGTGGTTTCCAAAAGAACTTGAGACGAAAACAACTTAAGCCCAATCATTCGCGCCACACCTGTTAATATAAGCAACCCTGACATTATCCAGGCTAATTGGCCAAACGTTTTTCCAACAACCTGGCTGAGCTTGCCCGCCTCGGGAGGAGACAGTATTCCTAACTTTTTAGTGACGATAAAGTTGAGACTAAAGCTTCCGCCAATTACCAAAACGGCAGCCATCAAATGAACCCACGCATTTGAAATGACAATAAGATCAAACATAACGTCCCCTTTCGCTTGTTTGGCTTAATAGTTAGTAGCTTACACAAAAACAATCTTTGATGCATAATTATGTTCACCTACCAAAAGCGCTTGACTAACGAGGAGGGTGAATGGCAAAAGTCGTAGTAACCACAAAGAACTTAACGAAATACTACGGAAATACACGCGGTGTGGAATCACTTGATCTGGAGATCAATGAGGGTGAGGTTTTCGGCTACCTGGGGCCAAATGGAGCAGGCAAAACGACAACCATTCGAATGCTGCTCGACCTTATTCGCCCGACTTCCGGTCAAGCGTCAATTTTCGGGCTCAGCACTTCAACGGATACAGTAAAGATAAAGAAAAGAATTGGCTATCTCCCTGGTGAGTTGGAACTATATAAAAACATGAGCGGCTCCGACCTTATCCACTACTTTGCCGCGCTAAGGGGTGGCGTCGATTGGAATCTTGTCCTTCAGCTTGCCGAGAGATTTAAATACGACATGAAAAAACCGGTAAAAACGCTATCCTCAGGAAACAAACATAAGCTTGGTCTGATACAGGCGTTTATGCACTCGCCCGAGCTCCTGATCCTTGATGAGCCAACGACCGGACTCGATCCGCTGATGCAACAAGAATTCTACCGTCTTATCCAGGAAGTCAAAAAAGAAGGCCGCACGATTCTCCTTTCTTCGCATAACCTTCCTGAGGTTGAGCGGATTTGCGACCGGGTGGGTGTCATCCACGATGGAAGACTGATAACAGTGGAAAATGTTTCAGAACTCAAATCAAAAGCGGTCAGAACCCTGGAAATACACTTCGCTTCCCAAGTGACGGCCGCAGATTTCGATAATTTGGAAGGCATCAGCGAGCTGAAAGCAGAAGGTAGGGTAGTGCGCTGCACCGTCAAGGGATCACTTGACGGTTTAGTGAAACGCGCTGCCCGGTTTGAAGTTGTCGACCTTATCAGTCATGAGCCTGATCTGGAGGAAACTTTTCTGGCTTATTACGGGGGTTTAGCAAATTGATGTTCCGTAATATAACTTTCAAGACAATCCGCGACCGCCGCATGTCGTTGATCTGGTGGAATATCGGATTCGTGGCGATGGTATTTAGTATTGTTGCTCTCTATCCAAGCATCAAGGAAAGCGCGGCCCCCTTAGCTGAATATGTTAATAACCTGCCGGACGCAGTCAAGGCGCTTTTCGGCGGCACGGATCTCACCGATATAGCCTCGCCCACAGGTTTCTTGAATGCAGAGCTCTTCGGGCTAATGGTGCCGATCATGTTTATTATCTTTGCCACGGGTTTCGGAAGCTCCGCTATTGCCGGCGAGGAAGAGCAGGGAACTATGGATCTTTTACTTGCCAATCCCCTATCGCGCCGGCGAGTGGTGATCGAGAAATTCTTAGCGCTTGCTCTTTCTGTGGCCTTGCTTGGATTTATAATGTGGTTATCTCTTGTAATAGGCGCGAAGATTTTTGACATGACTATTTCCACCGTCAAGCTTGCGGCTGTCTCGCTCACCAGTGTTCTCCTCGGCTTTAGCTTCGGGATGATTGGTTTTGCCACCGGTTGCCTGACCGGCAAGCGCGGCTTAGGGATCGCGGTGGCGACTATCTTTGCGGGCGGCTCATTTATTTTTAACGCCATCGCAAAACTTGTGGAAGAGGCAAAAGATTATGAGGGTCTCTCTCTTTTTTATTATCACTCCGATATAAATCCGCTGAAAAACGGGATTGATTTCGGTGATGTCGTTCCGTTTATCGCTGTTATTGCCGTCGCGTTAGTAGTCGGAATAATAGGTTTTGATCGCCGAGATATAGCCTCATGACCTGATACTGACTACTTCTTCACTCCCAGCCCATCAACATGAGAAAAGGCTTTGTTGCCGACATTTATGAGCGTGATTTTTCTGGTTCTCTTTGTACTCCAGAATTTAGAGAAGACAACTCTTCTATAGCCTTTCTTCGCGGAGTAGGCGGGTAGGCGTTGACGGTTTTTATTAATTTAAGCAGTAGGGATCAGGGCGCTAGATTTCACATTAATCCTCCAGGATTCCTTAGGGCAGCAATCACGCCCATCTTTGTGTGGCAATTGACCTTGTGTTTTATGTTTAGCCAGCTCACCTGTCAATCATCCGCCCTGATGGTGATATCTGTTTCTTCAGGTTTCTTGTCTGTGTGCCGATAACTAAATAACCAACGGAATGGATGACGTCAGAAAACAAGGAGAAATTAGTGAGCGAAACAACAATATTTAGAAACCAGCATGATGAATTATCAAAGATGGCATCCGATATTTCAGAACGTTTAAGTATTGATCAACTCTCAAGTGACGCAACTGAAGTTAGGCACCTTTTGTCTAAGCTTTTAGGCCACCTGGAAGTTCATTTGGTCATGGAAGACAAATCGCTATATCCAAGTCTGCTAGATTGCTCCGACGACAAAATCAAATCTATGGCCAGGCGATTTATTAATGAAATGGGAGATATCGGAGAAGCGCTTAAAGCTTACCGGAACAAGTGGAAATCCGTATATGACATCCAAGACAATCCACGTGATTTTGTTGATCATACAAAAGTAATTTTCAATGCCTTAATAAAGAGGATGGAAAAAGAGAATACGCAATTATATGCAGCCGTAGACGCATTGTAGCTCATTGCCCGCTTTTTATTCTTACTCTACGCTCGTGTCGCAAAGTCAAAAACAGCAAAACGAAAACGCTTAAAAATCCCATGGTTAAAAAGATACCCCGGAGTCCAACTATGGGTTCAATTGGACCCAAGAGAGCCGGCGTGAGAAATTGCCCGAGATACGCGAATGTGCCCATAAGCGAGATCGTGCGGCCGCTGAAAGCGGGCGGGCTAATGTCCCCGACCCAAACCAGCAAAGCCGGCAACATGATACCCAGGCCTATGCCAGTCACAGCAACAGCCGCTGCGATGATTAATTCGGAAGAAGTCAGGGCAACGATTGCCATGGCAATCGTCCACAAGCCCAACGCGCTGCGGACAATGTATCGATAAGGCAGGTCGGCTTTGATCTTACCGTAAGCAAACGCTGTGGTGCCTGTCGCTAATGTCAGGATCGAAATAAACAACCCGATTGTCATTGGATCTGTAATCCCGCTTTCACTCAAAAGCTGTGGAAGAAATACGACAATCGTGAACAAGACCATCGTAGTCAATAGAACCAGCCCGTAAACAATGATCAGCTGAGGCACAGACTTGAAAACACCTAATATTGATCCTTTGCCAGTGCCGGAGCGCATTGCCTTATGATGCGTCTCCGGCAAGGTCATAAAAACAAGAAGCCCAAGCGGCAAACCAATGAGATAGATGGCAAATGGCAAATGCCATGAGTATGCTCCGAGGAAGCCGCCAAGCAACGGCCAGATAACCCCGCCAATATTGGTCGCGCCGACGCGCCGCCCCATCATCTGAGCGCGGTCGGCACCTTGAAATAGATCTGTGATTATTACCGTGATGGCAACGAAAACCAGGGCCACCGCGATGCCCATAAAAGCACGGCTCCCCAACAACGGCCAGTAGGATGAGATCAAAAGGCCTGAGCCGCCCGCGGCAGCGTAGAGGAACAAACCGAAAATTAATGGTTTTCTGGTTCCAATCCGATCAATCACGTGCCCCACCACCGGGCTGAAGAAGGCTACAAAGAGCGAGTGCGTTGTAATAATAAAACTTGCGGCAATCGAACTCACGCCAAGGGCGATCCTCATTTTATTGATGATTGGCGAAACTGTGGTTCCCGCCATGACCGATATAGTCGACGCGGCCAGGATGACCATGATCAAACCCGCAGACGGGATAGAGCTGCGAGGATCTCCGCTAATTTCCTTATTCTTCTTGTCGTTTGCCATCAAGCACTATATTTACCCTCAAAACCCTTTTCTTTGTTTTCGTCGGAATATAGCGTTCGCCGCGCGTTTTGGCTATATTCTATTGAGACCGATATCTAATTATGGGAATTTAAGAAGAATGATTAAGACTTATATAAAAACTCTGGGCGAGCCGAAGCTAAAAATCCTTGACGATTTTGAGCCAAGTGGCTGGACCTATGTTGAGAATCCAAGTGACACAGAACTGCTCAAGTTGTCCCAACACTACGGGCTCGATATCGGGCTCCTGAAAGACGCTGCCGACTTCTATGAGCTGCCAAGAATAGAAATAGAAAAGGGCGTGACATATATTTACACGCAATTTCCGTACAAGTTGGGCGCTGACGTTGTGACGATTCCGGTCCTTTTCATAATAGGAAAAGACTTCTTCGTAACTGTCTCGGAAAAAGAATTTCCTTTTATAAAACATTTCACGAGCGAACGCACCGATTTTTATACGACGCAAAAAACAAAGCTCTTCCTGCAGCTTTTCTATCAGATAAATCGAACCTACAGTATCTTTCTCCACCAAATCATGCGCCAGGTAAAAAGCAGCCGGATCAAACTTGAGAAAATAACAAATAACGATGTGGTCCAATTGGTCATATTCGAAGAAGTGCTAAACAATTTCATGTCTATTCTAGTACCCACAAAGAACGTCTTAAACAGTGTTTTGTCCGGTCGGTACATGCAGCTTTTTGAGGAAGACAAAGACCTCCTCGAAGACCTTTTTCTAGATATTGGCCAGCTTGTTGAGATATGCCGCGCGAACTTAAAAAATATCGTAAATATTCGTGACGCTTATTCAACGATTATGACTAATAATCTAAACAACGTCGTCAAGTTGTTGACTTCACTCACAGTAATCCTCATGGTCCCGACATTAATAAGCAGCCTCTACGGCATGAACGTCCAGCTTCCGTTTGCCGAATCGCCCCTAGCGTTTATCGGCATCACGCTTCTGACGCTTTTGCTGTCGTTGGTGATTTTTATTGTTTTCATTCGAAAGCGGTTCTTTTAGGCGGCACGCTCAAGCCCATCATCTCTTCCGCCCCACTTCCAGTTTCGAATCTCCGGCATATCCTCACCATGCTCCATGATGTATGTTTTGTGTTCAATGAGTTTATCGCGAATAGCTTGCTGTGCGTACGCCGCGCCCTCCCCAAGACTAGGGAGATGATCGATAACATCGGCAGCGAGGTGAAAGCGATCCAGATCGTTCATTACTGCCATGTCTAGCGGAGTAGAAGTCGTGCCTTCTTCCTTAAACCCTCTCACATGCAAGTTTTCATGGTTGGTGCGGCGGTAAGTCAAGCGATGAATAAGCCACGGATAACCATGGTATGCGAAAACGATGGGCTTATTGGTCGTGAACAATAGATCGAATTCTTTATCGCCGAGACCGTGAGGATGTTCGCTCTGGGGCTGGAGTTTCATCAGGTCAACGACGTTGATCACGCGGATCTTCAGTTCCGGAAAAAACTCGCGCAGCAGCTCCACCGCAGCTAGCGTTTCGATCGTCGGCACATCGCCGGCGCAGGCCATGACTACATCGGGCTCACTGCCCTGATCGTTGCTCGCCCAAGGCCATATTCCGATGCCGGCCGTGCTGTGCTTGATAGCCTCGTCCATGTTGAGCCATTGCGGAGATGGCTGTTTTCCGGCCACTACAACGTTAACGTAATCGCGGCTTCGCAGACAGTGATCTGTTACAGAAAGCAGCGTGTTCGCATCCGGTGGTAGGTAAACGCGGATAATCTCGGCATGCTTGTTGACCACGTGATCGATAAAACCAGGGTCCTGATGGCTAAAGCCGTTGTGGTCTTGTCGCCAAACATGAGATGAGAGCAAATAGTTAAGTGAAGCGATCGGACGACGCCATGGCATTCCCTTAGCCACCTTGATCCATTTAGCGTGTTGATTGAACATTGAATCAACAATGTGAATAAATGCTTCGTAGCAAGAAAAGAATCCATGCCGGCCTGTTAAAAGATACCCCTCCAGCCAACCTTCACATTGGTGTTCGCTAAGCATCTCCATGACCCGGCCGTCGGGAGCGACGTGGTCGTCATCGGGAAAGATTTCCGCTACAGAAGCACGGTCCGTTACCTCGAAAACCGCACCCCAGCGGTTTGACGCTATTTCATCCGGGCTGAAAACGCGGAAATTCTTAAGATTCTGCTGTAATACGTCACGAATAAATTCTCCTTGGACACGCGTGGCCTCGCCCTGTGTTCCGCCAGGCTCAGGCACATCGATCGCATAGTCGCGAAAATCCGGCATGCGCAGGTCTCGCAAGAGAAGTCCACCGTTTGCATGCGGGTTAGCGCTCATGCGATGTTCGCCCTCTGGCGCCAATTCAGCAAGACTGGAATTCAGCTTGCCGGTCTTGTCGAAGAGCTCGTCGGGACGATAACTTTTCATCCATTCTGCCAAAATCTCGACGCGCCCCGGCTTTTTCATATCTGAGATCGGCACTTGATGGGCTCGGAAAGTACCCTCGACCAATTTGCCTTCAACCACCTCGGGACCGGTCCAACCCTTTGGAGATTTGAGAACAACCATCGGCCATCGCGGCCTTTCTTTGAATCCATTCGCGCGAGCTTCATCCTGAATCGCACGGATTTCAGATACGCTGGAATCCAGAGCCGCAGCCATGAGCTGATGCATTGCGCGATGGTCGTCGCCCTCGACAAAGTAGGGCTGATATCCATATCCACGCAGGAGCGACGTCAACTCCGCGCGTGGGATCCGCGCGAGGACCGTAGGGCCGGCGATCTTGTAACCATTCAAATGCAAAATTGGCAAAACAGCCCCATCGCGTACAGGATCTAGAAATTTATTCGAATGCCAACTTGTGGCCAATGGACCCGTTTCTGCTTCACCGTCACCCACAACGCAGGCGACGAGTAGATCCGGATTATCGAAAGCCGCGCCGAAAGCGTGCGAAAGAGAGTATCCTAGTTCGCCGCCTTCGTGAATCGACCCCGGTGTTTGTGGCGCGACATGGCTCGGAATACCCCCGGGAAACGAGAATTGCTTAAAGAGTTTCGCCATCCCCGCCTCATCTTGCGAGATATTTGGATAGATTTCGCTATACGTGCCTTCGAGATAAGCATTCGCCACCACACCCGGACCACCATGACCGGGTCCGGTGATATTGATAACGTTCAAATCGTATTTTTTGATGACGCGATTGAGATGAGCGTAAACGAAATTGAGCCCGGGAGTTGTCCCCCAATGACCGAGCAGGCGCGGTTTGATGTCTGAAATCTTAAGCGGTCTCTTTAACAACGGATTGTCATAGAGATAGATCTGGCCAACCGATAGATAGTTGGCAGCCCGCCAATATGCGTCAATTTTAGCCAGCATTTCCGTGTCGAGTGGTTCTGTCTTCATTAGTCCTGATCCTTTCTTATCCGCGCCGATCTCAAGCACCCGACTGACCGACCTGGCAATCATCATTTCCTCATCCGCATTAATGACACGTACCCCGACAGAACCATCTTTTACCGATATCAGGGCGCCGTTCGACATGTTTTGCTCTTCGTCCAATTCGATCCCGAGAAAATCGAGCCCATCACAAATTCGCCCACGGACAGCCGGTGAGTTTTCGCCGATACCGCCGGAAAAAACAAGCGTGTCCAAACCACCGAGTACGGCAGCAAAAGAACCGATCCATTTTTTCGCCTGATAACAGAAGAGCGACACAGCTTCTGCAGCAGCAATATCTTCGGATTCGCGCGCTAGCAGGTCGCGCATATCGGAGCTACTCTGGGAGAGCCCAACCAACCCGGACTCGTGATTTATCATGTGATCGAATTGGGGCGCAGTCATTTGACCATCTCGCATGAGAAATGAGATTACACCCGGATCCAGATCGCCCGATCGCGTGCCCATCATTAATCCCGCAGTCGGTGTGAAGCCCATACTGGTATCGACACTCTTTCCGTCACGAACAGCAGCCAGACTCGCACCGTTGCCGAGATGCGCTAAGATGACGCGGCCCTGAATAGCTGCTCGATCGCCGAGACTAACCAACTGCTCCATGAGATACTCATACGACAACCCATGAAAACCGTAGCGGCGAATACCTTCTGCCTCGTAACACCTTGGAATTGGAATAAGCGTGGCCGTCTGCGGCATGTCGCGATGGAATGCCGTGTCAAAGCAAGCCACTTGCATTAGGTCTGGAAATTGCTTGCGCATAGCCTCAATGAGAGAAATCTCAGCCGGTAAATGTTCGGGCGCAAGCGGTATCATCACGCGCAATGCTTGTAGCATTTCCTCGTTCACAACCTGGGGCCGACGGTAGCGGTCAAGGCCGTGAACCACCCGGTGACCAACAGCGCTGTAACGATCGATTTCGTAAGTTTCCGACAGATACTCAAGGAGAAAAATAAGACAACCATTATGATCAGACTCTGGAAGCTCTGATTGCTCAACACGATCAGACTTGTTGTCCCTCTTCGTGAATACGGGTGCCGGGGATCCGATGCGGTCAATCTTGCCGGAGAGAGCACAGACAGGCATAGCGGAGTCACTAAATATCGCAAACTTCAGACTCGAAGAACCAGCGTTAAGGGTTAGAATGCTCACGCTGCATCTCTATTACGTGTCAATTCCGTTTGGTTGAAATTCAGAAGGTCTTCAATGCGATCAATTGTGACATCGGCTTTCCGATAGCGAAGAACAGCTTCCTGATCGAGGGCGTAATGACCCTGGCGCACAAAAACAGTGGTTACTCGTGGCCCCCAAGCATCTTTAATAGCAGCGAGTATTCGCAGTTTGTCGTCGATAAGCACGTAGTGCTTTGCCGGGTATCGCTCCGCGACATCACCCAGCTCCTTCTCCTTGTGAACATAAACGAGCACATGACCGGAGACTGCGTCAAAGAGCCCCGAGCGCTCGACCTTTCGGGGCTGAAAGACCACGTCGCCATCTGTGAGCAAAACCGTTGGGCCCCATTGTCCGACGTGTTCGATTACTTCGAGTGCGCTACTAAAAAGGCGGTCGGCAAATGGGTAGTTGAGCAAAAAGTGCGAAACTTCCAGGAGACAGGGATCATGAGGATAACTATCGCGGAATCGCTGCAGAGCTCCGAGATAATCCGCGTAGCCAAGTTCATTGCGCAGATCCTCGAAAATACTCCAGTAGTGCTGAGCCCGATCAGTGCCGACTTCTTGATCCAGATTACCCTTCATCTCATCGGTGACCTGGTCATTATCGAGCAAGGTATTATCGACGTCGAACAGAAACGCTACATCCGCCCGGGGTCTGCTCATGACGCTTGTTTCCTCTCCCTAGTATCCTCTTCCCCGTGAATGTACCCCTAATGCAAATTCAAATTTCAATTGCTTGCGCCACTCAACAGCTGCTGCTATTCTAAAAAAATTGGCAATCCAGCATCTAAGGACCTCTATGTCTCTCGGAATTGAAGAGTATAAACGGCACTATCTGATCACCGACAAAGATATTGAAAACTTGCACGAGGTTTGGTCAATTGTTGAGCCTTATATGGATGACTTTGTCTCTGATTTCCTTATCTATCTACAGAGCTATCCGGAAACAGCAAGTTTCTTCGTCGCAGCTGACGCCTCTGTAAAACGCAAAGACACTATGCGAGATTGGCTTTGTGATTCCCTCAAGGGTCCGTTTAACAATCGCTATATTGCCCATCTACAACATGTCGGCCTGAAGCACGTAAAGAAGAAAATCCCGATCCATTGGGTGACCGCGTCCATGAACTATAAGCGTGAATATTTGTACAATATACTCGATAAAGATGTTACCGATCCCTCCAGAAGATCAGCCCTGACTAGATCATTGGATAAAATCCTCGACCTGAATTTGGACATTATGAGTTCTAGTTACCATGAGGAAGAGATAAGGCAAAAGTTCTTATCGGAAAGGCTGGATTCAAACCTAATCGTATTCGCCGAACGATTCGCTTATGGAATAAACGTGGTTTTAGTCTTGGCCCTGCTTGGGTTGTCTATCAGCATAATCGCCCTTTTTGCCTCGGAATTGCTGTCTCTATTCGAACCTGGCGGCAATGTTACAAATAAGATATTGACTTCATTGGGCACCCTTTTGATTATCTGGGTCATGGTTGAGTTGATCGACACAGAAATCAAATACTTGAGGGGACATAGCTTCCAGATTGAGGTCTTTGTATCAGTTGGCCTGGTCGCCTTTATTAGAGAACTTTTGATTTCAAGCTTAACCCACGAGGCTCCATACAAGATGGGGGTCCTCCTCGCAGCAGTCCTGGTTTTTGGAATAGTCTATTTTCTGATTTCGCGAGCTTCAGTAAAAAACTGAGACAAAAACCCCTTATTATTGTTTAGCAGGGAGTCTGGTATAATTTAACCTTCAAAATGAGGTGGTTTTTAGATGAAAAAAGATGACGCAAAGATATACTACAACCAAGGTGTTGAGCTTTCCAAGCAAGGTAATTATAATGCAGCGATCAGCGCCGCCGAGCAGGCTATCAAGAAAAATGAAGACTTCGCTGAAGCTTGGAACATCAAAGGTTTTGCCCTCGATAAACTAAATAATTATGAGGACGCAATAATCGCCTACGCAGAGGCCATCAGAGTAAATCCGGATTTTGCGGAAGGCTGGTACAACAACGGGGTTGCCCTTTACAAGCTCGACGATTTCAGACAAGCGATTGACGCCTATGACCACGTTGTCGAGATAAATCCCGACAACGCTAAGGCTTGGAACAACAAAGGGATCTGCCTGAGTGAGCTAGAAGAATATGCGGAAGCGATTGACGCCTATGATGAAGCGATCAAAATAGACTCGACCTTTGCAGAGACCTGGTACAACAAAGGGGTTGCCCTTGGCAAGCTCCGCAAATATTCAGACGCGATAGTCGCCTACGATGAAGTTATCAAACTAAATCCACATTACGGGCAAGCTTGGAACAACAAAGTGATTGCCTTTGGTAGACTAGGCAACTTCGAAGAAGCGATTGAAGCCGCCGATCAAGCCATTGAGATTGATCCCGGTTACGCTAAGGCTTGGTACAACAAAGGCGTTGCCCTCTCCACACTCAACAATTATGAAGAACCGATAGAAGCCGCTGATCAAGCCATTGAGATTGATCCCGATTACGCTAAGGCTTGGAGCATCAAGGGCGAAGCCTTCACAGCATTGAAAAAAACTGAAGACGCTAAAAAATGTTTCGCTAAGGCCAGCAAGCTAGATCCGAAACTGGTCATACCTGATTTAGTTAAGTAATAGATTTCAGGGGCCTTCGCGAATTATCTTACTAAATATCGGACAATCTTTTTCGTGCGCCCCGCTCAGATATCTGGTGCTTATCAAAAATTCTTTAGTGATCTCGCCGCCGGTAAATTTAAATGTTCTCTTAAAGAGCTCGACCCACTCGTCTAATTGCAGGGGATGGTTGTAATCCAACCAAATTTTAAAAGACCCATGTTCGCTCTGGATATCAACGATCTTTTGAGCATTAAATATGGCGGCATTGATTTTAAGTTTGTTCCTGATAATGCCTGAGTCTGACAGCAGCTTCTCAATGTTCTTATTATTGAACCGTGCCACTTTCTTAACATCAAATTCCGAGTAGGCTTTTCTAAAGTTTTCCTGCTTATTTAAAATGGTTGTCCAGGAAAGTCCGGCCTGATTTATTTCCAGCACCAATCGCCCGAATAGCTCGTTATCTGAAGTTATCGGAAAACCATATTGAGTATCGTGGTAGATTCGGTGAACATTTGATTTCTCAAGATTTTCTACAAATTCACAGTATGATTTTGGTTTTTCAGGCTCTATCGCAACCTCCTGGAATCCAATTTCCCAAAGTCTCAACGCTTACCTTTTGCTTTGGGAAGGCTTAGTGCTTCATAGTACAATCCAGACCTGTTGTCGCGCTACATGGAAGAAAAAAGTTTTGAGTTAACAATCTGAATATGGCTTATGGGCAAGGGTATAAAGAATGGATCAGAATAGGTCGCCTAGCACTTGTAGAAAATGAAAGATGAGGCAATTCTAGCGGTCTATTGCCTTAATTGCTTTCTTCTCATCCGGGACACCCACAAAGGCGACTTGGCCGTCAATAATAGTAGTCGGTACACTCATGATCGAGTGTTTTGAAACCAGCTCCTCGCCTTCCGTGCTGGCAATATCTGTCTCCTGATAATCAAACTTGTACGTTTTCCTCAAATCGCTCCACAGCTTCTCCACTTGCGGACAGATCGGGCACCACGCAGCTTTGACTAAAAGAACTGATTTCATTCATGGGCCTCTTTGAGAGCTTCTTCGATCATATGGCTGCTGGGCCAGCCAATAATCCCCGTATCAGTTTTATATATTCTGCATTTACGGCCAAACTCTAAACTATCCCTGGCAACAGGATCGACGTCCACGCCGTTTATCCGAATTGACGGGGATCCCAAAAACTGATGATCAATCGCCATCTGTTCATCCATAATATTTATTTTTTCGATCCGGGCTTGAGTCTCTGTCTCTGCCAAGACCCTCTCCAATATTTCCGAAGCCTGCTCGCGCGAAGGACAACCATCAAAATACAGCAACTCTATTTTCATAACGAACCTCCTTTTTCCAATATACCCTTTTCCGGTTAACACTCCTAGTGGTTGCTAAATTACGGAGTCTAACCATATAGACATGGGCTGCCCCAGTAGCATTTGGCAAAGGACGAGATGATAGGCATCGGCTTGGGCACAACCGCGATAATCTAAGTCCGGCGATGTCTAGATCCCCTAGCCATTCCTATTTCATCAGTTCCTTTTTCATCTCCGCAAATTCCTCTTTGCTTAGCTCGCCTTTGGCAAACCTGTCTTTAAGGATTTCCAGGGCATTGCCGGTTGACGAAGAAGTAGATGTCCCGCCAGGGGTAAACTGCTTTACAATCCAGACGACTAGTAAAATTGAACCAACCACAAATAAGAGCATAAATATAAAGCCAAAGACCATAGCAAAAATACCAAAGCTCTGGCCACCCATCATTCCGTCGTGTCCCCAATTCATCATCACAACCGCCTCCTAAAGATATGATTCAACATTAAAACTTATATTACCTCGAAAAACCTCACCTGGCTTCAACACCTTAAGGCCGGCATCAATCCTCTGGGGCTGAAGGTTGATTGCGTCAGTCGTGCAGGTATAAGGCTCAATGGCTATCGCGTCTCTTCCGGGAGGATTAAAGATCACGATTCTAGCGAATATCTCATTTTATCCTTTACTTGTTAGCAATATATTTTTCTTTCCCAAAAAAGGGTAATTGTATAATTCAAGTTGCTTTAGGAGGAGATAAAAAGATGAAAACAATGACATGCAAACAACTTGCCGGAGCTTGTGATCAAGAATTCCGCGCTGAAACCTTTGAGGAGATCGGAGAATTAAGCAAAAAACATTCAATGGAAATGGCTGAAAAGGGCGACAAAGGACACCTCGATAAAATGGAAGAAATGAAGGGTTTTATGAACAGACCAGAAACCATGGGCCAGTGGTTTGAAACAAAGCAAAAAGAATTTGATGCTTTGCCCGAAGATCAGTAATGCGGACAGTCTCGCATGGGGCAGACATCATGCGATATAAGACATTACAGAGCTAGTATTCAGTTCCTGCATAAACGATATCTAAATAGATAACCTGAACCCATAAAAAGCAAGGCGAGCAACAAGAGCATATTGGTGTTGAGACCTGTAGCAGGAGCGCTGCTAGAGCCGCTCACCGTTGCCATGAAGATCTCATAGTCTGACCCATCATAGCCTCTCCAGACAACATTATCGCCGCTGACTTGGGGCGCATTGTCGTTATAACCGTTATCGGTTAGCTAAATTGTCGTAAACGGAACAGCAAGAACATAAGCCGGATAGACAAAAGTCAGCACAAGGATAAATAGAATGAGCAGGTTGAACTTTTTAAGCAATACCTTATTAAGCAAAGACGACCAGCCCCTCGATTGAATGTGCAATATTAAGGAAAAATTTTTTATACGTCCGGGCTCTGGGTGAACCAGTTAAGCGCTTATTAGCCATCCAGGAAGCGATTGTCAAAAGCATTTCAGGGTCCTTTTCTCATACCACAATCCGTCCGTTTGTTTTCCTATTAATAGCTGGCAATAGCCCGGGCGTGCCATTGAAGCGTGCGCTTGTTATTTAAGCATGCGCCCTAACTGAAGACAGACCATAGTGTACTTACTGGGACATGGTTTACAGTTTATTCTTGTCACATAGTTTACACTTTTGTCCATATTCATCTCAAGTTTCTATCCTAAATCCAAATGGATCTTCGCCGGGAGCGAATTTATTGCTGTCTTCATCAAAAAACCCGAGGGTATAGCTCATAAAGTCAACTTGCCATATTCCATCATCTACTTCTCGCAGGCCAACGGGCTGATTGGCAAGGGCTCTGCCTATGTGGACCTTTCTTTTTCCGTTGCATATCCTGCCGCAATTGGACATCAAAAGCGATCTATCGTATCCAGGATAGGTGACATCCGGCAGTCCTTGATATGGGCGCAGAGATTTTTTGTACACATCTGTGGGAGATTTCATATCAAGTGCCTGATGAGGCCGCTCGAAGTTAAATTCTTCTATGAAATTGTCGAACCGCTCTTGTTGTTGAAGCAAATTACCGCCTGGGGGTTTTGTTGTCTCGAATTTAAGCGTTCGGTGCATCCTCTCATGCCGGCCGTTTTGTTGAGGATTTCCCGGCTTAATTCGCTCAAGCTTGATCCCGAGACGCATCCACCAAA
>JAUWRD010000075.1 GCA_030610765.1 Actinomycetes bacterium
GTCGGGGGTTTTACCTCAATCGGATCGAATAGGCTCTCCAAGAACTGGTATTTCGCGGAAGGGTTTACCGGCAAGGGTTTTGAGGTCAGACTTTTCTTATTCAACCCCAAGAAGACCTCAACAAAGGCCAGAGTAACGATAGCAAAGAAAAACGGACAGCAAGTGTCACGCACTTACAAGATAGGATCGAGAAGGCGGCGAGAGATCATCTTAAACCAGATGGTGTCCGGGACAGATTTTGGCATCAAGGTTCATGCTCCAACCAAGATAGTTGCCGCGCGCACGGTTTATTTTAATTCCAGCGGACGCTCCGGGGCTCACAGCACCGTAGGGTCGCCAAGGGTTTACAAGAAATGGTACTTTGCCGAAGGTCATATTGACGATCGCTTCGACGATCTCATAGCGATTTATAACCCTACTGGCTATCGGGCCGCTATCACTTTAACTTACCGTTCCGAAAACGGCGCAGCCGCCATCACTCGCACTTATTCAGTAAATTCAAAGAGCAGAAAAACTGTGACCATGGGGGGAGCCAATGGATTCGGCGCAGGCAAATCATTTAGTGTCGAACTCCAGTCGACCAGGCGCGTGGTAGCGGAGCGGGTCATGTATTTTGATTATGGCGGCAACAATGGTTTGGAAACTTGGACAGGTGGTCATGTGACCATGGGGGCCGTGAAACCATCTAAGCTCTGGTATTTTGCTGAAGGTTTCAATAAATAAAAGTCGGGGATAACAGATTCACCCAAATCTTAATCGCACTCTCGAATGAGGCACCTGATTGGACGATATACGGAAAACGAAAAAAGATAGAAAAATTGGAAGATGGATTATTGTTTTCTTCTTCCTCTCCTCACTGGGAACTGGCGCTGCCTTTGCTTCCTGGCTTAGTACGTCTCCCAATGGTTCCGTGAAGGCCGATATTATGACGCGCATACGGGAGGATTTATTAAGTCAGGGAAAAAGTGCCGATGCTCCCATGAATATTCTTTTAATCGGAAGTGATTCCCGCCGGGGCGAAAACGCGCGTAGCGACACACTTATATACATGAGGCTCGACTTCAAGAGAAAGCGCATCTATTTTGTTTCAATCCCACGAGATATGCGTGTATACATTCCGGGGCGAGGCAAGGATAAGATAAACGCGGCCTTTGCTTATGGCCAAGCAGAGCTGGCTATTCAAGCCGTAGAGGGATTTCTTGGGGTCGAGCTAAACCATTATATAGAGGTAGATTTCGAGGGATTCAAGAAATTGGTAGATGCGCTTGGCGGTATCGATATTACCGTAGATCAGACAATCAATGACCAAAGTCGCCAGTTCAGAATGTACATTCCCGAAGGAAAACAGCACATGAGTGGTGAGGTGGCTCTTAATTATGTCCGCTACAGGCATGGTGATTCTGATTTCGGGCGTGCCGCTCGCCAACAAAATTTTCTACAAGCTTTGATCAGCAACACGCTAAGGCTCAAGTCGATCTTTAAGTTACCGAAACTCATCGGAATCATTAATCAAAATGTCGGGACAGACATGACCCGGCGAAAAATGCTAAGCGTGGCAAATTTTGTTGGTCGAGCGCCTAAGCGGAAAATCGAGACGATAACGCTGCCGGGCGCTTCCAAATCTATCAACGGGATAAGTTATGTTGAGCCTGATGGGCGAAGTATTGACAGGATATTAAAGCGAATAAAAGACGGCGGTTCGATCAAGAAAATGAAGTTGTCGGGAGAATCTGATAAGATGTCGTTGGAAAATGGATTGCTCTCCATATCCTTGCTAAATGGCTCAGGAAAAGCCGGTTTAGCCACGTTTGCCAGGAGAAGGCTTCAAAAATGGGGCCTTAAAGTTGGAGGAGTTAGTAACGCTGCTTCATTTAATTATCGGCGGACAGAGATAAGATACGGCGTCGGTTATCAAGTGGAAGCTTATAAGGTAAGGCGTCTTTTGTTTAAAGAGGCAATAGTTAGGCCGTCAGAGAAAAGAATGACGAGTCACATTGAGATTATTCTCGGACACGATTATTATCTATATAATAAGCAAACCACTAAAGAAGTAGCGCCGGGTTTGTAAAGAGGAAACCTTTAGAAGGAGAGCTAAAAAGAGCTTGAAGGGACTAATACTAAGCGGCGGCACAGGTAGCCGGCTGCGACCCATAACGCACACGAGCGCCAAGCAACTGGTGCCCGTGGCGAATAAACCGGTATTGTTTTATGCTATCGAAGCCATGCGTGAAGCAGGCATTAAAGAAATCGGCATTGTTGTTGGAGAAACCAAAGATGAAATAATTGCGGCCGTTGGAGACGGCAAAAGTTGGGGACTTGAGTTCACCTATATTGAGCAGGAAGCGCCCCTGGGGCTTGCGCACGCGGTGAAAGTTTCCAAATCGTTCTTAAAAGAAGACAGTTTTGTCATGTTTCTCGGTGATAACTTAATTAAGAACGGCATAGTTTCTTTGGTTGAGGAGTTTTCTCGCAGCAAACCTAATGCGCAAATATTATTGGCAAAAGTCAAAGACCCTTCGATGTTTGGCGTGGCCGAACTCGACGGAAAAAAAGTGATCAGACTGGTCGAGAAACCTAAAGATCCTCCCAGCGATTTGGCTCTGGTTGGCGTCTATATGTTTGACAAGAGCATATGGGCGGCGATTGAAAACATCAAACCCTCGTGGCGAAACGAACTTGAGATCACAGACGCTATTCAATATTTGATTGAAAATGGCTCCACTGTGCATCCGCACATCATCGAAGGTTGGTGGAAAGATACCGGCAAGCTTGAAGACATGCTTGAGGCCAATCGAATTATTCTTGAGATTATGGAGCCAAGAATCGATGGGGAGGTTGATGAAGCCTCGCAAATTGACGGACGTGTAGTTATTGAAAAAGGCGCGGTCGTACAGAATAGCCACATTAGAGGGCCGGTTATTATCGGGGAGAACGCCGAAATCATAGATTCTTTTATCGGGCCTTTTACTTCGATATACTTTGATGTGTCCATCAGGCACAGCGAGGTAGAACATAGTATCATTTTAGAGAAAAGTAGAATTGTCGGTATTAGCCGACTTGAAGACAGTCTAATAGGTAAGAACGTCCAAGTGGAAAAATCGCCGAAAAAGCCGCAGGCTTATCGACTTATGCTAGGCGACAATAGTCAGGTAGGTGTCTTTAAGTGATAGAAGGTGTAAGAACAAAAGATCTAAAAGTAATTCCCGACGAGCGAGGTTTTTTGATGGAAATGCTTCGAAGCGATGACGAGATATTCGAGCGCTTCGGGCAAGTCTACATTACCTGTTGCAATCCTAACGTTGTCAAGGGCTGGCACTACCATAAGAAGCAAACAGATTTTTTTGTCTGTGTGCGCGGAATGGCAAAAGTTGTACTCCACGATAGCCGTGAAGAGTCACCTACGGCGGGAGAGACGAACGAGTTTTTTATTGGGGACAGGCACCCTATGTTGTTGAAAATACCGCCGCTTGTTATGCATGGGTTCAAAGCTATCGGCAACGAGCCCGCCTTTATTATTAATTGTCCGACCGAGCTTTTTAACTATAGTGAACCTGATGAATATCGGCTGCCCTGGGATACGGAAGAAATTCCTTATAACTGGGATATTGAGATGGGTTAGTCGGAGGTTATTTTTAAATAGTGAAGCAGCTAATGGTAACCGGTGGGTCCGGGTTTATCGGCAGCAATTTTATCCGATATGTGCTTAACAAGCACCCCGACTATGATGTCGTTAATTATGATGTCATGACGTATGCCGGCAACCCCGATAACTTAAAAGACATCGAAGAGTCAAAGAACTACAGATTTGTCCACGCTGACATCGACGATTACGATAAGGTCATCGAGGTCATGAAGGATTCACAGGCGGTTGTTAATTTCGCGGCTGAATCTCACGTAGACCGCTCGATTACCGGAGCTCGTCAATTCATGTTAACAAACGTTGTTGGTACAAATACTTTGCTTGAGGCTGCCCGATCCGCGAACCTGGAGCGGTTTCTTCACATATCGACGGATGAAGTCTACGGCAGCATTGATGAAGGATCTTTTTTCGAAAGCGATAATCTGGTTCCAAGCAGCCCATATTCGGCCAGCAAAGCCGCATCTGATCTAGCATGCCATGCGTATAAAACCACGTATGACCTGCCAATCATCATCACGAGGAGTTCAAATAATTTTGGTCCCTTCCAATATCCAGAAAAACTGATTCCACTCCTTATAACCAACCTTTTGGACAACAAGAGTTTGCCGATCTATGGTGACGGGAAAAATGTCAGAGATTGGATTTATGTTGAAGACAATTGTGCTGCTATCGATCGTGTGTTGCACGAGGGCCAGATTGGCGAGGTATATAATATCGGAGGCGGGATGGAAGTTGAGAATATCGAGATAGCGAATATGATATTAGAGATCATGGACCGGCCGAAGTCATCTATCACGTATGTTAAGGACAGACCGGGTCACGACCGGCGATATTCCATAAACTCACGGAAACTTCACAACCTCGGCTTTAAGCCGGAGTTTGATTTTAGCTCAGCCTTAGAAAAAACAATCAATTGGTATACCGAGAACGTTGCCTGGTGGCGTCGGTTGAAGCTGAAACAGGAGGATCATGCCAATGAAGCGTAAATGGCAAATCATCATAGGCGTGATAGCTATCGTTATAATTGTTGGTGTAGTGGCCGGTGTATTTTTGTCGGGTTCGCCAGAACCCGAACCCAAACCTCAAAAAAAAGCACAAAAAAAGAAACCTAAACCGCCGGAGCCACAACTTTCTCTCTGCGGTGATGATCCTGCGGGCAATGCGACAAGACCGCTTGCCATCATGGTTGAAAATCTATCGAGCATCAGGCCGCAAGCTGGCCTCAATAGCGCATGTGTCGTTGTGGAGGGCTTAGCGGAGGGCGGCATCACTAGATTGATGTTGGTTTTTGGCGCTAAAGACGCTGAGAATGTCGGACCGATACGTAGCGCGCGGAGCCATTTTGTGGCTATGGCGCGAGGCTGGGACGCTATCTATGGTCACGTTGGTGGCTCGATCTACGCTATGCGGGATATTCAAGATTGGGGCGTAAAAGGTTGGGACCAGATGGGCCACAGCGCGTCATATGAGAGGGTTCGTTGGACAAGAGCTCCCCATAACGTCTTTTCCTCGACGGCTAGAATTCGGGAGGCCGCCAGTCAGTACAAAGAGGGTGGCGACATGGCGGCCATCGGGTTTAAGTTTGAGCCAAGCCCGCCCAAAGAAGAGAGGCCGGAAGAGTCAAAGAAGGTAACGATTGACTTCTCAGACCCCGCCTACCTCGTTGACTATCAATATGATCGTGAAACCAATACCTACAAACGCTTTAATGGCGGTCAGCCTCACCTTGACGCGAACAACCAAACTCAGGTGACGCCAACTAACATCATAGTAATGCGCGCGCCTACAAATCCCATAACGGGCGGCAGCGGCGTGCTTGATATTAACGTTAGCGGTAGTGGTGATTTGACGGTTTTCAGGGATGGCAAAGTGATTCAGGGATCATGGGAAAAAGCAGCCCCTGGCAGCCCCCTGACCCTCAAGGACGCAAGCGGGGTAATTATTTCCCTCTCTCCGGGTCAGACTTGGATAGAAATAGTCAGGCCGACAACACAAGTCACTATTCAGTAGTTGCAGGCTATTAAAAACAGGTGCGATTGAATTGAAAATAATAATCACGGGTGTCGATGGGCAACTCGGATCAGAATTACAAAAAGCGCTGGACGGCCACGATCTTTATCCGGTTGATATAGAAGAGCTGGATATCACAGATTTTCAAGAAGTTAAAAAACAGGTATCCAGTTTTGGTCCCGAAATCATCTTTCACGTCGCTGCGTTTACTGATGTTGATGGAGCGGAACTTAATCCCGACCTGGCTTATAAAGTTAACGCGATCGGCACTCGTAATCTTAGCGTTGCTGCCCGAAGATCAGGAGCTGCGATTCTTTATGTCAGCACTGATTTCGTTTTTGATGGGCGCAAGGAAACACCTTATACGGAATTTGACGATGTGAACCCGCTTTCAGTCTACGGGCGCTCAAAGCTGGCCGGAGAGCGCGATGTTCAGACGTTGGCCGGCGAACATTATATCTGTCGCACGGCTTGGCTTTATGGGCAAGATGGTCAGAATTTCGTAAAAACGATGCTGAGGCTAGGTCTTGAGGGACAGACAGTTCGGGTCGTCGACGACCAGATGGGCAGCCCGACCAGCGCAGCTGATCTAGCGCAAAAACTAGTTGAGATTGGCTTAAGCGGTCGATTCGGTGTCTATCACACCACAAATAGCGGTGCTGCTTCGTGGTACGGGTTTGCCAAGAAAATATTTGAATTGGCGAAAATCACGCCGGACTTGCAGCCTATTGGCTCAGATCAAATGGAGCGGCCTGCCAAGCGCCCGTCTTTTTCAGTATTAAGAGGTCTGGCTTTGGAACTTCAGGGAATGCAGCCCATGCGCCCCTGGGAAGAGGCATTGGCCGAATATTTCACCTCTAGACATTAAAATGGGTAGCAGTTAGATTATGACTAGATGATTAGCCAATTAAAAAGCTTGTTCAGCTATAGAGAGCTATTACTTAATTTCGCTAAGAAAGAATTGAAAGTAAAATATAAGAATTCGGTCCTCGGATTCTTATGGTCTCTTCTCAACCCGGTTCTGATGATGCTGGTGTTTACAGTCATTTTCACCCGCATCTTTCGGTTTCCAAACATTGACAGCCCCTCGATATTCTTTCTAGCGGGGTTGTTGCCTTGGAACTTCTTTAACTCTTCCGTGGTTGGCGGGACAACGTCGATCGTTGGCAATAGCTCACTGATCAAGAAGGTCTATTTTCCCAGGGAGTTATTGCCAATCTCCATCACTCTGGCAAACCTCGTCAATTTTGCGCTCGAGCTGATCGTTTTTGTCGGTTTTATCTTAGCCTTCGCTATGTTCAACCCGCGGCTTCTAGATTTCTACAAATACTTCCCGTATCTGCTCTTGTTGGTCCCGATACTTTTCGTCTTTACGCTCGGACTATCGCTCCTGGTGGCGGCGCTAAATGTCTATTTTCGCGACATTCAGCATATGGTCGGGATATTGCTGATGGTTCTTTTTTACAGCACGCCTATCATTTATCCGATGAGCATGGTCCCGGGCGGCAAGATAGGATTTATTTATTCGCTGAATCCAATGACGACGATAGTGTCGAGTTTTAAGAACGTGCTCTTTTGGCTGACTAACCCGAGCCTCAATTTTATGCTTTATTCAGCCGGATCAGCGATCGTTATGTTCTTATTCGGCTACTTTATTTTTCTCCGGTTAGAGCCGGAGTTTGCTGAGGAAGTGTGAGAAACCAATGACGGCTATATGGGATACCGCGTCTGAATCCGCTGCTGATCGTCCAACGGTCATCGAGGCAAAAGGTGTCTGGAAAGAATTTAAGATATATCATGAACGCAACCCGAGCCTAAAAGAAACTCTGCTCAAAGGCCGACGTTCCGCCTACGAGTCTTTTTGGGCGCTCAAGGATGTCTCACTCGAGATTAAACAAGGAACAACGGTTGGCTTTATTGGCGAAAATGGGTCCGGCAAGAGCACCTTGCTCAAGCTGTTGACAAAGATCTTGCGACCGAATAAGGGCTCAATAAGTATGCACGGTAAGGTCTCAGCTCTTCTGGAGCTCGGGGCCGGTTTTCATCCGGAGCTGACAGGCAAGGAAAATATCTTCCTCAACGGCTCCATTCTAGGCCTTTCAAGGAAAGAGATACTTGAAAGGCTCGATGAAATAATCGCCTTTTCAGAATTGGAAAAGTTTATCGACTCACCGGTTAAGAACTACTCCTCGGGCATGTATGTACGGCTTGGGTTCGCGGTGGCTATAAACGTTGAGCCAGATATATTGTTGATTGATGAAATCCTAGCTGTCGGAGACGAGGCCTTTCAACGCAAATGCTTAAATAAGCTCTATGACCTCAAAGAGCAAGGCAAGACAATTGTGATTGTCTCTCACGCGCTCGATTCTATCCGGAATATGTGTGATGAGGCCATTTGGCTGGAACACGGCGAGATTAAGGGCGCGGGTCGGGCGCCAAGCGTGGTAGATAGCTATCTTGATGAGGTCAACCGACAGGAAGAAGCTGTAGCAGGTGAAATCGATCAGCCTGAAACCGGCTCCAAGTGGGGCTCGGGAGAGGTCAAGATAACATCGGTTCGCTTTCTAGATAAAGAGGGTCAGAAGAAGTCTCTTTTTATTACCGGAGAACCTTTTCTGGTTGAAATAGATTATGAAGCTAAAGAAGAGATCTCCCGTCCGGTTTTTGGCGTAGCTATTTATTCGCGTGACGGAACTCATATAAATGGAACCAATACAAAGTTCTATAAGACGATCTTTGATAAAATAAAGGGGCGGGGGACAGTTCAGTATGAGCTCAAAGAGTTACCGCTACTCAAGGGGAGCTATGCCCTGTCTGCGGTTGTCTATGATTATTCTTGTTTG
>JAUWRD010000221.1 GCA_030610765.1 Actinomycetes bacterium
GGCACGATGAGCCGTGTTATCTGGTCGAGAGATCATGACACTCTAAGTTTGTTCCAGACTATTAACGATATCGTGATCTTACCTAAGTGGACGACCTACGTGATTGATTTAAAGAAGGCTGATCTAGATGGTGGAAAAATCGGGTGGCGAGGAAAAGTAAATGATTTTCGTTTTGATCCACTGGAATGGCGAGCCCGCCGCCGTTTCTATATTGACTATATTAAGATTAAGGCTGATGACGCGGCTGATAAGAGTTTCAGGATTAAGTGGCGTGACTACAAGAGGTCGCCGCGCCGAACCCGTATTAGTTTGTTCTACGATAAGAATAGACGAGGGTTCGATGGCCGGTTGATCAAAAAGAATATTATTCAGAAGAAAGGCGTTAACAGCTTTGTCTGGAATACAAAAAAAGTGAAACCCGGCAAGTATTATATTTATGCAGTGGCAAAAGACGGGGTTTATAAGACCAAAAGATATTCGAGCGGCCCGGTTGTGATCAAGCACAAAAAGCGGTAAACACGCGGTTGGACGAAAAGTTCCTTACGGGTCGGGCGGGCCAACTTTATCTTCAACGATTGAACTAATTCTCGGGAGACCGGCAACACCAATCTGATCGACGGATGTAATTGAAACTGTGGATAAATCCTCTCGCGGAACCGGTTCTCTGATAGAGGTTGTGGACACTGTTCTTAAGACAACTTTGTTGATCTCTACCGACGTGGATGACTCAACGCTCTCTAACTCCAATCCCACAACTTCAAAAGAAGAGATAGTCTGATATTTTTTTGACCATCGCCAATAACTACCTTGTTCTCTTTTGCCCTGGTAATTAAGGTAAGAATAAGCTCCTCGCGGGTCTTTTTTTGCCAGGGTCGCATAGAAATCAAGAATCATCTTTTGGCCGGCAGTGATCGGGCGGGGCTCACTATTGGAGACGGCGGCCGGGATAATCCTCATCTTACTTAGAGTAATAGTTACTCTTCTAGCCTTCCCTGGTTTCACTTGCACCTTGGCTTCGCCAACCTTCTGGTCATCGGGCTGGTCGGATTCTTTAACCAGCCGTATATTGTAAGAGCCGGGCTTCAAGTTGAAAAATGTGTTCGTTTTAGCTGACTGTTTTTCGTCGTTAATAAAGATGTCGGCTTCTATATCGGGTTCTGACGAAACATAGACTCGCCCCAACTTAACTGTCTTTGTCGACGATTTGCACCCGGTTATCAAAAACGAGCAAATCAGAATTCCGGTCAGAATACGTGAAATAGGCTCAGGTCCTTTTGGTCGGTTGTTTACTGCCCATA
>JAUWRD010000164.1 GCA_030610765.1 Actinomycetes bacterium
CCGCAGTGACAGCAGTTAATGAACGGGTAATCGAATCGACGATCAGTGATATCTAATAATTCCTGCCGGCAATCTTCGCAAATGCCAATATCTTTGGGGACGAAACGCTGCAAGTCACCTCCCACGCGACTGGCCAAAACAGAAAAAACGCCCTCTTTTAGCACAATTTTTATCTCTTTTACGTCGAGACAACGAATTTGAGCCGGCCGGGGAAGACTAACAACTAATTCCTTTACAAAACCATTGCAGGCTTGCAGGTCACCTTGAACCTCCAGCTCAACTGAGCCTCCCGTGTTTCTAGCCCAACCCGCTAATTGCCAGTGGTTGGCGAGCCTTTTGGCAAAAGGACGAAATCCGACCCCTTGAACGTGACCGGTTACTTCAACATGCCATCTTCTACTTGCCGTACCCATTGGCGCCTGCTTTCCCAACTAAACGATGCTTTTGATCATCGCAAGAGTAGTTTCGGTGATATCGACTAGTTTTCCATTAAGCTCTTCACTGATTTCGACACCCACATTGATCTGCTGTGGCTGAATGCCGATCACGCGCACCCACGGCTTGTTTTGTGCCATATCTAATAACGACAAGACATCGGCTAGTCCCACTTGGTGAAGAGATTGACGGGCTTTATCCTCTATGACGGCTTGAGGGTCAACCCAATCCACCGAGCCCGGAGATGAGCCGCTATCTACCGCGTCAATGAAAACAACTCTTTTTTCTTCAGCGAATACATCAAAAAGACCGTATCCGGGGGTGCCGGCTTCAAAAACCCGAGCACCTTTTATCTCTAGTTCTCTAAGCCTGCGCGCGACAACGACACCAATACCGTCATCACCCATCAGGGGGTTGCCCAACCCTAGAACACAAAGCCCAAGACTATTTGCCGACAATAGACGACTCCCTTTTTAAAAACAGAAACATTGCTTATTGCTTATATGATTTCCCCCAAGCGCATGGATGAAACAGAGGTTCCTTAAAACATCTCTTTTGTTATTGACTAACTTAGCTTGGGTATTTTACAAAACATGAAAGAAAACACGAAATATCAAAAAAAGATACTCATCGTTGATCCACAGGTCGGAATGTACGATCCCGTCATTCATACCCTGACAACTAATGACTATCAAGTCTCTTCAGTGGATTCGATCGAGAAAGCTTGGGCAGCGTTGAACTCAAGTCGTCCCGACCTGATTCTGCTCGAAACAATGGTGCCCGAGGGTACAGAAGGGTTTCATTTAGTGTGGAAGTTGCGGCAACACCCGGACCGTCAATTGAGCAAGACTCCAGTTGTCATAGTTTCGGACATACATCAAACCACATCATTGAACCTATTTCCCGATTTAAAAGATGGGCACTATCGCGCAACTGAATTTCTACCCGTTCAAGGGTTTTTAGATAAGCCAGTTGATCACGAAATACTTCTGAAAACCGTTGCCGGTATATTTTGAGATGAAGAAACTATTTTGAAGATTGGAACCCAATAGATGGCACTGTCAAAAGCAGAGGCTGAACTACGCAAAAAAGGACATTTCTTTATTGAGGGCGAAGCCGCTGAGCAAATCCTTGCCGGTATACCTGATGACTACAGTGTGATCGGACCGATCAGGGAAAAACTAGCCGTAAAGTATGGTCCAATTGAATCTGCGGCAGACCTAGCCTATGGGGTAACAAGTACAGAAGATCGAGGCTCATATAGGCTGGAAGACACGGGCAAACACACTCTTGGAAACGCGCGCCCGATTAATTCTCCTAAACGATTTACACACAAACCGGAAGAAGTTCTTTACGAGACATCACGCACTCAGCAAGGAAATATCAAATATTCAACTGGGCCGACAAGAATTGAAAAACTGGCCTTCTTTGGCCTGAAGCCTTGTGACGTCAACGCGATGAGTGTTATGGACTTGACGTTTAACAAAAACTTCCATGATCCCGCTTACGATCGTAATAGACGAAACAATATCATTATCGGCCTGAACTGTCTTGAACCAGGACAAAATTGCTTTTGCGCGACATTCGATACCGGGCCCACTTTAAAGGACGGCTTTGATCTTTGTCTTACTGAGCTTGATTCCGGTTACCTGGTTGAGGTGGGATCAAAAGTCGGGGCGCAAATCATCGGTGACGCCGACCTGCGGCCAGCGAGTCAAGATATGTTAGAGGTCAAAGAAGAACGGGCGGAGAAAGCGCGACATGGCATGTCAAAGGCTTTCAATCTTTCCAAAGCTGTTGAAGCATTGAACGAAAACTATGATCATCCTTATTGGGAACAACCCAGTGAGCGTTGTTTGAGTTGCGCTAATTGCATTAACGTTTGTCCAACTTGCTACTGCTATCAAATCAGGGACAAGTCGAATGTCAGTGGGTCAAAATCCGTGAGAACCAGAACTTGGGATGCTTGTCAAAATCTAGCTTTTGCCGCGGTCCACGGTGGCAATTTCCGCCCTAATCGTGCTGACCGTCTACGCCAATGGGTCAATCACAAGCTCAACTGGACAATTGAACAATACGGGCGCGCCGGTTGCGTCGGTTGCGGACGCTGTATTACCTCATGTCCGACGCGTATCGATATCACCGAGCCCGTATGGCGACTCGGGGGAGAAGGTGTCAAACTTGACTCGTAACGCGTTTATTCCGAATCCGGCTCGCATCGTTAAGATCAAAGCTGAAGCCGAGAATATAAGTACTTTTACGCTTAGCTTTCACGACAAGAATGTTCAGGATCACTACACTTTTGAGCCGGGTCAATACAATATGCTAAGCCTCCCGGGCATTGGAGAGGCTGCCATATCTATTAGCTCAAGTCCGCACCAGCGGGGTGCTCTAGACCA